>JBBSJC010000293.1:0-9667 GCA_038257655.1 Polyangiales bacterium | reverse complement strand
TGGCAGAGCGCATCCCCAAACCGAAGGAAGTAAAAGCGGACGAGCCCTGGGTCCACGTGGACTTGAGCGCGCAAACGCTCGTGCTCTACGTGGGTGACAAGCCGCGTTATGCAACCCTCGTCTCCTCGGGCTTGGCCGACCACGCGACACCTCCCGGCAGCTTTCGCATCCAGCGTAAGTTCGTGTCGGACACGATGAGCGACATCGGTGCCGACGCCGCCGACGATCGTTACAGCATCGATGACGTGCCGTGGACGCAGTACTTCGAGGGCTCGCTGGCCTTGCACGGCGCGTTCTGGCACGCGCACTTTGGGCTGCGCCGCTCCCATGGTTGTGTGAACCTCGCACCTGCCGATGCGCGCTACGTGTTTCGCCATACCGAGCCCTTCGTTCCGGCCGGCTGGCACGGCATCTCCAGCCAAAAAACGGGCATTCGTGGCAGTCTGGTGCTGATCACGGAATGATGGTTGGCTTTGATGCTTTGATAAGGCCTATCTGAATGCCAGTACGTGTATGTTTCGTGTGTCTAGGCAACATCTGCCGCTCGCCCACCGCCGAGGGCGTGATGCTCAAGCTGCTCGCCGAGACGGGGCTCTCGCACCTTTTCGAGATCGACAGCGCGGGCACCGCGGGCCATCACGTCGGCGAGCGTCCTGACCCACGCACGCTTTCGGCCGCCAAGCTGCGCGGCATTCATCTGCCCAGTCGTGCACGCTGTTTCGAGCGCGAGGACTTCGCGCGCTTTGATTACGTGCTCGCCATGGATCGACACAATCATGACGACCTGATGCGCCTCGCCCCCGACGGGGAGGCCCGCGACAAAGTGCACATGTTCTTACGCTTTGCGCACGAGCCCGAAGGCGCGACCGACCTACCCGACCCTTACTACGGCGGCGGCGCAGGCTTCGAGCACGTGCTCGATCTATGTGACCGCGCCTGTCGCGGTTTTCTCGAGCACGTAAAAACGGCCGAGCGATTTGAGTGAACGTGCGGCAGACGCCCGCGCCGGTTCCGAGCGAGCTTACTGAGGCCAATCGCGGCCGGTCAGTAGTTGCGCATGTCGACGGGTGGCGGCGGAAAGCTGGGGCGCGCAAATAGAAAGCCCTGGCCGTAGTGCGCGCCTGTATCCATCACCGCCCGCGCCTCTTGTTCGGTCTCGATGCCCTCGGCTACGACCTTACTACCGAGGTCTTCGCACAAACGGACAAGTGCCTTGACCAAGCGGTGTTGGCGGCTGCCGATCTCCATGTTCACGATAAGCCCGCGATCGAGCTTGACGATTTGCGGCGCCAGGTCCGCGATGTACTTCAGGTTGGAGTAGCCCGCGCCCAAATCGTCGACGGCCAGCATCACCCCGCGGCCTCGGAGCTCTGCGAGCACGCTGTGACACAGCGAGAAGTGACTGAGCGGAACAGACTCCGTAATCTCGAGAAACACGCCCCAATCGTGATGAAAAATCGGATCGTCAGGCTGCACGAGCCAACCTTCATCGAATTCGTTCGGATGGATGTTTACGAACAGCGGAAAGGGCGGCGCTCGTTCGACCGTCAGCTCCCGCACCGCGCGACCGAGCGCGCCGCAGTAGCGCGAGCGAATAGCCTCCGTAAACAGCGCGGGCGGGCCTTGAAAATGCGGTGAGCTGCTGCGCACGAGTGCTTCGTAGGCGAAGACTTTGTGCGCGCGAAAGTCGACGATCGGCTGGTAGACGATATTGAGCTCGCCCACAGCAAGCACGTCTGGCACGCGCTCCGGGTCGTGCGCACCGTGGCGCGTACGCTGTGCGCCTTCCATGGATTTCAGCCAATCGACAAAATTTCTCACGGGATCGGACCAGCATACAGCAGTCGACGCTCATTTTGACGACGCCTGGCGCAACCTCACCCCGCTTGCGAAGGGGCGGAAGCCGCGCGTACAACGTGCTATTGCGCGCGCGTCCAAGTCGCGTGAGGAGCTGCGCCGTGAAGAGATCCTTAACTGGCATCAAGCCCACTGGCACCATCCATGTAGGCAACTACCTCGGCGCGATGCGCCCAGCGCTCGAGCTTCTGTCGAGTTACGACAGTTCTCTGTATTTCATCGCGGATTATCATGCGCTCACTACGGTCCAGGACCGCGGTGTCATGCGCACGACGGTCTACGACGTCGCCGCAGCGTGGCTTGCAGCGGGCTTGGACCCCGACCGTACCTTGCTTTATCGGCAGTCCGCTGTGCTCGAGGTGTTTGAGCTGACCTGGGTGTTCGCCTGCATTCTCGCAACGGGCCAGCTCGAGCGTGGTCATGCCTACAAAGATGCGCTCGCCAAAGGCCAGTCACCCAACGCTGGCATCTTCAACTACCCGCTGTTGATGGCGGCCGACATCATCCTCTACGACACGAACGTGGTGCCCGTGGGCAAAGATCAGAAGCAGCACCTGGAGATCGCGCGCGACTTGGCTGTGCGCTGTAACCATGTCTTCGGCGAAGGCACCGTGGTCGTACCCGAGGCCGTGATTCGCGACGAGGTGCTCGTGCCCGGGATCGACGGTCAGAAGATGAGTAAGAGTCGCGGCAACGTGATTCCCCTGTTTGGCAGTGCCAAAGACCTCAAGAAGACCGTGATGGGTATCGTCACTGGCTCCGAATCCTTGGAAGAGCCGAAGGATCCCGAGAGTAACGTCGTCATCACGCTCTACCGTCAGGTGGCAGGCGCGCAGAAGGCAGACGAGCTTGCCGCCAAACTGCGCGCCGGAGGCTATGGCTGGGGCCACGCCAAGCAGGATTTATTGACCGCGCTCGAGCACGAGCTCAGCCCGATGCGCGAGCGCTATGAAAGCCTGCGCAGTGACGAAGCGGCATTAGACAAGATTCTTGACCATGGCGCCGCACGCGCGCGCGTCATCGCCCAGAACACCATGCAGCGCGTGCGCGCAGCCACGGGGATCTAAGATGGAAAAGCGTCCGTTTCGAGTCTTGGGATTGCAGCAGATCGCAGTGGGTGGGCTCGACAAGGGCCTGCTACGCAAGTTGTGGGTGGACACGCTCGGCCTGACGGTCGAAGGCAGCTACAAATCCGAACGCGAGAACGTCGACGAAGACATCGCGGTCTTGGGCAAGGGGCCGTTCCGTGTCGAAGTCGACCTGATGCAACCGGTCGATGCCGAGAAGAAACCCAAGGTGCATGATCCCGCGCTCAATCACATCGGGCTGTGGGTCGACGACATTCACGCCGCGGTGAAGTGGCTAGAGGCGAGCGGTATGCGTTTCACGCCCGGGGGTATCCGCAAGGGCGCAGCCGGTCACGACGTGTGCTTCATCCACCCCAAGGGCGATGAGAAGTCCCCCGCGAGCGGCGAAGGCGTATTGATTGAGCTTGTGCAGGCGCCAGCCGAGGTCATCGCCGCCTTCGATGCGCTCACCTGACGCAGGCTTGCACGCGTTCGAATGTTCCCAGGCTGTCAACGTTTTTTGGGAGCAGCGGGCGAAGCAGCCGGCGGTGTAGCGGCGGTGGGCGCAGCAGCAGCAGGCGCAGCAGCAGCCGACGCAGCAGGTGCGGCAGCAGGCGGCAGCAGTGCCGCGTTGTCCAGCAGCAGCAGCTCTTGGGCCATCTGATACTCGTAGAAGCCGACCATGCGCGAGTCGAGGACGCGCTTGAACATCGCGCGCGCGCCGGTCACGTCACCCACACCGAGCAAACGAGCGCCTTCGTAAAAGTCAGCCTCGGTCTTCTCTCCGCGCCCCTGCGCCAGAGACCGCAGCTTGGTGTAATCGATCGCGCCGGAACCGAACTCGGCGAGATGTCCCCACCAGGCTTCGGAGCGGGACATCCGGGAAAGCAACTTGACGATATCGGGGGGTGGCGCCGTGTGATTTCGCGCCGCGATAGCTCGCACCCACCAGCCAAAGTACACCTTCCACTCGGGATCGAGCGTGAGCTGGCGCTGGGCACGGCGCACCGTCGCTGCGGCAAGCTCCGGATTCGGCTCGCTGACCACCAGGTGGGAGAGCACCTGCGCGTAAGCCTCGCGATTGCCCGGAGCGGCTTGCATCCCAAGCTCGAAAGCATCGAGGGACTCCACCGTGCGTCCGAGGCGCGACAGAAGTACGCCACGGCGAATATGCGCAAACGCGCGCACAGGGCCCTCTTCCTTGGCATCCACGCTCGCGTTCCAGAGCAGCAGCGCTTCCGCGTAGTAACGACGCGCCGCCTCGCGATCGCCGCTTGAGCGCGCCACATCGCCGAGCTGCTCCAGGATCTGTGCACGCTGGCGCGCCTGGTCACCATCGCGCTGATTGGTGCGCTCGAGCGCGCGGCGCAGATAGCGCAAGGCTTCCTCACGCTTGCCCTCGCGAGCCGCCAGTTGTCCGAGCTGCACGAGCGCACGCGTGGTTTCGCGTCTTTTGAGGCTGGCCTCGAAGTGCAGCCGCGCTTCATCTGAATTGCCAGCGCTCATCTCCGCCAAGCCCACGGCAAGCTCGAGCTCGTCGAGCGAGACGGGCGGGGGCGCAGACGGCCAGCGTTTGACCCGTTCTGCGAGAATGCTGCGAGCCTGCACGGCGAGGATACGCGTTTCGGACGGATCGCTGTCGAAGAGCTCGCCGCGCATCAGGTTCGCGAGCACTTCGAGCGCTTCGTCGTAAAGCTCGCGCTGATCGGGAGCGAGACGAATCGCATCGGCATAATCGAGCGCAGCTTCCGCGTAATCGTCACGCGCCGCGGCCAAGCGCCCCAGACACTGCGAAAACCGCCCGTCTTTCTCGTATTTGCGTACGCCGTAGTTGCACAGCGCGCGGGTCACGTCGGATTCTTCGGCCTCGAGGTAGGCACGCGACAGGGCGAGCAAAGCGTCAGGCGCCTCAGCCTTGTCCTCGACGACCATCTCGACCACGGTGCGAATCCGCGGCTCAAGCCCCGTCACGGTATCGAGCTGGCGTAGCCGCGCCAGGGCGCGCGGATAGTCATCGTGCATGAGGTAAATCGCAGCCAGATCGAGCGGCGCGCGGCTCAGCGCCACGGTTGCTTCGCGATAATCTTGAAAGGACAGCTCCCCAGGCGCAGGCGGCGACTGCCCATCGGGTCCGAGCGTAGCGACAAGCTTTTGTCTGCGCTCCAAATACAAATCAGCCAGCGCCGCGAGCACTTCGGGCGCGGGTGTCAGGCGCGCATGCTCTTCCATGACATCGATAAGCCCGGTGAGATGCTCTGTGACGCCGCCCAAATCCTTGCGCGACTCATCACTCCAGCGACGCAGGATATTGTACTGCTCGCTTGCATCGGTCTTCTTGCCGGCTTTCGCATTCAACTGCTTTTGCACCCACAATGCAGCGAGCACGCGCCCTTCATCGCCGCGCCGTTCGCCGCGCGCTCTGATGTAACTCGCAAGGCCTGCGATAGCCGGGTTCAGCTCCGGGGCGAGCTCCTCGGGACGGTACAATGACGTGATCGCCGCGAGCTTCTCGACGGCTCCCTCGTACTCTTCGGCGGCCTGGTCCAACGCTGCTCGCGCTACGAGATAGTCGATCAACTTGTCGCGCAACGGCCCGCGCTGCGGATCCGCCGCTGGCAAACGCCGATAGGCGCGCTCACCCTCCGTGTAGGAACGCGCATCGAGCGTCGGCGGCAGTTTGATCGCCGTGGTGCCTTCCCCAACTCCCGCCTGACGCGCGCAGCCTGCGAGCGAACACAGCATCAGCAGCCATAGAAGCCAAGCGTGCCCTCCCCCACGCACACTCGTCATCGTTGAACGCCTTCGCAGCAACCCGGCCAGGACCACACTATTCATGCGACCCACAGCTTACGCGCCTCCGCCCGTTCCGACCATGCTCGCGGCACCCGGGCAACATCGGCGTACCTCACGCGCCAGCTGCACCAGCCGCACCTGCCGCACCTGCCGCGCATGGCCGCGATTCGTGTGCCAGCGTTCGCGATGGCGCTGGCGGCGCGGTCCCGCATACTCGGAACGTGAAACCAGCCCGTGAAAGTCAGCTCAGTGTGCCTGCGTTGGGCGCTGTATTTCTGCTGCTCGTGGCAGGGGCCATTGGATACCTCGTGTTGTCTTTCGCCGTGTGGCTATCCGCCCAAATCCACGGAGACAGCCTGGCTCTGGCAGCGGCACGCGTTCAGAGCGACCTGCTAAGTCTGACCATGGCCCAGCTCACGGGCATGGGGCTTGCGCTGTGGATGGGGTTGCGCTGGTTTGGTGGCAACGCACCGCTGCTCGAGGGCCTGAGTCTGTTTGCCATCCGCCGGCGCACCGCAGCCCTGTGTCTGCTGGCAGGCGTATGTTTACAATTTCCGCTGACAGAGCTTTCGAACCTGCTCCACCACTACGTGTTTGGCGCCGAGTCCATGGAGCGACAGCTTGCCGTGCAACGCATGCTCGAAGCGCCGTCCATGGGTCGCGGCGTGTTGGTCGTCAGCTGTGTCGTCGCCCTGATCCCCGCGATCGAAGAGCTTTTTTTCCGTGGTTTTGTGCTGTTTGGCATGCGCGAGCGCTACGGAAGTGGCGCAGCGCTAGTGGGCAGCGCCTGTTTGTTCGGCATTTCGCATCTGGACCCGGTGGCAGCCGTGTACGCCACCGTGGCCGGTATCGCTCTCGGCATGCTTGCGCTGCGCACGCGCTCGATTTGGCCGGGCATCGCGGTGCACGCGGCGGTGAACGCGATGCCCGTGTTGTTACCTGAGCGGCTGTTCCCGTTGCGCGGCTTCAATGTGCCAGCCGTCGTGCCCTTGCACCTTCCTTTGGGGCTTGTCCTCGTCTCGCTCGCGCTCGGTGTGCTGCTCCTGGTCTGGGCAGCGCAACTCGAGTCTGGAGAAACGGAATGAACGATCTGTTGCGCGCCTCCTATCGCCCTCCGCCCGGTCGGGCCTTGCCGCACGGGCCACGGACCGCCTTATGCCTGTGTGGCGGCGGGATCACCGGCGCCATGTACGAGGTCGGCTGTCTGGCCGCGCTCGAAGATTTTTTCGATGGCTTCTACGCCTGCGATTTCGACGCGTACGTCGGTGCCAGCGCCGGCGCCACGGTCGCGATGGCACTAGCCGGAGGTCTACGCGCCTCCCGTCTGTATCGCGCGCTACTCGATCCGGCCGACGACTTCTTCCCCCTGCGCAGACAGCACGTGCTCGGCTTCGACTCTGGCGAGTGGCGGCGCGTGCTCAGTACCGTCACTTCTGCGGCGCGTCGTGCCGTAGCCTCTGTGATCGCCCGCCCGCTTGAGACCGACGTGTGGAACGAGCTCGAGCGCTTCGTCGATTCACTTCCCGCAGGCCTATTCAGCTTGGACGCCTACGAGCACTTCTTGTCGGAGCTGATGGCGCGACGCTCCATTCCTGCACGGTTTGAGGACATGCAGCGGCCGCTGGCGCTCGTGGCCTACGATCTCGACGCGGGCGAACGAACCGTGTTCGGAGCCAGCTCCAAAGTCGAAGTTCCCGTGGCCAAAGCGGTGTGTGCCTCCACCGCCATCCCGATCCTCTTCGCGCCCTTTCGCATTGGCGAGCGCGATTACGTAGACGGCGGACTCGGCGAGGTAGCCCACGTCGACGTCGCCGTTGAGCTCGGTGCAGACGCCGTTCTAATCATCAACCCGATGGTGCCGATCCGCTCTGAAGTGCACCTGCGCGACATCCCCACCGGCCACGGCCGCATGAAGCGCGTGCGCGATAAGGGCGTGCTGTGGGTCTACAACCAGTCCCTGCGCATGCGAAGCGAGTCACGCTTGCGCGCGGGCCTCGAGCGTTTTCGCGCGGAGAATCCCGCAACTGAGGTGCTTTTGCTCGAGCCCGACCCCAGCGACGCAATGCTGTTCATGCACTCGCCCATGAACTTTGCCGCACGTCGCGCAATACTCACACACGCTTACACTACGACCTATCAGGCCCTGCGTGTCGCTGGCTCCCCCCTGAGAGCTTTAATCGAGAGTCGCGGCTTCAGCGCGAAAGAAAGCGCACCCGTAGTATGATGGGGCGTGACCGTGATGAACGGAGGGGACGAGCTTGGGCCGGACGACATCACCCAAGAGGTGACCGTGCCGGCCGCTTTGCGCGCAAAGCCCAGCACGTTGGCGCTGCAAGTCGTCGAAGGCCCGCGCACCGGCGAGATCCTGGTCATCGAGCGTGACCATGCCGTGCTCGGCCGCGGCTCTGAAGCTGACCTACGGATCCCGGACGCGAGCCTGTCGCGCATGCACGCACGGTTCGATCGCACTGGCGATGCGTTGTGGGTCACGGACCTTGGAAGCCGCAACGCCACCCAAGTGCAAGGCAAACCGATCGCGGAGCGTACGCGCCTGAACATCGGCGATCTGATCACGATGGGTCGACTCGTCTTACGCTTTGCCGTGCAAGACGCGCGCGAAGTGGCCGCGTCCCGTGAGCTCTACGAGGCCGCCGTCCGGGACAGGCTCACGGGCCTGCACAATCGTGGCTACTTCGACGATCGTCTCGCGTCCGAGTTCGCGTTCGCGCGGCGTCATGGCTGTGCACTCGCTGTGCTGCTCGTCGATATCGATCACTTCAAAAAGGTGAACGACACCTACGGGCATCCCGCAGGCGACGCCGTGCTCAAGGCCGTCTCGGTCAAACTAACTGAGACGCTGCGCAAAGAGGACGTGGGCGCGCGCTTTGGCGGCGAAGAGTTCGCGATCCTCGTGCGTAACGACGAGGCGGGCGCGCAAGTGCTCGCCCAAAGGCTGCGTACGCGCGTCAGCAACATGGAAGTTCTCGCCGATGAAACAGCGATCAAAGTGTGCGTCAGCATCGGCGTCGCCGTGATGCGCAAGGAAGTCCCCTACGACAAATCAAGCGAGCTGGTCGCAGCCGCCGACGAAGCGCTGTACGCCGCCAAACGTAATGGTCGCGACCAAGTCGTGGTCAACCTGGACCCCCGCCGCGCAACCGAAAAGCTAGACGGCTCGTACTCCTACAAACGCGACGCCGGCGGCGTTCAAGTCGAGCTCACCCGCCCCAAGCGCAAGCCCTGACACGGCCGTGTTGTAAGGCGTTCCGCGTGCGATGCGAACAGCCGAGGACGTAAGCCGCTTCTACACGATTCTCGCGTGAATCAGACGCGCTCGACGTCGTAGACGCCCTGAATCTTCGCAATATTGCGCATGAGCACGCGCAGCGCGCCCGCGTCTTTGACCGTGAACTGAAACGTGTTGACCGAGCGACCATCGAGCAGCGAGCGACAGGTGGCTTCGCTGATGTTGAGCCCGCTTTCGACGAAGGCGCCTGTCACCGTCGATAAGATGCCCGGCCTGTCCGCCGTCACCACCCGCACCTGAACGGGGCGATCGATCTTGGCATCGCTCGCCCAACTCACCTCGATGCGACGATCGGGATCGAGCTCCATGCCTTCGCGACAGGCACGTCGATGCACGGTCACGCCGCGACCACGCGTGATGAAGCCGATGATCGGGTCGCCGGGCAACGGATTGCAGCATTTGCCAAAACGCACGAGCACATCGTCGACGCCCGCAATGCGGATGCCCGTTGTGCCGTCCTTGCGCGTGACCTTACGGACCGTGCGCTCGAAGAACGTCGGCGTGAGTGACTTCTTCGCAGAGCCATCTTCTGCCGTGCCGAGCGCATCGACCACCTGCGTGGCCTCGAGCTTGCCGTAACTGACGGCAGCATAGAGATCGTCGATCGTGGGCACGGGCAAGTGCACGAGCGCCTTCTCGAGCG
>JBBSJC010000292.1:0-9673 GCA_038257655.1 Polyangiales bacterium | reverse complement strand
CGCCATCTTGGGCGGCGGTAAGAAGCTCAACGTGCCCGCCGCCTTGGGCGTGCGGGTAACAGCCCGTGCGAGCACCCCCCCCGCGCCACTACCCTTGCTACAGAGCCCCCCCCAGGTTCAGGCGGTTCCGTCGTCCAACGAGCCCTTCTACACGCTTGACCAGGCGATGGCGCATCATATTGAGCGCGCGCTCGAGAAGACTGGCGGGCGCATCGAAGGCAAGGGCGGAGCGGCCGAGCTGCTCGACATCAATCCTCACACCTTAAGATCACGAATGAAGAAGCTGGGCGTAGTGTGGAATCGCTTTCGCGGTGCACACCCCTGAGCCTGCGGCAGGTGATAGGAACCGGGCTGCTCTCGTGCTCTCGCTCGTTGCGGAAGCAGATGGCGTCGCTGCGAAGCCGACGCGAGACGCTCTCGATGTGGCCGACTATCAAGCGCCACGCGATGTGCCCGACTATCAAGCGCCGCATTGGTGCTTGCGACCCCTCGTACCACGCGCCGGACTGCGCGAGGATCACGTGCGCGACCCGCTGCTCGCAATGGATGAACGCCATGGCCTGGAGCGATCGCGGTGCTCACGTGCCCCGATCGTCCGCGGGAGGCGTCATTTGCGCCGGGGGATCCTGGGTGGCTTCGAGCTGGTTGAGCAGAGGTCGTGTAGGCTCAGCCCCTTCGGGTTCGGGATCCTGCGGGCGCACGAGCGGGCACTGCGCTCGCTGTGCAGGCGAGCAGACACAGGCGGCCAGGGAGCCTCCACACGAGCCCTTGAGCGGGGGCCGCCGAAACAGGATGCCCACCGCCATGCCCACCATGACGAGCGCGACGATGAGGAGCGTGAGGGCGATCTCCACGGGGGACCTTACCTTCTAGCCGAACTTGTCGAACAGAATTTGCTCTTTGTCGACACCTAGGTCGCGCAACATGTCTTCGCAAGCGCTGATCATGGGAGGCGGGCCGCACAGGTAGTACTCGACCTCTTCGGGCGTGGGATGTTGCTTGAGGTATTGGTCGAGCACGACCTGATGAATGAAACCGGTGGCGCCGTCCCAAGCGTCTTGCGTCGTGGGCTCGGAAAGCGCGAGCGTCCAGCTGAAGTTGGGATGCTCCTTGGCCAGTCGGTCGAAGTCATCGACGTAGAACGCCTCGCGCAAGCTGCGTGCGCCATACCAGAAGCTTATCTTACGCTTCGTCTTCAGCCGCTCGAGCTGGTCGAAAATGTGGGAACGCATGGGCGCCATGCCTGCGCCGCCCCCGACGAACAGCATCTCCGCCTCTGTTTCGCGGGCGAAGAACTCCCCGAAGGGGCCGGACACAGTCAGCTTGTCGCCGGGCTTGAGACCGAAGGTGTACGATGAAACGATGCCGGGCGGCACGTCGGGCAGCGTGGGTGGCGGCGAAGCGATGCGGACGTTCAACATCAGCATGCCCTTCTCCAACGGGTAGTTGGCCATGGAGTAGGCGCGTTGGGTCATCTCGTCGACGGTGGACACGTAGCGCCACAGATCGAATTTGTCCCAGTCGTCACGGAAGCGCTCCTCGATCTCGAAGTCGCGGTAGCGCACGGTGTGCTTTGGAGCCTCCACCTGGACATAACCCCCCGCGCGAAAGGGAACCTCGCCCCCTTCGGGCAGGTCGAGCACAAGCTCCTTGATGAACGTGGACACGTTGTGGTTCGAGCGAACCGTACACTCCCACTTCTGGGCGCTGAAGAGCTCAGGCGGCAGCTCGATCGAAATGTCTGCCTTGACCTTGAGCTGACAGGACAGGCGCACCCCCTCGCGGGCCTCGGCGCGATTGACGTGCGAGCGTTCGGTGGGCGCTGGTGCCCCGCCTCCTTCGGTGACCTTGACCTTGCACACGCCACAGGTGCCCTTGCCGCCGCAGGCCGAGGACACGAAGATCTGCTTACTGGCGAGGGTTTCGAGCAGCGTGCCACCGGCGCGCGCACGGATGGCCTTGGAGGGGTCGTCGTTGACCAGGATCTGTACCTCGCCACTTGCCACGAGCTTGGAGCGTGCCAACAAGACGCCCATCACCAAGAGTAAGATGAGCAGCGTGAAGGCCAGGACGCCTGCGATGATAGTGCTCATGGGCGTGCTCCCTTCACAACTGAATGCCCGCAAAGGCCATGAAGCCGAGCGACATCAGGCCGACGATAATAAAGGTGACACCTAGACCACGCAGCGGCGCCGGGACATTGCTGTAGTGCAAGCGCTCGCGGACGGCGGCCAGGGCCACCACGGCCAGCGCCCAGCCCACGCCTGAACCGAGACCGAACACGGTGGCCTCGGCCAGGTTGTAGTCGCGCTCGACCATGAACAGGGAGCCGCCCAGGATCGCGCAGTTGACGGCGATAAGCGGCAGGAAGATACCGAGCGCTTGATGCAGCTTCGGCATGAGCTTGTCGAGCGTCATCTCCACGAGCTGCACGCTTGCGGCGATCGTGCCGATCAATGCCAGGAAGTTGAGAAAGGAAAGATCGAGATCGGGAAGGCCCGCCCAGGAGAGCGCGCCCGGCGCGAGCACCGTCGTGTAGAGGATCTGATTCAGCGGACAGGTGAGCCCGAGAACAAAGATGACTGCGCCGCCCAGGCCGATGGCCGTCTCGACGGTCTTGCTGACCGCCAGGAACGAGCACATGCCGAGGAAGAAGGCGAGCGCCAGGTTCTCAACGAAGATTGCCTTCGTGGCCAGGCTCAAGTAGTGCTCCAACATGGAAGGCCTCCTCGATTTGTTGCGGCTTGTTCGCCCGTAGCACCCAGATGAAGCAGCCGATCAGCAGAAATGCGGATGGACCGAGCACCATCAGCCCGTTCGGCACGTAGAAGCCGCCTTCGCTTTGCACGGGCAAGACGTCGTAGCCGAGCAGCTTGCCGGTACCGAACAGCTCGCGGAAAAAGGCGACGGCGATCAGCACAATCGAGTAGCCGATACCGTTGCCGAGCCCATCCAGCACGCTGCGCATGGGCGGATTCTGCATGGCATAGCCCTCCGCGCGCCCCATCACGATGCAGTTGGTGATGATCAGCCCCACGAATACCGAGAGCTGCCGGCTGATGTCGAACAGGAAGGCCTTGAGCACCTGATCGGTGACGATCACGAGCGATGCGATGATCGTGAGCTGCACGATGATGCGGATGTTGGTGGGCATGCCGCGCCGCAGCACGCTCACCGCGAGATTCGAGAGGGCCATGATCACGATCACCGCGGCACACATGACAAGGGCGGTGCTCATGCGGGTGGTGACCGCCAAGGCGGAGCACACACCCAGCACCTGCAGGGCTATCGGGTTGTCGTTGAACAGCGGATCGAGAAAGACTGCGCTCGCCTTCTTCATGGCGTCTTCCTTTCGGTTTCGAGCCGTTTCAAAAGCGGGCCGTAGCCGTCGTCGCCAAGCCAGAACGAAAGCAGGTTGCTTACGCCACGGGCCGTGATGGTGGCACCGGTGAGGGCATCGACCTGATGGGGATCCTGCTCGGGCGAGCCTGCAGGGCCGCGTGCCACCCGCAGAGCAGGCTTTCCTTCGTCGTCAAAGGCCTTGCGTCCGCGAAAGCGCGACTTCCAGCGCGGGTTGTCGATCTCGCCGCCGAGCCCCGGCGTCTCCCCGTGCTCGTAGAACTCCATGCCACGTACTGTGTTGAGGTCTTCGGCATCGAGCGCGAGAAAACCGCGCATGGTGGACCAAAGGCCCTTACCCTCCACCGGCAGAACCAGGGTTTCGCCTCCTTCTTCGGAGCGCACCAGGTAGACCTCCGTGTGCGTCGGCAAGCGTACGAGGCCGGCTTTGTTCGCAGGGGCCGGCTGCTCGCCTTCATCGCCTTCGGAAGCTGCGACCTTTTCGCCGCTCTTGAGTGCGATACGTTGTGCGTCGACCTGGCGTTCGTACAGCGTGCGCACCCGGTCGTCGTCGAGGTCTTGGGCGGGGTTGGTCAGACCCGCTGCCGTGAGCACCTTACTCTGTCGATCGAGCTTGCGGTTTTCGGCCTGGGGGCCGCGCAGGGAGACGGCGCTTACTGAGACTACTATCGAGCAGACGATGCAGACCGAAGCGGCGAAGAAGACGGTGTAGCCAGGACTATCGCGCATAGCCTTGCTCCCTCCTTCGGATGTTTGCCCGCACCACGAAGTGATCGAGCAGGGCCGAGAACATGTTCATGAATAGGATCGCCAGCATGACACCCTCGGGATAGGCAGGGTTGACCGCGCGAATCAGCACGATCAGCACGCCGATCAGCACCCCGTATAGCCAGCGGCCACGGTCGGTGAAGGGCGCGGTGACGGGATCGGTCGCCATGAACACGGTACCGAATGCCCAGCCTCCGAGCACCAGGTGAAAGTGAAAGGGGATGTGCAGGAGCGGATTGTCGGCTGCACCCACAGTGTCGAGCAACAGCACCGTCAGGAAGGTTCCGACGGTCACACCTACCATGATGCGCCAGGAGGCGATGCCGATGGCCGTCAAGAAGACTGCGCCTAGCAGACAGGCGAGCGCCGAGGTCTCGCCCATGGAGCCAGGGATCGTGCCCAGGAACGCATCCCAGAAGTTGGCGTCGGCGAGCGTCGCCTCACCGCTGTTGAGCTGGGTCAGAAGCGAGGCACCGGTGACGGCGTCAACCTGTTCGGAGGCCGCGGCGGCCTCTCTTGCGCGGGCGGCGACCCAGACGTTGCCGCTGATATCTGCTGGATAGGCGAAGAACATGAAGGCACGCGAGAGCAAAGCCGGGTTCATGAAGTTCATGCCTGTGCCGCCGAACACTTCCTTGCCGAAGATCACACCGAACGCGACGCCGAGCGCTATCTGCCACAGCGGCGTGGCCGGTGGCAGCGTCAGCGGTATCAGAAAACCCGTGACGAAGAAGCCCTCGTTGACCTCGTGCTTGCGCAGGATGGCCGAGGCCACTTCGATGGCTCCGCCTACCGCGAACGTGACAGCCAGGGAGGGCAGAAAGTACAGGCTGCCGTGCACGAAGCAGGCGAGCACGGAGTGCGGATCGAAGCCGAGACCCAGGCTCTCGAAGATGCGCGTCTGAAAGCCGTCGAGGGGAAGGGAGCCGGCTGCGATCGAAAGGTGGGCCTGGTAGCCCGTGTTGTACATGGCCATCATCATGCAAGGCACGAGCGCGATGACCACGGCCATCATCATGCGCTTCAGGTCGAGACCATCACGCACATGGGAGGCTGTGCGCGTAACGCTGCCTGTCGTGTAGAGCAGCGAGTCGACCGCTTCGTAGAGTGGGTAGAGCTTTGCGAACCGACCTTCCTTTTCGAACTGAGGCGCCAGCCGATCGAGGCCCTTGCGTAACCAGCGCATCAGGTTGCTCCGAGCATGTCGAGGGTACGCCTGAGCGCAACGCCGTGGTCGATCTTGCTGGGGCAGACGAAGGTGCAAAGTGAAAGGTCTTCTTCATCGAGCTCGAGGCAGCCCAGGGCTTCGGCGCGCTCGAGGTCGAGTGAGAGCAGCGCGCGCAAGAGATGCGTGGGCAAAATGTCCATGGGCATCACCCGTTCGTAGACACCGATCGGCACCATCGCTCGCTCTGCACCATGCCGACTGGTGGTGAAGTCCGTTTGTTTGTGCAGCCACTTGGCGAGGAACACGGGCAGGATCGAGAAGGTGCGTGGGCCCGGCGCAAGCCAGCCGAGCAGCTCCCGCTCGCGCCCCTCGTGGATCGCAGTCACCTGACGTTCGTAGCGACCGAGATAGCCGAACTCTTCGCGCGTCACCGACTTGCCGGAGAGCACGGAGCCCGAGATGAGACGCACGTCTTTTTCCAGATTGTCGCTTTGGGTGAGGTCGTCAAGGCAGGCGCCCACTCGCGTGCGCACTAGGCGCGGCTGTGCAATGGCAGGCCCCGCGATCGAGATGACGCGTTCGAGCTCGAGCCTACCTGTGCGAAACAGGCGCCCGACGCTGATCACATCCTGGTAGCCGATGCTGAAGGCCATGCGCTCGCGCGAAACCGGCGCAAGCACATGCATGTGCAGCCCCACGAGGCCGGCGGGATGGGGGCCTGCGAACTGTTCCACGCGCACGTCCGCGTCGATCTTGGCTATCGAAGAGCCCTCGGCGACGCACAGGTAGGTCGTGCCTTCGCACAACTTGGTCAAAGCGAGCAGTCCCAGGCGAAAATCCTCGGCCGCTGCCGTCACGATGGCTTGCGGATCGGGAGCGAGCGGCTCGGTTTCGATGGCGGTGACGAAGAGCGCATGCGGCTTCATGTCGATGGCGGGAACCTGGCTGAACGGACGCGTGCGCAGCGCCGTCCACAGCCCCGACTCGGAGAGCAGCTCGACGACCTCGTCGCGCGAGAGCTCGCCAGCGTGGCGCCCCGTGAACGACGCAAAGGTTTCGTGCTTGGAGGCGTCCCGCGCGTCCTCGCGCTCGCTGTCGTCGAGATGAATCACCACCGACTGCAGCGCCCGGCGCGCGCCACGATGGATACCGATCACACGCCCGGCGGCCGGCGCAGTGAAACGCACTCCTTTGATCTTACGGTCTTCAAACAGGAGCTGACCGCGTTTGACGTCGGCCCCCTCGTCGACACAGAGGCGCGGGCTCAGGTTGGGGTAGTCGTCTGCCAAGAGTCCGACTCGACCGATGGCCGCGGTGCCCGAAACGTCGCGTGGCGCATTTCCGAGAGGCAGGTTCAATCCATTTCGAATGCGGTGCAGGGCCATCGGTATCGCCTATGCCTCGAGGTCAGCGCGACGCCGAGGGGATTGAGAGAACTCCTGCTTCCGGCCATCCTACAGGCCCGCTGTTGTGCCCCTACACCCTCCAAGTGGAACCTGCAAGTGCAGCGCGTAAAAGTGAGGCATTGATTGCGCGCCAAACGACCGCGCGACTGTCTGCTGCGGCCGACACCTCCCTGGCCTGTCCTGAGTCTTCATTGGATCGAGCCAGCTCGACCTGTGGCAGAACAGCCCAGTGTCTGTCGATTCTGCCTACCACGTGAGGGAGCAGGCGGTGGTAGGACCCTCGAAGTCAATCAGTACGGCTTCGCCGCTTGCGATGGAATCGACATGACTCACTTGTCGCGTCTCGCCGATGTGACGCGCGAGACGTGCATGACGCTGTCGTTGGGCTCGCTCAGGCTCCGCGGTGCCGCGGACCCGTGATCGCAAAGGTGAGGCCGGGCGGACCCTGAATGTTTACGTACAGGGTATGGCCATCGGGCGAGAAGGTGGCACCTGCACATTCGTTGTCGTTGGCCGGGTTGAACGCGAACGGGAAGGTTCCACCTTCTTCGTTGATGCCGACTAACCATTGGTCGTCCTTTCCATCGGTGCATACGAGTGCAAAGCCGTGCGGACCGACCGTAATATTATCCGGTCCGTCAAACGGCGATCCCTTGGGAAAGGTCACTACCAACTCGATCGTCCGGTGGCGGGGGTCGTAACGCCAGATTTGCCCGGAGTGCTCGGCGGCGCTGATGTCTTCCGCGTCTTCCGCATCAGGTCCGTCGCCACGACTGCCGACGAACCAGATGCCGCCGTCGGGGCCCGTCCAGGTGCCTTCACACTTCTGGATCGGCACAGCGCCGCGCGATACAGATTGTTCGCGCGTACTGGCTTCACCCTCGCCCGGGTTGGCATTGGGCACTTCGATCCAGCGCACGTCGAGCACGGTGCCGGGCTCCTGAACGATGGACAGGTCCGTGCTCAGGGCGGGTACCATCATAGCCTCGAGGATGCCGCCCGCGTGCAGGCTGCCACGACCGCCCAGCGGGCGACGGGGACGAAAGCGATAGAAGCAGCCGTGCGGCTCGCCCGCGTCCTCGGTCAGGTAAGCGACGCCGTCGCGACCAAAGGACACGGCTTCGTGCTCGAAACGTCCCATACCCACGATGGGAGCCGATTGCCGCCACGCCACGGATCCACCTCGAACACGTAGCCGTGAGGCTTGCCCGCGATCGCATCCGTCTCTTCGCAGGTGAGCCAGGTGCCCCACGGGGCTATGGTTCTTGAGATCGCGGTGCTGGGTCTTCGTGCCGGCCAGAATGATGCAATCGATCCTGAGTGCGGGCCGCTCTCATAGTGCCGCCGGCGTTGCGTAACGGGTTTTGCGAGTTTTCTCGTCGGCGCCTCGTGATATCCCGTAGGATCCAGGGTGGACCTCAGGGGGCCGACCGGGCTTCAGTAAATTCGGGGGAGAGCCCTACGGCACTCCGCACCTCGCGAGGGAGCGTCTGCTCCCGGGGATTCACAGAGCCGTGGAATCACTGGATACGCTACTAGACCTTGCCCAACGCCTGGGAAGAGCAAAGTTCTCGGCGGAACGGGCCTCGCTTTCGCTAGTCAAGGTTCCGCTTTCGGGAAAGGCGGCAGCCGAGAGCGAGGACACCGATAAGCAGCTTCAGTACAAGACGCAACATGTCAGCCTCAATCTTCGCAACACCGAAGCTGCGTTTGAGAGGATGGGCTGGGCAGTCGAAGTAAAAAAACGCCCTGGCAAGCCCTTCCCTGAGCGCATCACCGTGGGGCGCGCGCCAAACGTCGACGTGGTTCTGCGCTTTGGCTACATCTCCAAGTTGCACGCCTACTTTCAAGTGACTGAGCAAGGGGAGATGTTTCTACACGATCACAACTCGGCGAACGGAACGGCAGCCAATGGAATTCCGGTGAGGGCAGGGTCCCCGGTCCGCATTCAAGCAGGCGATGCCCTCGAGTTCGGCGCGCTTCGGGTGCAGGTCATGGGCGCGGGAGACTTGCACGACCGGCTGCGGGCGGGTGACTGGAAATAGGCTTCCGCACGTAGGGAGCGAGGGCGTCACGTAAGTCACGCATCGCGGGGCGAGCTTTGGGATCCTCCATCAGACAGGCGTCGAGGGCGGCCAAAACGCTCCTGGGCGCAGCTCCGATGCGGTCGAGCAGCAACACACGGCGCTCGATCGCTCTGCCGGCCATGGTGGCCACGAACGCGGGCTCGCGGAAGGGTTCTTCGCCGGTCAGCATGATATACGCGATCACGCCGAAGCTGAAAACGTCGACTGCGGGGGTCATGGCGGAGGGGCCATCGGTGAGCTCGGGTGCCAAAAACCCGGGCGTCCCAGTGAGCTGTCCGACCTGGGTGAGCTGCAACCCGCCGCGCGCGCTGTCAGGGCCGGCGGGCATGATCATGGCGCCCTTTTCGGCGGCGTCATCCCCTTGCTGACCCGATCCAGCGCGCGTCGCGAGGATGGAGGTGTCGTCGCCAGGGCCATCGTCGTCGAAGGTTTCGAATGGATCGCCGTCGCTCGTACTCCCGTTCAGCCCTCCGCTCGCACCACCGCCCCCGAACTTGACGTCCTCGGCATCTTGCGCTCCGCGCAGCCGCGAAATGCCAAAGTCCATGAGCTTCACCCACGGCTCACCGCGCTCGTCACGGATCATGATGTTGGCGGGTTTGAGGTCACGGTGAATGACCCCCGCCTCGTGGAGCGCGAGCAACGCGTCGGCTACCTGCCGTAGCACCGCCAGGCACCAGTCGACGGTTCCATATCGCTCCCGCTGATCGTCAAGCGTGGAGCCGGTGACGTACTCCATCACCATGTAGAGAAACCCCTCCGGCGCGATATCCACATCCACCACCCGTACGATGTTGGGGTGGGTGACCTGACTTGCCACGTGCGCCTCGCGCGCGAGACGGGCCAGCTCGTCGACGCCCAGGCCCTGGGCGATCTTGAGCGCT
>JBBSJC010000291.1:0-9686 GCA_038257655.1 Polyangiales bacterium | reverse complement strand
GGCGAGGGCCTCAAGCCAGTAATGCGAGCAGATCATCACGGGTGATCGAGGCGGCTTGCGCAGCGCCATCGGTGGCGACGGCGGCAAGCGCGCGCTTCTTTTCCTGTAAGCCAAGGATGCGCTCTTCGACCGTGTCGCTTGCGATCAAACGATGCACGAGCACGGGCCTATCCTGGCCGATGCGATGGGCACGGTCGGCTGCTTGATCTTCAGCGGCTGGATTCCACCACGGGTCGAGCAGGAACACGTGATCAGCTGCGGTCAGGTTGAGCCCGACGCCCCCTGCCTTGAGCGACAACAACATCACGCCGAGCGAGGCGTCGTCCTGAAATGCTCGCACCACCCCGCCGCGATCCGCGGTCGAGCCATCCAGGCGGTTGAACTTCAAGCTGCGCGCGCGCAGTCCGGGTTCGATCAGATCCAAGAATCCAGTCCACTGCGAGAACACCAAGGCTTTGTGGCCTTCGCTGAGGATCTCTTCGAGCGTATCAAAGAGTAAGTCTAGCTTGGAGGAACGGTCGGCCTGTTGTCCGGGAAGCAGCGAGCGATGGCAGGCCGCTTGACGCAACCTGAGTAAGGCCTCGAGCGCTGCGAGCACGCTGCCGCCTTGCGCGAGATTTTCAACGATCTCTTTGCGTGTGGCGGCGAGCACGCTGTCGTAAAGCGCTCGCTCATCGTCGTCGAGCGTGACCCGCAGCACGACGTCCGTGCGCGGGGGCAGCTCCTTGGCCACATCCCGTTTGAGCCTGCGCAAAACGAATGGTTTGATGCGCTGCCGCAGGCGCTCGCCCGCACCGCGATCACCGTCTGCTATCGGCTTGGCGTAGCGCTCCTCGAAGTCGCTGCGCCCACCCAACAGGCCGCGATTGAGGAAATGAAACTGGCTCCATAGATCGGTCAGTCGGTTTTCAACCGGTGTGCCGGTCAGGGCCATACGCGTTTCAGCGTTGAGCTCGAAGGCGGAGCGGGCGACCTGACTGTCTGGGTTCTTGATCGTCTGCGCTTCGTCGAGCACCACGGTTTGCCAGCGTTTGGCCGCTAAAACGGCTGTGTCCATGCGCAAGATGGCGTAGGTCGTAAGCGTGACGTCGGCCTGGGGATCAAGCGCCCGCGACGGGCCGTGATAGGTGCTCACGCGTAGGCTCGGGCGAAAACGCGCGATTTCGTCGTTCCAGTTGAAGAGCACGCTGGCCGGGCACACGACGAGCGCAGGGCCCTCGATCGCGCACAAGGCCTGCAGCGTCTTACCGAGGCCCATGTCGTCGGCCAATAGGGCACCTAGGCCGGCCTGCGCTAGAAAACGTAGCCAGCTGACGCCGCGTTGTTGATAGCTGCGCAGCTCGGCGCGCAAATCGGCCGGTAGCTTGGCATCTGGAATGCCTCCAAAGTCGTCGACCAAGGCGCGCAAAGTCGCAAGCTCCGCTGGCGCAGGCGTGTCGAGGGCGCTGCACAAACGAGCGAGATCGGGCAACGCCGACTTTGAAAGCGTGCCATCGCGTTCGTCGCGAGCCGCTAGCAAATCGAGTACGAGGTGTCCGTGCGCGCGCAAAAACTCTGTGGGTATGGGCGCAAAGCCGCCGCCTTGCAGCGCGACTAGGGGCGAGCCGTGCTGCCAAGCTGCCGTCACGGCGTCGGCTGAGACCTGCTCGCCCGTAGGCGTCGTGAAGCTGAGGCCGAACTGCGATCCGTTGGCATTTCCAAAGGTAAGGTTGGGCGTGAGCTCGCCGCGTAGCGAGAACGCCGAAAGACCGGAGCCCGTGACGTGCACGTCCCCCAACACTTCCAGCCGTTCGCTAAGACGTACGGCGGCCTCGCCTTCCAGGCGGCGCCGTCGTCCGACCTCGAGACCGAGCTTCTGTTCGAGCAGACGCGACAGCTTGTTTTCGGCCTCGGGATCGCGTCGTGCAACGGGCCCGCCCAGGTACGTCATGCGTCCGCCATCGATGCGTGCGCAGGGCGGATCGCCATACACGATCGTCGGCAATACTTCGAGCACGCCCGCCAGCACTTCCGTCTGCAAGGCGAGCCGCGGTGCGATCTCTTGGGCGCCCGGTAACAGCTCGGGGGGCACGGTCACGGGCAGCTGATTTTGCAGGGCTGGGATCACGCGGCCCACCAGGTCGGCTATCTCGGAGCGCGTGTAGTGACGCCCCTGCTTGAGCGCATTCAAGTCGCTTTCGGACAGCTCGCTCGGGCGCAGCACGCAAAGCTTACCGTCTGCGATCACGGCGCCGTTTTCGAAGCTTCGGGTAATCTTGGGATGTCGCGCGGCGATCACCCTAAAACCGTCGCCATGCGCTTCGACCCGTGCGCCGACGGCATGGAAGGGCTCGCCAAATACGACCTTTTCGCCATCGAGGGTGACCTCGTCGCAGTCTGCAAGATGGGAAAGTAGCTTGACCATAAACGCGCGTGGCACAGGCCCGCTCGGGGTGGAGCCGAACAAGATGTCGATTTCGAGGTCTGAACGCGAGGTCGTGACATCGGACATCGACCCGCGCTGCTTTTCGAGGGTCAAGCGCGTGTTCAACGGCGTACGTCCGCTTTCGCGCACGATTTCGCGCTGCATCGCAAGCTTGCCGTCGACCTCACTCAAGGCGTAGGCGACAGTGCCCCCCGGCCCCTTCATGCCCAAAAGGTCGGTGCCGTCCTTTTCGGCTTGGGCGAGGGCAATCGCTGCGGCCACCGCATGCTCGCAAGCGGGCAGGGTGCTCGGGCATTCGCAAGACCATTCGGCGTCGTCAGGAAACAGCGAAATTAGAGGCGACATCAAGCCGCTTTTCGTGGTGAACCGCGCCTCGATGGCGCCATCGTGCCCGCGTTTTCCTGTCAGTGTTCCCGTGCGCGCGAGTTGCACGCCGCGCGACCAGATCTGGGGCGAGCATTCTTCGCGAAGTGCGTCGAGTAGGTTCTGCACGCCTCAGACTTAGCACCGAGCCGGCGCTCGGCGCGGCTATCCTGGCGGGCACCATCCCGGCGATCTAGGCTTTCGCACCCCGTGCCGTCTTTCGCATCCGATGCCCTGCGTTCTACCCTGGCGCGTACACCCCGCGATCCGGGGCTGTTTCTCTCGCTTGCGCCCATGGATGGCGTGACCGACTGGGTTCATCGCGAGCTTGCCACAAGCTTGGGTGGCGTGAGTCAGTGCGTCACCGAGTTTGTGCGTGTGCTCGATCAAACGGTGCCCCCCAAGGTTTTCTTGCGCGACGCCCCTGAGCTTGCCCGCGGTGGCACCACCTCTAGTGGCGTGCCCGTATTCGTCCAGATCCTGGGCGGCGATGCGCGCGCGATGGCTGCTTCGGCGGCGGTCGCCGCGCGACTTGGTGCACCCGGCATCGATCTCAACTTCGGTTGCCCGGCCAAACGTGTCAACAACCACGACGGCGGCGCCGCCATTCTGCGCTGTCCGGAGCGCGCGGAGTTGATCACCAAAGCCGTACGCGATGCGGTGCCCGCGGAAATCCCGGTCAGCGTCAAGATTCGCGTCGGCTGGTCGGACGCTTCGAACGTCGAAGAGCTAGCCCAACGTGCGGAACGCGGCGGTGCCTCATGGCTCACGATCCACGGACGCACCAAGCAGCAGATGTACATGCCGCCCGTCGACTACGCAGCGATCGGTCGCGCCCAGCGCAGCGTGTGCATTCCCGTTGTTGCCAACGGCGATATCGCATCGATCGCAGATGCCGAACGCTGCGCCGCCCTCAGTGGCATCAGCTCGGCATTCATGTTGGGGCGTGCGAGCTTGGCGCGTCCGATGTTGTTTCGCGCGCTGCGGGGCGAGCAGCTGCCCGCGTGGACGCTTGCGGGCTATGCGCCGATTCTATTGCGCTACGTCGCGATCATTGAGCAGGCGGGTTACACAAGCGAGCACGCCCTGCGTCGCCTCAAGCAGTGGCTAAGCCTTGCGACGGCCGTCGCCCCAGATGTGCGCCCGCTGTTCGACCTGGTGAAAGTGCAACCCACGCTGCTCGAAGCGCAACGCGCGCTTGCATGTAGCGTCCAAGAAAAGGCTGCGTAGGGAAGCTCGCGCGATCGCTTTTGAAGCGTGTTTTTGCCCGCGCCAAATTTCGCGAACGTGCGCTGATGCACTTGAGCGGGCCAGCCATCCCGCGGCTGAAACCAGCGTGTAAGTCGGGTGCGAGGACGTGCTTCGGCAGCGATCAGGCTTACAGACTGGGGTCGCAAGTCCGTAAGATGATTGATGAGCAGATCCTGCGACATCGCGCCTGTTTTACGCGTATTGCCGCGCATCCGCTTCGCTATCGGGCATGTGATCGTCGTCCGCACAACGCCCCAGCAATCGACGCGTCGGACGTGAAAACACTCATGGGCGCCGCGCGGGCTTTGCTACGTTCCGCCTGCCTGTGAGACGTAACGTCACGCAGTGTCATGTCGTTGGGGGGGCGAGATGGCCGTAAGCTCACGAAGTATCATGATTGGACGCGACCGCATGAGTGCTGTGCTCGAGCCCTTATTGGGGTGGGAGCTGGCTCTGGAGCGCGCCAATAACATCGCTCAAGTGCTCGTGTTCAGCGCGGACGACGTCGGCGGCGTCGCCTTTGGCATGCTGCGATGCACCGGCCTAAGCGACGCACGCGCGGTGGCGGACGAGGTGGCACGCGCCTGGCATCGCGGTGTGGACGAGAGCACACGCGAGAGCGCGGGGAGGGCAGCTTGATGGGATACTCACGTAGCTGACCTAGCTGTCCTGAGTGTTCGCCTCACACAAGCGGCTGCATCACGCGCTTAAATAGCAACGGCCGCAGTGTGCACAGCGGCCGGTTCGAGCACTCTGCTGGCGTGGTCGTTACTGCACGACAATGACCTGACAACCGAACTCGATCACAATGTCATTCAGCCGGCTTTGCTGCAGCAGCTTGCACTGTGGGCCGTAGAGGGTGAGCTTGCTGAAGTCGCCGTTTGCGGCGTCACTGACCCAGCCCCAGCCGGACATCATCGTGCCCATACTGTCGTAGGGGACCACGATGCCGTTCAAGTACACGTTGAGCTTGGTCGGGTCGGCGCCAGGTGGCGGCTCACCGATGCGCAGCTCGCAGTTAGCAAGACTGGCGGAGAGCTTGAGCAACTCGGCGGTCAACGCCTTACCGTCCGGCGCGCTGATGTAAGCGTCGGTGCCGCCGTTGACGGCGATGTTGGTCAGCTGGTCTTCTTGAGCGGCATCGCTGCTGCCCGAGTCGAACTTGATCGCGTAGGTGTCGACACCCGCGCTCTGCAGCGAGGCTGCGGCGGTGGCGAGCGAGGTATTGCGAGTATCGGCCGCCGCACAGCTATCGCCGCCGTCACTCACGACGAGCAGCGTGCCGAGCACGTCTGGCTCCGTAAGGCGCCCTGGATTGGCGGCGATGTGGTCCATGGTCTTGACGAGCGGCGTACGGAAGCCTGCGGGCGCATTGGAGAGCAGCTGATCGATGATGCTGATTTCCGTGCCCTGTCCGATCGGGACCTCGGCGTCAGTGATCGCAGCATCACAACTGTCCTGGGCAGATGGCGGGAAGAACTGGAATCCAAACTCCACGTTGTCGTTAATGGGATCGACCACCATCTGCGCGAGCGACGAGGTCGCCTCTCCCCACGGCGTCAGCCGGCCTGTAAAAATCGCGTTTGCCCAACCTCCCAGGCCTCCCTGCATGGACGCTGAGCCGTCGAGCAGGATGTGCATCGCTTGGGCGCGATTGGTGATCTTGGTCGCGCCGACGCCGCAAACCTCTTCTCCGCTGCAAGCGTCGCGCGCTTCGACCGTAGCCTTGCCGTCCTGTAACGCGCGGCAGTCGTCGCCATAGAACTCGACCTCCTTCGTGTTGCCTTCGACGAAGTCCCAGCCCTTGTCCTTGGTGCGATCGCGCGGCACGATCTTACCGTTCACAATGAAGCTGAGCTTGAAGGAGTTAACCTTGCCCGCGGCTGCGGCGGGAACGGTAAAGCGACATGGCTGAACAGCGACACCGATTTGCTTGATCGCTTTTTTGACGTCGTCCTCGCTGGCCGCGATCAACGGCTTCTTGAGCGTGGTCCCGCCGTACTTCGTAATCGCCGCGAGCGCTGCTTCGTTCACGTCACCGCCCACGCCGCCGCCGCTGTTATTGCTCGGGTTGCCGTCGAAGCCGATCGGCATCACGCGGATGTGACGCTTGCGCAGCTCGATCGCGAGCTTTTCGAATGCCAGCAGCTGCTCGGAGCCTGCATTGCCGTTGCCGGCAGCGCCGGGGTTGGAGAACAGTGTGCCAAAGCAGGTGTCGACCAAGTCCGAGAACACGACGAGAAAGTTCGATGTCTCAGGATCGTTGAGCGGTGAGTCGTTCTCGAGATACCAGTTCAAACCGGACAGCACCGGCGAACGATCAAAGAGCGCATTGCCGGCGCCGGGGGGCTGCTGGCCCATGGTGTTGACGATCTTCTGACCGGTGCCTTTTGCCGGGTCGATGCGCGTGTCCAGCATTTTGCCGCACAGGTTGAGCGACTGCAGTGCCTCGCCAAAGCCGCCGCCCTCCGCTGAGAAAACGTGCACGCCGAAGTTGAGGTTGGGATTGGCATTGACGATGTCGGCGATCGCCTGACGTGCGGTGTTCCAATACATCGCCATCGAGTTAGAGCCATCGACAAGGAACATCACGTTCGTCTTGGTGGCCTTGAGCTCAAAGGGCGTATCGCCGCAACCGGGTGGCGGGTCCGTGCCGGGACACAAGCTCGTGCAGCCGGCGTCGCCTCCGCCGCCCCATCCGAGATCGATATCGACGACGCCATCCCCGTCGAGGTCCACGCCATCGGCGACGCCGTCACCGTCAGTATCGATGGTCACGCCATCGGTCTTACCATCGCCGTTCGTGTCGATCGGCAGGCCTGGCGGCAGACCCACATCACCTTTGCCGTCGCCATCGAGGTCGACGCTATCCGGAACGCCATCACCGTTGCTATCGACGGCCACTCCGTCGGGCTTACCATCGCCATTGACGTCCACTGGATCGCCAATCTTGATCGGGCGGCTACCGTTGCCCCCGACGACTTTGCCCCCTTCGCCCTCCGAACAGCCAACGAGAGCGCCGGACAGGAGCAACGCGATGACCGCGCGCGAACAGACCTTCGAACCCAACAAGCCAAGCTTTAAGCTCATGTTACTCGCTCCTGCTGCGACCCGCTTTGCACACGAAAGACCCGCAGGCTGACCCAGCGAATGCGTCGCGAAGCGAGACCGTTCCTAAGATGGTGGAAGCCTACCCCTGGCGATTATGTGCCACCCATCGGGTCGGGTGGCTCATTTCTCGACTACTTACAGACTTTTACCCACGCGCGTCCCACCGTGTTGGCGTTCGTCTTGCCCATGGGCTCGGCGACGCAGGTGGGAAACGCCTTAGGGCAATCGCCGTTGTCGTTGCAGGAGAAGGTCTGGCCCTGGCCTTCGCCACCCATGGCCATATTGCAACTGGCTTCGGTCAAGCAGCGTCGTCCGAACGCCCGCGCCACGAACGACTGGGGCGGGCCCCTCAAGTTGTACGTGAAGCAGCAGAAGCTCGTGCCGCAGTCGTCCTTATCGTCGCACTTGCTTGCGACGGTCTCTTGGCCTGAGAGGCTGTAGTCGTTACAGCCACCCTCGGCGGTGATCGTCGGCTCTGACCATTTGCCATTGGCCAACGAATCGCAGCAGACATAGCCGTTTGCCACGTCGAGCTCGACCTCGGACTTGCCGCAGAATAGCTTGACCTCGGTCTCCACGACCACTGGGCCGGAGCCGCCACCGGTGTCTACGCCGCCGTCGTCGTCGACGCCTGAGATCGGAGTCTCGCCGGGCCCATTATTGCCGCTGCCGGTCGAGCCGCCGGGCACGCTGCCCGTGTCTCCGCCCGCCACCACGGTTGCGCCAGATGGTAAGATCCCGTCGGCCTTACCGTCTCCATTCCGATCGATGCTCTCAGGGATCCCGTCCCCGTTTGCATCGAGGGCCTTGCCATCCGCGATGCCGTCGCCGTTAATATCGACCCAGGCGTCGTTCGGAATCGCTCCGCCGCCGCCGCCGACGGGGTCTGCATCTGAGGTCTTGCTGCTGCCGTCTCCGCAGGCGGCCAGGGTCAGTGCGAGCATCCAACCAAGATAAGCATTCGATTTCATACGCTCTCCAAAGCAAGCTGCGGGGCCTTCTGCCCGCCCTACACCCGATGAAATGGGCGCAGCACGACGTTTCCCTCTAACACTGTGGGACTATCAGGGTCAACGGAGTCGGCACGAGTGGTCAGCTCGAGACACACGAGATTGCCTAGCCGCAACGCAAAGATCCGCTGCAGGCAGCGCAAACGCATGGACGTTAATGCGCCTTGTCTCGGGTCTAGGGAAGATTAGTTCGGGCCTATCTGCTCGGCGCGCGGCTGCAGAAGCTCAATCAGACCCGGCGCCAAACGCTGAGCGACTGACCTCACGCGCGCGGCGGTGCCCACCATGACTTCGCGTCGCGGCATGCGCGCGCAATTGACGATAGCTTCCGCGACGCGCTCGGCGGGGTAGATGGGAGGCATGGCGCGGATGTGCTGGCCACCATCCTCAGTGGCGGGCGGAAAGAAGGGTGTGTCAATCGAGCCCGGAACGACGAGACAGGCATGAATGCGCGTGCCGAGCAGCTCGTGACGCAGCGTTTCGTGGATCGCGTGTACTGCGTGCTGGCTCGCGCAGTAGGCGGTCGCGTGGGCATACGCGCTCTTTCCGGCAACCGAGCCCACCGTAATGAGCGTGCCGTAACCCTGTGGGCGAAACTGTGCGAGCGCCGCCTTGGCACCATGCACCACGCCCATCACGTTGTTCTCGAATAACGCGCGAAACTGCTCGGAGGGCACGCCTTCGAAGGCCCCCATCATGTACACCGCGGTGTCGTTCACCCAAATGTCGATGCGTCCGAAGCGAGCGACGGCAGCTTGTTGGAGGACGCGTACCTGCGCTTCATCGCGCATGTCCGTGGGGACGGCGATCGCTTGCACGTGGCGCTGCTCGCACAATTGAACCAGTGCTTCCAGGGAGTCTCGCTCCCGCGCTGCCAGCACCAACTTCGCCCCCGCCGATGCAAAGAGTAAGGCGGTGAGATGGCCCAGTCCGCTGCCTGCGTTTGTTAGTACAACCACTGCTCCTTGAAGCTTTTGCTTCATGACGCCTTCTCCATCCTGAGTCGCGGCGCATCCCTTGATGGGCGCCATGCGGAGCTCAGCGGCTGCACGATTGCAAGGATTGCAAGGTGTTTGCCAGGTGTACACCAGGGATTGCAAACGTGCACACCCGGGTTGCGGCTTTGTCCCTGGCATCTTACTTGCTTAGGCTCTTACTTGCTTAGGCTCTTACTTGCTTAGGCCTGGGCATGCCGAGGTGAACACTCAGGTCGGGACAGAGGGCGACTAACGCTCGAAGCAGTCATGTTACGGAATGACCAATCATCTGTACCACTGCGATTTTGAGCTTGATCCCACGTGGGAGGGCTTTGCATAGATGGCTAAGTACAGCTCCCCAGAAGTAGGTGATCAGTCGATGTCGGGCGGGAGGGGCGGTTTTGTCAGAAAGTTGCCAGGCTCGAGCGTTGTGATCGTATGCGGGCATGGCGATGCAAACCCCGATTCGGATCGAGCTCACAGACGATGAGCGCTCGCGCTCGGTCGACTTGGAGCGCCGCATCGTGCGCAAATGGGGAACTCGCTTCG
>JBBSJC010000290.1:0-9714 GCA_038257655.1 Polyangiales bacterium | reverse complement strand
CGCGCGCTTCTTTGAGCATTTCTGCCGCAGCAGCGCGCGTTTTTGCCCCAACCTTGATGCCCCCCAACATCCGAGCGATCTCGTCCTCCTGTTCTTTGCGGGTCATGCGCCGGACGCTGCTAACGGTGCGATCTCCCGAGACGACCTTCTCCACTTTGAAGTGGTGATCCGCAAACACCGCGATCTGGGGCAGATGCGTGATGCAAAGAACCTGACGGTGTGAGGCCACATCTTTGATCTTGCGCCCGATTACTTCGGCCACCGCGCCGCCCACCCCGGAGTCCACTTCATCGAACACGTACATCCCGGCTGGCCCCATTCCCGCCAGCACCCTTTTGATCGCTAACATTGCACGGCTGAGCTCGCCTCCGCTCGCGACCTTACTAAGCGGGCGCGCCTCCTCCCCTCGATTGGGAGCGATCAAGAACTCAGCGCGGTCGATACCCGCAACCGATAGCCGAGCGCCATCAATTTCAAGCTCCCCCGCTTTGCCTTCCATCGGGCTTACGTCGATGACGATGCGCGCTCCGCCCATGCCTAGCGAGACGAGCTCATCACTTATCGCCGTGGCGAGCTTGCCGGCAGAAAGCTTGCGCTGTTTGGAAAGGGCGCGTGCGTGTTTGGTGGCTTCTCCCATCGCCTCGCTATGCGCTGAGCGCAGCTTCTCGGACGTGCCCTCATGATCACCGAGGGCTTCAAGTTCCTTTTTGGCGGCGGCGAGATGACTGAGCACGGCATCCAACGTACCGCCGTACTTACGTTTCAGCTTACTCAAGGCGTGCATACGCTCCTCGAGCTCGACCAAGGCCTGCGGGTCGGCATGGACGCCGCGTGTATACCGACTGAGCTCGCGCGCCGCCTCTTCGAGAATGGTGCGCGCGTTGTCGACCTGCGTGCCCAACTCCTTCAAGCTGGGGTCGAGCGCGGCCGCCTCGAGTACGTGCTGGGTGACCGTGGCGAGCTCTTCGCACACCGAGCCGTCCCGATCGTACAGCGCGTCGGTCGCATCACCCGCCAGCCGCATCAGTTGGTCTGCGTGCTTCAGACGATCGCGCTGCTCGCTCAAGTCTGACTCTTCGCCGGGCTTGGGGCTGACCTCTTGAATTTCACGCATTTGATACTTGAGTAAGTCTTCTCGCTGCGCACGATCGGCCACGCGCGTCTCAAAGCTCTGCAAGGCTTCGTGGGCGCGTTTTAGCGCTTGGTAGGCACCGCCCACGCGCTCGCGTTGATCTGCCAGCTTGGCAAAGGCATCCAGGTACCCGAGGTGCGTGCTCGCATTGCTAAGGGTGTGGTGCTCATGCTGCGACGAAATGTCCGCGAGACCGCGAGCGAGGTCGGTGAGCTGCTGCGCGGTGGCCATGCGCCCGTTCACAAAGGCCCGCGTGCGTCCGTTGGGCGACAGCACGCGGCGAATCACTAGCTCGCCCTCGCACTCGACCTCGAGGGCGGCCAGCTTGGCTCGGACGTGGGCGTCATCTCCGATGTCGAAGAGCGCCTCGACCTCGGCTTGAGCGGCGCCTGACCGCACGAGCTCCGCGCGGCCTTTGCCGCCGAGTACGAGCTCAAGCGCGTCCACCAGGATCGACTTCCCGGCGCCCGTTTCGCCCGTCACAACGTTGAGTCCCGGGCCCAGCTCTACGTCGAGGCTGTCGATGATGGCGAGGTCGCGAACACGAAGGCAGGTCAGCATGGTTTCGTTTCCCTTGTCAGGGTTGTACTGAACAAAATAGCACTGTTCAAGAAGTCAGTTGTTCAGGCCCGTTTTTCTTGGGAGCTATCGGCCGACGGCCCGAGGAGTTGCCTGCTTATCTGCTCGTCTTCACAAATGCAGGGACCAGCGCCCAGAACATGGACGGAACGAGCCCACGGAGGTACGCCATGCAGGTGATGAAGACCTCACGCGATGTGCGCCAAGCTTTCCTCGATTACTTCAAACGCCAGGGCCACGAGATCGTCGCCTCCGGATCCCTTGTCCCGGCCAACGACCCGACGCTCATGTTTGCAAACGCCGGCATGGTGCAATTCAAAGACGTCTTCACCGGCCGGGAGAAGCGGGGCTATTCCCGCGCGACGAGCTCCCAGAAGTGCATTCGCATCAGCGGAAAGCACAACGACCTCGAGAATGTGGGCGTGACCGCGCGTCACCACACCTTCTTCGAGATGCTCGGTAACTTCTCGTTCGGCGACTACTTCAAGACCGAATCCATCCGCTACGGCTGGGAGCTCATTACCGAAGTGTTGCAGATCCCCAAGGACCGCCTGGTGGTCACGTACTTCGGCGGCGAAGGTAAGCTCGCGCCTGACGACGAAGCTAAACAAATCTGGAAGAAGCTGACCGGCTTTTCCGATGATCGCATCCAACCTTACGGTGCCCAAGACAACTTCTGGTCGATGGGCGACACCGGGCCCTGTGGTCCGTGCAGCGAGATCTTCTATTACTTCGGTGACGGTAAGCCCGACCCGAGCAAGATGGGGCAAGAGCCTGGTCCGGACGGGGAGGGGTGGGTCGAGCTGTGGAACCACGTGTTCATGCAGTTCGAGCGCCACGCCGATGGTAGGCTCGATCCGCTACCTGCGCCTTCGATCGATACTGGCGCAGGGCTCGAGCGTCTGTGCTGCGTCACGCAAGGCGTGCGCTCCAACTACGACACGGACCTGCTGCGACCGATCGTCGATCTAGCGAGCGACATCTCGAAGAAGAAGTACGGAGGCACGCTGCAACCTGACGATGTCTCGATGCGGGTGATAGCCGATCACGCACGCACGGCCGCGTTCTTGATCAGCGAGGGCGTGTTTCCCGATCGCGATGGGCGCGCTTACGTGTTGCGCCGTGTGATGCGGCGCGCGATTCGCCATGGTCATCGCTTGGGCATCGGCGATCTCTTCATGCACAAGGCCGCCCTGCGTGTCGTCGAGCTGATGGGTGACGCCTATCCGGAGCTTGTCGAACGTAAGGCGCTGATCGAGGATATCACCCGTCAGGAAGAAGAGCGCTTTAGGCGCACGCTGCAGCGCGGTCTGGATCTTATCGACGAGAACGCCGACTGGGGCAAGACCGAGGAAGGTAAGAAGATGCTGCCCGGGACGGTGGCCTTCAAGCTCTACGACACCTACGGATTTCCCCTCGATCTGCAGGACGTGATCGGTGAGGAGCAATCCTTTGCGGTCGACCACCCCGGCTTTGACGTCGAAATGGCTAAGGCGCGTGAAAAGAGTCAGGGCGGCAAGCTCAACGACGCCAAGCAGATCGACCGCATCTATCAGAGCTTGTCCGAGGAGTTGGGTAAGACGAATTTTCTTGGCTACGACGCTGAGCATGCAGAGAGTCCAATAAGCGCCCTGTTGAAGGGCGGCGAGCGCGTGCAGACGCTCAGCGCGGGCGAAGAGGGCGAGCTTATCGTCAGAGGTACGCCGTTCTACGCGGAGTCCGGCGGGCAAGTGGGAGACCGCGGCTTAGTCACCACGTCGGACGGCGCGGTGTTCGAAGTGCTCGATACCCATAAGCCAGTGGATGGATTCTTCGTGCATCGCGGCAAGGTCACCCAGGGCACGCTGCGCGTGAGTGTGCACGTAAAGCTCGAGGTCGATACGGGCGTGCGCGCCGCGACCCGTCGCAATCACAGCGCTACCCACCTTTTGCATTATGCGTTGCGCACGGTGGTGGGTGAGCAAGCGATGCAAAAGGGGTCGCTCGTCGGCCCTGACCGCTTGCGCTTTGACTACTCGGGCACGCGCGCGATATCGCACGACGAGCTTACCCGCATCGAAGATCTCGTGAACCAACGCATTCTCGCCAACTACGCAGTGACCACCCATGTCCTGCCCATGGCCGAGGCTAAGTCGCGCGGGGCGATCGGTATCTTCGAGGAGAAGTACGGCGCCGAAGTACGCATGCTGACGATCTCACCGGACTCCATCGAGCTGTGCGGTGGCACCCACGTGTCGCGCACGGGGGATATCGGATTGTTCAAAATCGTGAGCGAGGGGGGCCTTGCCGCGGGCGTGCGTCGCATCGAAGGTGCCACGGGCATGAATGCTTTGGCTCACTTGCGTAAGCTCGAGAATGAGCTGACGAGCGCGGCCGAAAAGCTCCGGACCTCGCCCCTGCAGGTAAGCGAGGCAGTCGACCGGACGCTTGCGACGCAGAAGCAACTCAAGCGCGATTTGGACCAGCTCAAGCAGCAGCTGTTGTCCGGTGGCAGCGGCGACCTGAGCGCCCAAGCCAAGGACTTTGGCGAGTTTCGCGTATTGGGCGCGGTCGTGGATCTGCCGGACCAAGACGCGATGCGTAGCCTGGCTGACCAGCTGAAAGACAAACTTCAGCCTGCCGTAATCCTGCTCGGAGCCAAGGCGCAAAAGGGCAAGGTAAGCCTGGTATGCAGCGTCAGTAAGGAGCTGACTAAACGCTTCCCTGCGGGCAGCATCGTCAAGGCTGCTGCTGCGATCGTCGGCGGGGCCGGTGGCGGGCGACCAGACTTTGCGCAGGCAGGTGGTACCGACGAGAGTAAGCTCGAGGAGGCCGTCAATCAGGTCTATCAGATCGCCAAACCGTAGACCTCGCGCGTGGGATAAGAGACGACACGGGTAGACCCAGGCGCAGGCGCGTTTGAAGCGTACGACTTGGTGGAAGTCAGCGGGGCGCGGGCTGCGGGTTGTGTGTGGGCGCACTGATCACGGCCCTGCAGATCAACGAGACACCGAGCGCCGCGATCAACAGCCGCGCTGGCGTCATCGGGTTGTACCCCGCTGCCACCCACAGGAAGAGCCCGACGCCGCCCTGACGCAACTCGGGGACCTTGCTCACGCTGGCAGCCAAGGCCGCGCCCGTGGCCAAGCTTACCGGTACTGCGTAGCCCAGCGATGCGCGCTCGAGCGCCCACTCAAGCCGCAGCGACGAGTATAAGATATGCCCGTACATGGCGTTGGGCAGACGCGTCGCGAGCGCGAATAGCAGGCCCATCGCACCGGTCGCCATCGCGCCGATAGTGCGAGCGCGTTTGGCATCGGAGCTGTCGCTCCACGGCACAACTACAAAGGCGGCCGCTATCGGCACGAGCAGATAGGCGAGCTCGCCTAGTCCGTGCAGGCTCGCGATGCCCTTACTCTCAGCAAGCGCCGACGGCTCCCACTGCCTGAGCAGCAGCGAAGCGAGGGGAAATGCCGAGGCGGCAGCGACGAGGCCCGCGGTGATACGCCCTGATAAGGAGCGCTGCACACGCATGGCGGCCATCGCGAGTTGCACGGCCATCGTGTGCACAGCACCGGTCGCAAGGAAGACTTGCTGCACCCCGATCTGCCCGCCCGGTGAGAAGGTAGCGAGCACCACCGTCGACATGATCAGCGCTGCCAAGCCGGCCACGAGAATGCGGCGACTGGTGTGGGCAAGCTCGTGCGCACGTACGAAATCGAAGGTGCTCGCGCCAAACCCGACTAGGCCCGCACATGCTGCGAGGTTGAGAGCGAAGGGCGCACTGACGAGCAGGAGCGTCGGCAGCGGGCGCTTTTGGCTCGCCATCACCGGCAAAAGCACGCGGTAGATGGCCAAGTGCGAGACGGCGGCGAAGGCAGCTAACGCACTCAAAGGGGGAAGCGCAGAAAGTACGCGCTCGTGTGCTGCGTCTGCTGCGTTGGTTGCCTGGGTTGGCTCGCCGACCTCCATGAGTTTGATGATTCGTTGTACCGTGACGCGCCTTGCGAGACCAGGGACAACGTCCGCGGCTTGCTCGGGCGCGGCCCGTTCGCTAGTTATGCTCGCCATGCAAGAGCCCCGTCACGACTGGACCATCGCCGAGGTCCGCGCACTGTACGAACTGCCTCTGGTCGAGCTGATGTATCGCGCCCAAGGCGTGCATCGACAGCATCACGAAGCGGGCGCCGTGCAGCTGTGCACGTTGCTCTCCGTGAAGACGGGCTCCTGTCCTGAGGATTGCAGTTATTGTCCGCAGAGCGCGCACTACGACACGCCCGTGACGTCGGAGAAGTTGATGAGCGTCAGCGACGTGCTGTCCAAGGCGCGCCTCGCCAAGGATAAGGGCGCCACGCGCTTTTGCATGGGCGCCGCCTGGCGTAACCCCAAGGGCAAAGACTTCGAGCAGGTGCTCGACATGGTGCGCGGCGTACGAGACCTCGGCATGGAAGCCTGCGCGACCTTGGGCATGCTGACTGACGAGCAGGCCGACAAGCTCGCTGACGCGGGACTCACCGCCTACAACCACAACCTCGACACCTCGCGCGCGCACTACAGCAAGATTATCTCGACGCGCACCTACGATGACCGCCTCGAAACGTTAGACCGGGTGGCTCGTTCGGGCATCAGCGTGTGCTGCGGCGGGATTATCGGCATGGGTGAGTCGATCGATGATCGCTGCGCCATGTTGGCTGAGCTCGCCCACATGCAACCCCACCCCGGCAGCGTGCCGATCAATGCGCTCGTGCCTGTTGAAGGCACGCCCCTGGCCGAGCAGAAGCGGGTCGAGCCGTTCGAGCTAGTCCGTATGATTGCCACGGCGCGCATCATGATGCCGGCTGCGATGGTGCGCCTTTCGGCTGGGCGCGAGACCCTGACCCGCGAAGCACAGCTGCTGTGTTTTATGGCGGGCGCCAATTCGATCTTCTACGGCGAGAAGCTGCTCACGACCGGCAATCCCGACGTCGACGCAGACCAGGCCATGTTTCGCGACGCGGGCCTCAAGCCGATCGGAGCCCGTGTCCAAGCCAAGGAGCACGTGCACGGCGCTGTGCCCGCGGGCGCGACGAGCGCCAGCCCTGCCGAGTGAGCGCCCGCCCAGCTGGCTTGAGCCGCAAACAGGCGGATTGTGCCGGTAAGATGCGAGACTCCCTGTCAGGCCTTTTTCTGAATCGTGTTAGGGTCTACCCTGGGGTAACGCCGCAGCGGTGGGTCCGACGCATCGGGGGTAGCCCTGTGACCACGAGGGTATGAGGAGATGACCGACTTCGATCCCGAAGATTCCCAAGTGCACGTCCGCGCGGAGCTACGCGCGCACAAGCGTGAGCGTATTCTCGAAACGGCCACGCGCCTGTTTTACGAGAGCGGCTACCGAGCGACGAGTATGGAGAGCATCGCAGACGAGCTCAGCGCGACGAAGCCCTTCATCTACTATCACTTCAAAAACAAGTACGACATCCTCGAAGAGATCGCGATTCGCGTGATCCGGTTGGCGAACGACGCAAGTCAGCGCGCGATTGATGTCGGTGGTGACGCTGAGCAAGTACTCGCGAACATGGCGCGCAACTACGCGCGTCTGGTGATCGAAGAGCAGCGCATCATCGCGGTCTTCTGGCGCGAAGAGAGCAACTTCACCGAGGAGACGCGCAACAAAATCCTCGGCGAGCAGCAGCGCTTCAGTGCGTCTTTGGCCAACGTGTTGACCAAGGGCGTAGAGGCGGGGCAGTTCTCGGTCGAGCACCCGCGCCTGACCGCGCTATCGATCATGAATCTGATCACGTTCATGTACACCTGGTACCGCGCCGATGGCTCACGCACGGTCGAGGACCTGTGCGACCACTACGTGCGACTGACCTTGCGCATGGTTAAGGCCTAGCTGCCGCGTGTAAGGTGCTCGGACCTTACCGTCGTCAACGCTTCGGCCTTCGCGCTTTACAGGGGCACTAAGCCTAGTTGACGGCTGCAGCCGCGCTGACTGCGGGGCTCTTGGTCGCGCTGCTGTCGAGCGGCTCCTTGAGTACGTGGGCGGCGGGCTCCATCTGCGAGCTCAAATAGCGCGCAGGTAGCTCAATGCCAGACAGGGCGAGCGCAGGCGCCCCGTCGCGGTCTTCGTACATGTAACGCAGGTTGAAGCTGTGAAAGTTCTCCTCGGCGCCGAGCTGACAAAACAGCGAGTTGAGGCCAAAGGTGATGCGATTAAAGAACAGAAAGTCCTTGGGCAAGTTCATTTGCCACATGTTCTCTGGCTTCATCAGCTCGCTTGCTTGCTGCAGCCATTCCTTGGTGAACTTGAAGGGCTTGTTCTCCAGCACGGGCTCGCTGTTGTAACGCATGAAATTCCAGATCTTGTCGATGTCGTAGGCCCGGCCCGGCAGGACGAAGCCTGCTTCATGACAGATCTTCTCGAACGCTACCTTGTCGCCTTCGACCAGGGATCGACTCATGCGACGGAGCATCAAGATGAATTTCGGCTCGAAATACTTGATGCAGCCGTAGTCGAGGAAGGTGATGCCGCCGTCTTCGTTGAAGAGATAGTTGCCCGGATGCGGGTCGCCATTGAACACACAAAAGCGGTTCATGGAGTCGAACACGAAGTCGTGAAGCACGCGCGTAGCCATGCGCCGTTCGTCCACTGTCGATTGCTCGAGGAAGTCTTTGAACCGTAAGCCGCGCCGGAACTCCTGGCACAACACGCGTTGCGAGGAGTACTGCGGGAACACTTTAGGTACGCGGATCATCGGATGATCGCGCCACAGCTCGCAGAACAACTCCTGACTGCGCAGCTCCTGACGGTAGTCGAGCTCTTGCAGAATCACTTCCTTGAGCTCGTCGACTACGGCGCCCGCATCGAGATTGCGATTTACAGCGCCGATGATCGCGGCCAAGCCCGCGGATGCTTTCAGGTCGGAGCGAATCGCCTCGTCGACGCCCGGGTACTGCACCTTCAGGACCACGTCGGTGCCATCTTTGAGCTTGGCGCGGTGGACTTGGCCTATCGACGCTGCGGCCAGGGGCTCGTGGTCGATGCTCTTGAACAGCTCTTCAGGCGGTTTACCGAGCTCTTTGATGATCACTTCGCGTACGAGCGAATAGGCCATGGGGGGCGCCGATTGCTGCAGACTCGCCAGTGCATTGCGCGCCTCAGGCGGCAAGCTCTCGTTCGTGAACGAGACAATCTGACCTATCTTCATGAACACGCCCTTCATCTGCCCCATCATCTTGGCGGCTTCTTCGGCCGTTTTGACGTGGTACTGGCTTTCGAGGCGCTTCTTCTCTTCGTGATTGGCCATGGTCTGGCGGAACCGGAGCTTGAGCTTACGGAACATGGAGCGCGTCATCAGCGCGCCTACCTGGCTTGAGCGACCAGACAACGATGTGCTCATGCCGGTGCGCGACGTGACCCGTCCTAGCGCGTAACGCATGACAAGGACCACGAGCACAGCGGCGAGGATCCAGATGACTGCTTCCATGTTTAAGACCTCATCGTCGCAGCCCCGCGAGGGGGTAAGACAACCTAAGAGCGGAAAAGCGGTGTTCTTGTGAGCGGTGGCAAGACGGGCGTCACAACCGAGCAGTCTACAAGACGCGCCGGCTGCAACCAAACACTGTTTACCTGCGCTTAGACGTCGTGCAATGTGGCTCACCGAAGTCGAACCGCGCGGACACCCTTAGGATCAGTTGCCTGAGGTCCGGCCCGCACTCGAAGCGCTGGCGGAGAGCTCGGGCAGAAACTGTCGTAGGCGCCAAGCCTGCGTGAACAAGCGGCGCTCGGCCCGTAACAACGCGGCTACAGCGCGCCCTACGAGCACGTTGGCCAACACGACCGTCAGGCAGTTGGTGACGAGCAGAAAAGCCCAGGTGGCACGCTCAGGCAGCGCGACGACGCTAGGCAAGATGGTGATCCCGCCATGGTTGAAGTCGTAGTGCGGCGCAATTACGCCGACCAGCTGCAGAATGGTCGGCACGAGCACCGCAGCCAAACTGCCCATCAAGACGAGCGCGCGCGCGCGCCGATTGGCGCGGAT
>JBBSJC010000289.1:0-9716 GCA_038257655.1 Polyangiales bacterium | reverse complement strand
GGCGTTCTCGATCACGTGATTGTTTGTCAACACCGCGCCATCGGCGGACAGGATCATGCCCGAGCCGCTACCGCGCTGGACGCCCTCTTCCTGTTGGCCGAATGGGAACGAGAAGCCAAAGGCTTGACCGCTGCGTTTGGCCTCCACTTGGATGCTCACCACGCTGGGCGAGGCCTGCTCAGCGACGCGCGAAAAGGCAATGCCTAGCTGCGTAGCGGTCGCAATCGGACCGTGCTCCGTCGGGCTCGGGGGGGATGCGAACGCTGGTGCGGTCGCGTAGGGCAACGAAAGTACGACACCTAGTGCGAAAGCCCGCACCTCTGTCCTCAAGAATGTTGAACGCTTCATGATGTCAGTAGCAACTGCCGGGAGCGCGAGTTCATTCCGGCTCATTCTGGCGGGCGCTGGCTGTTGGAGCGCGCGGGAAAGCGCAACACGAAGGTGGTGCCTTCACCCAGCTCGCTTTCGATCGCGATCGAGCCGCTGTGCAGCTCCACGATATTGCGCACGATTGGCAGTCCAAGGCCCGTGCCGTGACCCTCGCCCTTGGTCGAGAAAAAGGGCTCGAACACGCGCGTCAAATGGTCGGGTGAGATACCCGAGCCGTTGTCGGTGACGCGCAGCTCGATCTCGTGATCGGCGTTCAGCTCGGAGGAAATCAACAACTCGCCCGCACCTTCCGGCATGGCGTGACACGCATTCGTGATCAAGTTGACGAGCACCTGGTGCAGCTGACCGGCCACGCCCAATAGCGGCGGCAGGCCATCCGAGCTTTGCAGTGTCACGTGCACCCCGCACTCCGTGATCAAGTGATCACAGAGCTCGAGGGAGCGCTCGATCACCGCTAGCGCATTGAGCAGCGTCGGCTCCTCGGGTGTCGGTCGCGCGTAAGCGAGGAGCTCGCGCGAAAAGCGCAAGATGCGATCGGCGCTGTCGTGGATGCGTCGTAGCTTGAGCGTGTCGCTCGGCTTGGCTCCCTGCTTTTCAGCCTGCTTCAACAGGTAGTCGCTGTAGACGGAAATGCTGGTAAGTGGATTGTTGAGCTCATGCACCACGCCAGCTGCGAGCTGGCCTACCGTTGCCAATTTTTCGGCGTGGATGATGCGTCGTTCGAGCTCGCGAATTTCGGTCAAATCCCGGCCGATCGCGATCACGCCCTCGACCTCGCCATCGGCGCTGAGCACCGAAGCTGTGTTCATCAGCAGTCGTACGTGACCGCCGCGCTTGCTCGGAATGCGCACTTCGACGCCGGTCGCCGATTGGCCGCGCAAGGCACCAATCAAGACTGGCAACAAACGCGAGCGCTCTTCCTCGTCGAGCAAATTCGCAAAATCGCGCCCCATCAGCTCATCGCGGCGATAGCCGGTCAGCGAAAGCAGCGCGCGGTTGACCACGCGAATCTCGCGCCGGCGACCGATCACGAGAATCGGCGCGTTGGCGTGCTCCACGAGCTTACCGAGATAATCGCGCAGGTAGATCGATTCGCGCAGTAAGCGCGCGTTGCGCAGGGAGGCCGACAACGAAAGCGCGATTGGCACTAGCCGTGCGGGGTCATCGCGGCTTGCTTCCGAACGCGGCGGATACTCGACCGCCAGCACGCCTATCACGTTTCTGCCGTCACTCATCGCGACGTCAAAGCCATCGGCGCTCTCGGAAAAGAGCGAGACGTACTCTTCGTTGACTTCGAACGGCGGCGCGAGCAGCGGGCCTTGCAGGCCTTGCTCTTCCAGAGCGCGCGTGGTGATAAGCAGGCGTTCGCGCCGGTCGCCGCGCAGCCGTCCGGTCGCATACACGAGGGATAACTCAGATGTCTCAGGATCCAGCAGGCGAAGCGCGAACAGTCGCCCTGGGAACAGCCGCAAAAGCGAGCTGACATAGGCGTGCACGATCTCTTCGTCGTGCATCTCCAGACTGACGGTCCGGCTCAGCGCGAGCAACTCTTCGAGCACCAAGCTCAGGCCAGGGCTGGTCAGGGGAGGGCTGTGGCCGATCGCGCCAGCCAGGGCGGGATCATTCGGCTTGCTGCGTGGTCGCATGCTCAGACGTACTCCAATCAGCGAAACACCCCCGGGCTTTCAGCGCCCGATGTCGTCAGGGTCTTCACTTGCGCGATCCAAATCGAGAATGCGTTGATCGCCCACGTAAGACTTCGTTTCATAGCGCGTGATCTTGCCGATCTTGCGCACCAGGTTCGCCATGCGTTCGGCCTCTTGCATGATCACTTGAGCGGCGTTGCGCTCGGGTGTTCCAGGCGCAAGCCGGCGCATCAACAGCTCGCCATAACCCATCACGCTGGTGAGCGGTTGATTGAGCTCGTGGGCGGCCGTGCCAGCAAGCTCCGCCAACAAGGCCTGCTTTTCGCTGACCTCGAGCTTTTGTTGCACCTGCAACAGACGCTCTTCGGCCTGCAGCTTTTCACGCAAATCCGTGAAAATGCCGACCGTGGCCTTGGGCGTGCCGTGCTCGTAGATCATCGCCGCCGAAAGCGAGATCGGAATCACGCTGCCACTGCGGTCGACTGCTGCACTATGCATGCTCTCGAGTCTGCCGACGCCGCCGTGCTCAGCCGAACGAATGCGGCGCATGACTTCACTCGCCACCCCCGTCGGATACAGCTTGGAAACATGCAGACTGCCCACGACCTCTTCGGGCTTGTACCCGTAGATGCGCTCTGCACCCTTGTTGTAGAGGATGATCGTGCCCGTCAGGTCGGCCGCGACGATCGCGTCCACACTGGCGTCGATCAGCGACTCCAAGAACTCTTTCGTCTTGCGCAGCTCGGCCGCCGCACCGCGCTCACTTTGCGCGCGCGCTTCCGCTTGCTCATGGGCGGCCTGTGCTTCTTTGTGATCCTCACGCAGCTGATGCAGAAACAACGCATTGCGTAGCGCAGGGCTCGTCGCATTCGCGATGATCGCGCACACGTCAAGCTCACTCGGTGACAACGAACGTCCCGGTTCCGTGGTGCGCAAGAACAACACGCCGATCACCCGGTCTTCGCTCGCGATCGGCAGCAGCGAAAGCGCACTCAGCTGATGCACACTAGCGCGCACGCCATCGAGCACGGGATGGGTCGCCACGTCGTTGACCGTCAGCGCTTCTTGCGTACGGAGCACCTGCGTTATCTCGGGATACTTGCTCAGGTCCAAGCGCAGATTGGTCACTTCAGAATCGTCGCTGGCCGCGATTACGTATCCGAAGCCAGGCTCATCGTCCGGAATCAGCACGATCGATACGCGGTCGATCTGTACAACCTCGGCGATGCGCCGCACCACCGTAAACAAGATTTCGCGAAACTCCAGGGACGAGGCGAGTGTGCGCGTGAGCTCAAGCGCGAGCTTGGCATCGCGTTCCTTACGCAAAAACTCGCGCCGCATGTGGGCATTGCGCAGCAAGCTTTCAAGGTGCGCCGTCAGCTCGGCGTCACTCACATCCAGGTACGCAAAGCCGTTGGCGGCCAGTCGTCGCACCCGCGCGTACCGTTCGGCGTCATTCGCTTCGACTAGTACGAACAGGGGCGTTTCTTCTTTTCGGGTCTTGATGCCCAGCGCGTCGAGCTTTTCTTCGGTCATCCCCGGCGACAAATCCGCCATCCAAGCGAACGCGTCTGTGAGCGCGGTGTTGTCCGCCGCATGCACCACCTTCAGACTCAAGCTTTGAGCACAGCGCGTGATGCGTTGGACCCGGTCGGGGTCGTCCGAGAAAAGTAGGATCGGCTGGGTATCGTCCATCAGAGAAGAAGGAGTCTATCAGCGCGCGAGCAAGACGGGGCGAATCTACCCAGCATGCCCTACATGAAACCCACACCCCACCCGCATTGCGCGGCTGTCCGCGCTGGGTAGGCTGCCCCTCAAGTGGATACACAGGCTCCGATTGGCATCTTCGACTCCGGGCTCGGGGGGCTTACCGTCACGCGTGCGATCGCGGCCCGCATGCCCGCCGAGCAGCTCCTGTATTTGGGCGATACGGCGCGCGTGCCCTACGGGACGCGCAGTCCAGCGACGGTCCTACGTTACGCGCGCAGTTGCGCCGCGCAGCTCGAGCGCCGCGGCATCAAGCTGCTCGTAGTGGCCTGCAACACAGTGAGCGCGGTGGCCCTGGACATGCTGCGCGTCGAGCTCGATATCCCGGTGGTCGGCGTGATCGAGCCCGGTGCGCGCGCGGTTGTGCGAGCTAGCCAACAACATCGCGTCGGCGTGCTGGCGACCATGGGAACTGTCGCATCAGGCGCTTATCCGCGCGCTGTCGCGGCCGTCGACTCGCGCAGTGAGGTGTTTGCGCGGGCCGCGCCGCTGCTCGTACCCCTGGCTGAGGAAGGCTGGACCGACGGCGAAGTGCCCACGCTGGTGATCGACCGCTACCTGTCCGAGCTCGCGCGGCACGGTGTCGATTCGATCGTGCTCGGCTGCACCCACTATCCGTTATTTCGCCCGCTGCTCGATGCGCGCGCCCGCGCCTTGTGCGGCCCCGATACGGTCGTGGTCGACAGCGCCGAAGCCACCGCAGAAGAGCTGCACGAGCTGCTCGACACCCGCGGCATGGCGCGTAGTTCTTCCTCCGCAGGCAGCCTGCGCATGTTCGTGACGGACATGCCCGGCCGCTTCAGCGAGGTGGCGTCGCGGTTTTTGGGGAAATCGGTCGAGGGGCTTGCGATCGAGCAGATCGATCTCTGAGCGCCTTGATCGTATCGATCACCATCGGGGAGCTCTCGCGCGCGAGCTGCGCTGCCAATAGGCGCTGTAGGCCCGCAGCCTTGCGCTCGTGCATGTGTTCGTGCAGCGTGAGCACCGCTGCCCGACGCACCTGAGCGTTCGCGTGCGCAAGCGCTCGCGTCAGATCCAGCTCGAGCTGCGGCTCAAGTTCCAGCTGCGGCGCTCGGCGCGTGGCGATGCTCTCGATTGCCCTGCGTAACACCAGGGCGGAACGACCCGGGTGTAGCGCATCCTCGAGAGCAGTCGCTGCGGGCGTGACGCCCTCGTGCACGAGGCGCAGAAACAGCTGCGTCACCCGCGGTTGCGGAAAGTGCGACAACATGGACAGCGCGCGCAGGCGGACGTAGCGCGCCTCGCTCGTGCGCTCGAAGATCGCGAGCAATGCGTCAGGTAACTCAGGGCCCAACTTGGCTAGCGTCTGAGGGGACACGCTCTGCTCCACGCCAGCTGCGAGCAACTCGCGCGCGCGTGTTTCGAGCGCCATCGGCTCCAGCGCAGGCTCGGCACGGGCGACATAGACGGAGCCCATGCATGCGACGACCGCCAGCAAGCTCATGCCGATCCAGCGGTGCGTGCCAACTCCCAGCATCCCATGAGCATAACAGCTCAAAATCCGGCCTGTGCGAAAGGCTGGGCCTGCTACATTCGATAGGTGATCCTCCAGACGGAGATCGTCGAGCAGGCCATTGAGGGCGGACAGCGCGGACGTTTCATCAAAGACGTAATCGCCTCCCGTGAAGGTCAGCATCCGATAGCGATGGTGCGCAAGCGCCGCCACGACCTCAGTGAAACGCTCGGCGCCGTGCTGCTCGTGCACGGCTTCGGTCAGAATCGCTACACCTGGCACTGCTCGCGCCGCTCCTTTGCCAACTATCTCGCCTGGCAAGGCTGGGATGTTTTCAACGTCGATTTGCGCGGCCGCGGTCGCTCTCGCCAGTACGGAGCACGCGAAGACTTGTCGCTTGACGACTACATTCGCGAAGACATCCCGGGTTGCGTGCGCAGTGTCGTGCGTCTCTCCGGCCATCCGCGCACGTTCATGATCGGCCACTCCATGGGCGGCCTGATCACGTACAGCGTGGCGGGTAGTGTATCGCGCGATCAGGTCAAGGGCGTGATCTCGCTGGGCTCGCCCTATCGTTTCGGCCTGGGCTCGCTCTTTCTGCGCGTGGTGGCGCCGTTGTTTTATGGCGCGCGTTTGACCGGCGCCTTCGACATGAATCCGGCCGTGCCCGTCGGGATCATCGGACGCCATCTGCACAAACGACGACGCTTGTGGGATAACCGCTACTTGCCCCTGCCAATCCGGCCCTGGCTCCCTGGCAGTGTGGAGCCTGAGGTGCTCGACGAGATTTTGGGCGCGTCGTTCGAGCACACGCGGATGGCGGTGGCTCTCAGCATCGTGCGCGCGGGCGCCGAATCGTCGCTGTTGAGCCACGATGGCTTGCTCGACTACGGCACTGCGTTTGAGCTGTCGCCGCGTCCCTTACTCGTGATTGCCGGTACGTACGATGCGCTCGCGCCGCCGGCATCGGTCTTTCCCGTGCTCGAGCGCAGTCGCTCCACGGATAAGACGTATCGCGAGTTTCCCCACGGCCATATCGACATGGTGCTGGGACGCGACGCGCCATGCACCATCTGGCCGCTCGTGCGCACCTGGCTCGCTGCGCGCGCCTGAGAGTCAGGCCTCGGCTTTGTTGCCGTTAGACTTCTTGAGCTCGCGCTCGAGCTTACGAATCGTGCGCTTGAGCTCGCGAACCTCCGCCTTGGTGGCGAGGTTCAATGTGTTGGCCATCGACTCGACTTTGGCGTCTACAGTCTGCTGGACCTTACCTTTGACCTCGAAGCCCTTGGCCATGGCCTTCATTACGCGCGGGTCCTGCATCATCTTCATGAAGCGGGGGTCCTGCATCATCTTCATGCCGTGGCTCATCAAGTTCTTCTTCAGGCTCATCGCGCTCTCTCCTATGCCGGGGGGCCGGACGATACGATTGGCGTCCACAGGTGTCAAACGTGGCTCTGACGCGCTGCGTTGCTTGACCGCCCCAGTCTGGGGTGATAGCTCGGGAATGAACCGCGATTCATTTTTGCTCGTGGAAGCGAGCGAGGATCCCAGCGCTAATGACGAGGAGTGCGACCCATGGCCGAAGCGAAAGAATTTTTCGAGAGTTACCTGCCCGCGAAGATCTCAAAGGACCAGGACACGGCCAAGGCCGTCGATGCCATCTTCTTGTTTACGATCGTGGGCGATGGCGGCGGCCAATGGACCGTCAACCTGAAGGACAACCTGGGTGTGACCGCAGGCGACGCGGGCAACTCCGAGTGCACGATCGAGTGCGCCACCAGCGACTGGGCAGCGATTCAGACCAACCCCCAGAGCGCGATGCAGCTGTATTTCGAAGGCAAGCTCAAGGTGGGCGGCAACGTGATGCTCGCAACCAAGCTCCAGCAGGTTTTGGTCTAGGGGCAGCGCTGTACAGGGGGTTGCTGCGGGCCGAGACGACTACTGCGAATCGCCGTCGTCTGTCGCGAGATAGCTCAAGATCACCTCATCGAGGCTTTTCTCGCTGAGCAGATCGCCGCCAAAGATCGACACCGGCGCCTTTGGCTGTGAAGGCGTCGCGGCAGGCGGCTCCGTGGCTTCGCTAGCAGCGCGCGTGCCCTGATAGAGCGATGGGCGTTCTGGCGCTGCCTCCTTCGCTGCGGGCGCGGCTGCGGGCGCGGCTGCTGCGGGATCAGGCTTGGCACCGGCGCCCTCTTCCTTCGCTGCGAAGGTAAGGCCGGTGTCGCGCGCGGCGTCGTTGGGTCCGTCTTCGTCGTAGATGCCGTCACGCAGCGCGATGAACATCGCTTTGTGTTGCGCTTGCATCAGCTTCTTCACGGCATCCTGCATGCCCACGTTGCCGACTTGCTCGCCGTAGCTGGTCTTGCGCGACGCTACGATGCGGCCGCCATCTGCGAACAGATGGGTCATGATGTGGGGATGGCTGATGCCCGAATCCTCGGTTTGAATGTGGTACAGCTTGCCCTTGTGACGGACGTTCGTGTTGTACCCGAGTAGTGGCGCGCGAAAAGCCATAGCAGTCGAGCTACCGAAATTACCACGTCGCAGCATGGGATTGCACGTTCGCTGCACGCGACCGGGCAGTACGTAGTGCGTAGAGGGTGCACGCAATCAATCTTGCCGCCATTTGTAGTCGTGCGTAGGTCGTGCGTAGGTCGTGCGCGGGTCGTGTGTAGGTCGCCTGGCGCGATCCCGCTTTACGCGCTGAGACGCGTCGTGTAGAGCAGGCGACGTGCCTGGCGACCTCGCTCCTACTTCACGTACGTCACGCTCATCCGCGCCTAGGGCGTCGGCTCCCAAGGCGCCTATTAAAGCGTCCGGCCGCGCCAAGTCTGGCGTGCCCCAGTCTCGTCCGCTGCTGATACGAGTGGGCGCGCGCTTTGACTGCTTTGGCGATGGGCTCTGCTGCACCGATATTCATGCGCTTGGGCCCGTCACGCGCCCTGAAAAAAAGCACCTGGACTTGCTCGCGCCCGGTTCGCTCGTGCGCAGTAAGGACTTGCTCGCGCCGGTGTTTCGCACCCAGCAAAGCGGTGCCTGTGTGTTGCGCAGTGCGCGCGGCTGCGAGCTGCACGCGGTGCACGGCGCGCAGGCCAAACCGACCGGCTGTACGCGTTTTCCGTTCAATCTTGTCGCAACTCCCGAGGGCGGGCGTGTCACCACGGAGCACCGCTGTCCGTGTCGCACGCTCGGACCACGGCCTCTGCTCACCGCGGACGTCGCAGAAGTCTCACTGCGCGATCCGGCTGGTCGCCTATCGACGAACGGCAAAGTCGGACCACGCGTCAGCCTCGAACCGGGCAAGCGGGTGGCGTTTCATCGTTATCGCGCGCTCGAGAGTGAGATCATCAACGACTTGCTCGCGCTCAAGGATCCGCTGCGGGCGCTGGGCGCCAAGCCGTTTGGCAAGCTGCACGCCGAACGCTGGGCCAACGTCGCCGACAAGGCGCTGGCTGAGCGTGATGGCACAGCGTACGGCGTGGCGCTCGCTTGGCTTGGAAGCGCGATCCACGTCTGCGCCGGCACCGTGAAGAAGCTCGATATCTCGGATCGTCCGTGGGCCGAATCTTACGATCGGGCCGAAGCGCGAGGCGGCAAGGAAAGCGCGCAGGCCGTGCTCGCCGATTACCTCGCAGATTTAGTCTGGTCCTTGGATTGGGCTTTCTCCATGGCCTCCTTTTCTGCCGGTCGACGCGAGCTGGCCTCTGTGTACGCGATCGCGCTGCAGATCACTGGCGCGCTCGTCAAGGCAGGCGTGCGCGAAGACCGGGCGGCCGCCGAGGCGATTACGATAGTCGAGCTTTCCCGTCAGTCCGAGGCCTGGGAAGCCGTCCAGCAAGCGTTGTGATGGGCTCTTCCTCCGCTGCTAGCTTGGATCGCGCAGTGTGGTTGCTGCTGTTGTGCACGGCCTTAGCGGTGCTCGTGATCGCGCGCGTGCTTACACCTTCTGTGACGGGCATGGGCACCCATGAACAACTCGGGCTCCCCCCGTGCGGGATCTTGGCGCTGACTGGTTGGCCATGTCCCGCCTGCGGGCTCACCACCGCCTTTGCGCACCTCGCACATTTCGACCCACTGGCTTCGGTCGCTGCCAACCCGCTGGGCGTGCCGATGTTTTTGGGCACCTTACTGTTCGTGCCGGCATCGATCCGCGCGTTGTGGCGGGGCCAAAGCGTGATCGCCTTCATCGACGCCACCGAAGCAGACAAATGGGCATTACGGTTTGTGGTGGCAGCGCTTGCGGTCTGGGCTGCGCGAATGATCGCTCAGGCGCTCTAACGCTCAGGTGCCTTCGATACGCTTAGGCATCGCGCGCCAATAACTGATCCGGATCGGCGTCGAGGCGCCCCGTCGTCGGTGATGAAAATTCGCAAGGATACTCCCCGTATCTGGAGAATTTTCAGCGCTGACGACGGGGATGCACCGGCGTTGAAACGGGT
>JBBSJC010000288.1:0-9788 GCA_038257655.1 Polyangiales bacterium | reverse complement strand
TTGTTCAAATGGCGTGGCGTGACCGTGCCGACGGTCGGGCGGAGCACCGTGATGCGACTCCGTGCAATGTCTCCGCGCACGGTCGGGTCATCGCCAAAACCGGGCCCTTCAAAACGCGTAAGGTTGTTGGCCTCGGTGTTGGACACATAGACGGCACCCGTCTCAGGGTTGACTGTCATGTTGAACAGTGTGGTTCCAACGCCCCTAAAGCGGCCCGTGCTAATTTCGACCGGGGGGCTGGCGGCAGCGTCAATCGTGAACACGTCGTAGTCTGGCAAGGTGTGGAGCACTACCTGCGTGACGTCATTGCCGAGCGCGTCAGTCCAGTGACCATTGTCGTACTTGGCGATGCGGCCGGTGCGCGGCTGCGGCAAGCCTTGGTCGTTCTCTTCGCCAGGTTGCGGAGCAACACCCACTTGGACGGTCGTGGTTCGGTTGCCAGAGTTGAAGACGGCCGCGTACACCTGCTTACCGTTGTTGCTCACGGCAAGGCCCCGTGCCGTATCGCCGAATAAGGTCACGACGTTGATCGGCGTCCCCCGCAATGACGAGCCGAGTTGCTTGGCGTCGAACACCCAAACGTCGGCTCGCCCGACGCTCTCGCTGCTGAGCTGAGGGTCAAAGAGTATGTTCTGGCCGCGATGGGCAGTGGTGATAAAGGCGCGGTCTCTTACGGTCGCACCGCCCGCGAACACGATGTCGCGGGGCTCGTCGCCCACGAGTAGCGTGCGCGTGACGCGGGGCTGCTTGGTGTTGCGCACGTCGATGACGCTTACGCTGTCCGAAAGATGATTAACTACCCATACCTCTTCGTTGTTACGTGCGGCGACAGAGACGGGCTCGAGTCCGACGGACACGGAGCCTACGTGCTTGAGTGCGGGCGTGCCGTGGGGCGGTGCGCTAGACTTGTGAACCTTATAGACTTCCAAGCGATTGTCGGGCGTGTTGACCACATATAAGGTCTTACGGTCAGGGCTGAGGGCGATCGGGCGCACATGGCCGCTCTCGAACAAGGTGTAGTCGCGCTCGGCGGCAACGACCTTGGGCAATAGGCACGCGAGTGCAAAGGCGGCAGCTGCCGCGATGGATCTTGTTCGCATAGTTCGACATTCCTTCGCGTGGGGGAGACCGCCGCGGTGGCACTGCAACAGGGGGAGAAATGATGCACGCTTGCCCAGCCTCGCGAGCTGGTCAGGTCACGCGACCTTCACATAAGTCCACATCGAACACAACGCGCTGGCGCGCTCAGATGCTCGACTGGCACAACTAGACAGCGCCTTGTGCAGGGGCGGCACTAAGCGCCCGGCACAAAACAATCAGATCGCCTCGACGCCGACGCATCCCCGTCGCCGGCGCTGAAAAGTCTTCAGATACAGCGAGTATCCTTGCAAATTTCATCACCGCCGACGGGGCGCCTCGACGCCGATCCGACCTGATTCTTTTGTGCCGGGCGCTAAGCAAGCGAAGATCACTGTAAGAGCGGACCGCACTCGCCGTTCGGCATGCAGATCCACGCGCCGCAACAATCCGCATCGGAACGGCACGGGGCGCAAGTGCCACCGATGCACGCTGCATGACCGCAGGCGGAGGAGCAAACGTCGCTGCACGTGGGAGGCTCCTCGGGCACGGGGCAATCGTCATCGACGTTCAAGATCTCGCGGTCGTAGCGCACGCGCAGCGAGCCGTTGAGATCGATGGCGCCCGCAAACACGGCGCCGAACAGCTCCACGTCGCCGTCAGAGCGTACGGTCGCATGGGGCGCGTAGAGGTTGCCGACGAAGGCTGTCGCGCCCGTCAGCACGATGTCGTGGGCGCTGGCAACATAGATGCGCGAGGATTTGGGCTCCGCGCGATCACCAAACGAGGCGTAGCCCGTACCGAGCAACTTGCCGCGTACGAAGAGATCAAGCTCGGCGCCGGGATCCATCTTGACCGTGAACGCGCCGACCAAATCGATGTCGCCATCGACGAAGATCGCGGTGCGACCCGACAGGTGCACCTCTGCGCTGCCGAGCACGCGGATGCTGTTCAAGTAGTATCTGCCACACGGTAAGGAGAGCGTCTTACCCGTTTGCAGCACGTTGGCGAGTGCGTTCGGGTCGAGTCCCACTGCGGTGTTGTCGTTCTGTGTTCGGCCGTTGTTGACGATGCCGGCAGTATCGAGCACGCGCTCGGGCGCGCAATCGCAGGGGGCTGCGATCGACACGGGGCCGCTCGTGCGCTGTCCGGTCACCAATGGGATCGTTGCGAGTGTCTTGCCCGGCGCCTGCACGAGGTTGCGCCCGACCGTCAGCAGGCCAGGTAACGTGACGTTGTCTGCGAAAGCCGCGTCCCGCGTGACGTCGATGTAGCCCGCCGCGTCGACAGCTCCCTGCGCGCTGAGGTCGCCGCCGACCTTGCCATAACCCCCGAAGGTAACCTTGGAGGGGCCGGCGATGGTAAACGTGCCGCCCACGTCGGTATAACCATAAGCGCGATACGCGTCGTTGATGCCGACCGGCGCGCCGGACGCACTCAGCGCAGGGTTGTTGGCCGACGAGAACGAGCGGGTCTCGAGGAAGCCGGGGAGCGCCACGTCCGTGCACGAACAGACCGCATGTGCGAAGGCTGCGCGCGCGATGCTGCCGGTACAAGTCTGTGTTGTGGTGTCCTCTTCGCTGTCACCGACCTGCACGGGTGGACCACTGCCTGCGCAGTACACGGCCTGTGGATCGGCGAGGCCACCGCTCGGTCCTGCATCTACGTCGGGTGGGTTGGCGGGCGGGGGAGGGCTGATGCTTGCCGCATCCAGCGCGGCCGTGGCCGCATCTTCGGAGGTTGAGCCAGCTGCCGCTGAGCTCCCGGCATCCGTCGCCGGTACAGCGAGGCCGCCGTCTTTGTCCAGCGAAGCGTTGCCCGCTGTTTGATCGGTGGCTGCGTCCCCCTTACGATCGTCGCCAGGGCCTGCGCCTCGCGCGCAGGAAATACTTAGACCCAGCGCCCCGCTCAGGGCGAGACGCGACAGGGTGAGAGACAGGCGTGGTCCGTCGAGACGGAGGCTCGCAAGCGGTTGACGTGGCACTTGAACCTCGTGGTCAGGTTTCGGTTTCGGCTCCAATAAGCCTCAGACCTGTGTACGCCTTCGCCCCGGCTCTGCCATCCCTTGGCGCTGCCATCCTTACTGGCAGCGCGGGATACCCATCATTGAACTTGCGTGCTGCACACGCGATTCAGGCTCAAGGCCTTGAGGCGCGGTGTGGTGCGGTCGCGCTCGCAGCGTCCGACACGCCTTCCGCCCTCGACGATCAGCTCGACCTCGAGCTCGATGAATGCGGCGTCGGCAAGGCTCGTGCCCTCGAGGGACATCGCATCCGCTTGAAACGGAGCGACAGAAAGTAAGATGGGTGTGGCGTTCGCAAGCTCGGCCTTCGATGCGGCGCCGCGTGCGCGCAAGATCGCGATCGTGCCCTGTGGCACGTCGGTATCGAAAGCAACGTCCTGCCAGCGTGTGGTGCCGCCGGCACAGCCTTCGAAGACCCTGCGGTAGCGCCCGGGTGCATTGGTTGCGAGGCGAAGCTGCTCTCCGGTCATGTCTGAGTAGGTATAGGGACTCACGAAACCCGTCACGGCACTGGGTAACAACATGTTGTCCGCAAGGGCGGGACCGGGCCTCACCACGTGGGCCATCGTGCTCTGCGTGATCGCCCAGACGTCACCATTGGCCGCGATGGCGATGCCTTTGGCACCATAATCTGTGCGAATGAACGTGCTCTGCAGCATCGTCTCAGCATCCAGGCGCAGAACACCCTGCCCGGAGGCAGCTCCCCAGATGAATCCCTTTGCATCTGCGGCGATACCGTGGATGCCGCTCGTCTTGGCGCTTTCAGGCGCGACCGTCAGACGTTGATCGGCGGGTGCGCTCGGATCATACCGTTTGATTGGACCGCCGCTGCCGCCAAGCCATACCCGCTGTTTGCAATCGACGGTCACGCCGTAAGCACTGTCGGGCGAAAGCGTAATGTTCGCTTTGACGGCCCCATCGCAGGTGTCCGGACAGGATGTCTCGCTGCAGCTCACGTTGCAGGAGGGAACGTTGCAGCTTACCTCATCGAGGCAGGTGCGCGTGTCGACCACGGCTAAGCTTCCTCCCCAATAGGCACCTCCCGTCATCCACAATAGGCCGCTTCCGTCGAGGGCGAGACCGTAGATGCCGCGCGGAGCCTGCGTTTCGAGTACGACGGCACCGGTGTCTCCGCGTAACTTGAATAGCCGGCCGAGCGTGCCGCCGCCGGCCCACACATAGTGCTCGCTTTCGGTGACGGTGATCATGGGCTCCCCTCCCGCCACCGGAGTGACCTTCGTGGTACCCAGAATGTCCTGGGCCGCTACGCCGCGAATGCTGTCGGTCAGCTGAGTGAACCAAAGCACGCAGTCATCTTGTCCGAAGGGGAGCACATCCGCCGGGCCTGAGGAGGTGGTGATCGCACCATCGTTGTTGGTGTCCGCGCAGTTGGCGCCCAGGACAGAGATCTTAGTGAGACCGTTACCGGCGCGGCTGCCCACGTAAGCGTCTCCTGTGACTGACACCGAAGTGCGCGATGGATCGGGTGCACCCACGCGGTAGCGGCCGACTTCTTTCATCGTCGCGGTGTCGATCTTCGATACCGTTTGCTCGCCGGTGTTGGCGATCCAGATGAACCCGGTGCGGTCCTTATCGTCGGCCCCTAAGATGAGTGATCCGTCGGCGTCAACGATGACGCCTTCGTGGGGATGTTGATCGAGGTCAAAGCCCGCACCGCCCTGGCCGACCTGCACGGTACTGCAGCCTAGGCCGCAGCCGTCCGTACCGGGGTTGGGCTCGCCATCGTTTGCGGCCGGCACGTCGCCGCCATTGCTGGCGCCGGGATCGTGGTCCGGATCGGTGGCCGGATCGCGATCGTTCCTGGAGCCGCCAGCGACAGGTTTGGCGCCATCGGTGCCACAGGCTGTGAGTGAGCCAGCGAGCATGAGCAGCAGCAATAGCGAACGCGAGGGGGGAAGTTGCATGGACGACCTCGGTCAGACTGAGACCATGGGCGCACATCGCCTCGACCCAAACGGGGGCAAGCGACGAGCGCGTGATTCGTTGCTTGTAGCTGCCTTCGCGAAGCCTTTAGAGGGCGCTCCCGAAGACGGCATAAAAAGACAGCACTCTGTCATCCGGCGGGTGCGGTGGGAGCGTGACGTGTACGCACGGGAACGCCTGAGTGGGACGCGTGAGCGGCTCACACTCGGTGTCGAGAGCAACATTGCACTCTTCGGAGGCAAGCCGGACAGCGCCACGCTCATGCCCCAGGCTCACTGGCAGATCTCGCGCAGCGTACGCATTCAGCTTGGAGCAGGCGGCGTGCACACGGGCGGAAGGATCCTCCCGCAGATCGCAAGCCGCATCATTCTCGAAGACTAGGTCCCGCCGCATGTTTCTTGGCGACCAGTTTGCGCGCGATAGCTCGTGGCGTCTCGCTGACGAATGGTTTGAGAATGTGCTGTTGGCTTGTGGCATCCATGAATTCCTTGGCGCGTTCCGTGAACGCACCGCCTGTCATGAACACCATTCGTTGTGCCTGCTCTGGATTTGCCAGACTCAATCCTTCGTAGATGTCCATGCCGGAAAGGGTAGGCATCATCAGGTCGCAAAAGATTACGTCGTAGAACGCGCCCGCGGCGATGCTTGCAAGTGCTTCGCGCCCGTCATTGCAGACGACGACGTCGTGCTCGTTCCGCAGCGTGCGCGCCAACATTTTGGATACGGCATGATCGTCATCGATGACTAGAATTTTGCCCCGCACGGGTGACGGCGCGACAGAAGGAGAAGCTGGCGCACGGATCGTTCTGAGACGCGCGCCGGGAAGCACCACACGAAAAGTGGTCCCTTGACCGACCTTACTTTCGACGCTGATCTCGCCGCCCAAGGCAGTGACTAGATTCTGCGAAATCGAAAGGCCCAATCCGAGGCCTACGCCAACGGGTTTGGTGGTGAAGAACGGATCAAAGATGCGCTGCAAAAGTTGCTGCGCGATGCCTGGGCCGTTATCGCGCACCTCGGCCACGGCACGGCCGGCAGCGTCTGTGTAAGTGGTAAGGTAGATCTCGTGGTCCTCGGCGGGTCCATCGCCGATTGCTTGGGCTGCGTTCATCAGGAGGTTGATGAACACCTGAATGAGTTGGCCTTCGTTCGCCTCCACGAACGGCGTCGTGCCGTACCGTTTCGTGACGCGCGCGTGGTGCCTGATGGCATTCGTCGTCATTTTCGCTGCCGCATCAATCACCACAGACAGCTCGAGAATTGCTCGGGATGCTCCTTCGGCCGAAGCAAACTTCTTCAAGTCGTTGACGATGTGACGCAATCGCGAGGAGGCGCTGTCGGCGTCCGTCAACACCTCTTCTAGCTCCCTGAGCTTCGCGTGCGCGACTGCGAACGTGTGCGGCGCCGTTGACAGGGCCTGCAGTTGCTCGAGCTCCGCACGTAACTCCTTGATGCCCTCCGCCGCAAACCCCACATTGCCGACCACCGCGGCAAGCGGATTGTTAATCTCGTGACCCATGGACGCAGCCATGGTGCCTAGAGAAGCCAGCCGCTCCGCTAGCGCCAGCCGTTCTTCGAGCTTTCTGCGCTGCGTCACGTCGCGGAACACCACCACGCCGCCAAGAACCTGCCCATGCTTGTCGACGATTGGTGAGGCGATGTCGTCCACCGGGACCTGGGTGCCGCTTCGGCCGAGTAGCGTCGTGTCCGTGGGGATCGCCACCGCGAAGCTCTCTTCAATAGGAAACTTGACGGTACCGAGTATGGGTGTGCCCGCACCATCAACTAGACGAAAGACATCGCCAAGCTCCTTGCCGATCGCTGTTCCATCACCCCACTCGGTCAAGCGCTCTGCCACCGGGTTGAGGAAAGTGATGATCCCGGCGCGATCCGTGGCAATCACGGCGTCGCCGATCGAGCTCAGCGTGGTGGAGAACCAGCGTTCACGCTCAGCTAGCTTCGACTCCAAGCGGTGCTTGTGAAGCGCTACTTCCGTAGCGGTCCTGAGCTCCCGATCGTTGAAGGGTTTCAGCAGATATCCGCTTGGAGCCGTTTCCATCGCCCGCGCGAGCGTCAGGTCATCCGAATGGGAAGTTAGATAGAGAACGGGCAAGTCGAAGTCTCTGCGAATGATGCGCGCTGCCTCTACGCCGTCCATCGGACCCTGCAGCTTGATGTCCATCAAAACGAGCGCTGGTTGCAGACGAGCAGTGGCGTCCACCGCCTCCGGCCCAGAAGCCACGGTGCCGACCACATCGTACCCGAGGCGAGTCAAGGTCGTCTGAATGTCATCCGCGATCAGCGCCTCATCCTCAACGACAAGTATCCTACTACCCGTCATGGACTACCCCCGATTCTGCGCCCGATGGACGAGCGAAACGTAGCAGCCAGCTCGTGCCTGGGCTCGCCGTCAACTGCACTTCGGCGCGGAGCTGACGCGCCAGCGTACGTACCACGTGCATCCCAAGAGATTGCGATTTATTGAGGTCGAAGTCTGTCGGAATACCTATACCGTTGTCTGCGACCGTCAGTACCAGGACAGCGTCCTGCTCGGTCATCGTGATTCGAATGGCTGGCCGCGGCGCGTGACCCATGGGAAAGGCGTGTTTCAAGGAGTTGGTCACCAGCTCGTTCAGAATAAGCCCGCATGGCACCGCCAGGTCCACCGGCAAGGTGACGCTACCGGCGTCTATGTTCACTAGGGCCGGTGCCACCGTCCCGTGCGTTCTCATTAAGGTCCGCACCAAACTGTCAGCGTAGTCAGCCATGCTTACCCTGCCTAGGTGTTTTGACTGATACAGCTTCTCATGCAGTAACGCGATCGCGCGCACCCGATCCTGACTGTCTTGGAAAGCCGCTCGGGCGACAGCATCCGTGATCTTGTCGCCGTGGAGCTTGAGTAAGCTCGAGATGACTTGCAGATTGTTCTTCACACGATGATGGATCTCTTTGAGTAAAATTTCCTTCTCGTCGAGTGACGCTTTCAGCGCATCTTGCGCCTCCCTGAGGGTCGTGATGTCACGTGCCGCGCCAAAAAGCAGCGACTGAACCAGCGACGGTGTCACTCTCCACTGCAGCACTCGGTATCGTCCGTCCTTGCACCGATACCGGTTCTCGAAGGAGGCCGTGGCAACCCCGCTAGAGAGCTGGTTGGCTTCCTGGACCGTGCGTTCCCGATCATCGGGGTGGACAAACTCGAGCCAGGGCTTGGTGGACAGCTCTTCCAGTGACCAGCCGAGTGTCGTCTCCCACGCTGGATTGAGCTGTTTGAAGAAGCCGTCGAAGCCAACTACGCACAGCATGTCGATGGACAGCGTAAAGAACCCGTCTCGCTCTTCCTCAAGGCGCCGCTGCTGTGTGATGTCCTCTTGGACCGAGACCAACACTTCCCCGTGCGTTTCATCCCAGATCAACGAGGACGTAGCTCGGCAGGTGATGCGAGCCCCATCCTTGCGCAAGCTGCCCGCCTCGACGGTTGCGATCCCGTCCCGCCGCACCAGGGACATGACCTCAGCCACGGGGTGAGCGGAAGCTGCGTCGGGAGCATCATTCACGATGGAAGCATGCTTGCCCTGCAGCTCCCCCGCGGCGTAGCCAAGCATCCCGTCAAAGGTGGGGTTGCTGTAAAGGATGACGCCGTCTGCAGCCCGGACCATGCACAACCCTTCGCTCATATTCCGCACAACCGCAGTGTGCAGCTCGCGCTCTCGTTCCAGGCGCTTGCGCTCCGTAATGTCGAAGGAGGTAATGGCGATTCCGTTTGCTAACGCAGCCACGCGTACCTGAACCCATGCGGGTCCCGTCCCCGGATTCTCGCGCTCAGCGTCGTACGGTTCAGCCGTCATCGCCACTTGCAGGAGACGGTCAAGAACCTCGTTCTCTCGACTGGACGGATTGAGCTCGGTGTAGAGTTTTCCGAGAACCTCTTCTCGTGCGCGTTGCAGGCGGGATAGACCCACGCGGTTGAGCTCGACGAGCCGCAAGTCGACCGCGACCTTTCCTTCCCACACGGCATCGAAGATGTAAAAGGCCGCATTCATGCCCTCGATGGCTGCGCGAAACCTCGCTTCGCTCGAGGCCACCCTCAGAGAGTTTTCGGCTATTTGTGCCACGGCGTGGGCCTTGTGCGCTTCAAGGCCTTCCAGAGCGAGGGCGGTGGACAACACCAACGTGACGAGCACGACGCTGAGCGCCGCGGCAAGTAGCGCGACGCCCACTGGGTGCGGAAAGAGCCCCGCATTCTCGCCTTGAATTCGTAACCAGGCGAGGCAGGGCGGCAAAATAAGGGCGACTGGCAGCATTCTGCGCGTCATGACTCCCGCGAACCCTGACAGTCCGAGCAGCCGCCTGACGACGTGCTCGGGGCGCCGCAACACGACCCCCACGCTCATCGCAAACAGTGCGATGGCTGTGTGCAGCGCCATGGGGACGAAGGGCCCAACGCGATACAGCGTTTTGACTCCGTATGCGTAGCCAAGCAGCGCGAAGAAGCTCATGAGAGCGGCTGGCAACACGAGCACTTCGCCGACGTGGGCGCGGCCCCGCCCGAGCGCGATGAACGCTAGCGCGCAGCCGAGCAGCAGTTGGCTGGCAGCGGTGTTGGGCGCCATGCGGTTGGGAGGCGCATGCGGATCCAACGCAAGCTCGCTAGCGAACAGCATTTGATCGACCCCGAGCGGCAGACCCAATACGTACTCCGCAAGCCTCGCCGCCGCGATGCACACCACGAGTAACCCCGCGAAAC
>JBBSJC010000287.1:0-9840 GCA_038257655.1 Polyangiales bacterium | reverse complement strand
CCAGCGCCGTAGAGCCGACGACCACGCACGCAACAACCCCGAGCGCAACCAACCGAACCGTGCGTCGCGACCAGCCTGGAACCGCAGCAAGCGCTCGCGTCTCGCAGGGAGCGTCGAGCGCAGTGCCGAGCTTTCGGGCTGCCTTGCCGATGGCGGCGCGCAATTCAGCCATCGACGCGTACCGATCGGAGACCTTACGGGCCAGGGCGCGGTCGACAACCTCGGCGAGGCAAGGCGCAAGCTCCGGAAGAACCTTACGTATCGATGGTGGATCTTCAGACACTACCCGCGCCAGGTAGGCAGCAGCCGGCACCTTACCAAAGGGAAGCTCGCCGGAGAGGCAGGCAAAGAGGATAGCCCCCATCGACCAGACATCCGCAGCGGGGCCGACCTTACTTGCCCCCAGCGCCTGCTCGGGCGCCATGTAGTGCGGCGTGCCAAACACCGCGCTCGACGGCGTGGCCGTGCTGAAGGCGTCGAGCAGCTTGGCCATGCCGAAGTCGAGCAGCACCGCTTGCACGCCGCCCGCATCACGCCGCAAGAAGACATTCTCGGGCTTCACGTCGCGGTGGACGATGCCCTCCGCGTGCGCAGCGGATAGAGCATCCATCAAGGGCCCCAACAGGCGCAGCGCTTCGTCCCGAGGCAGGCGTCCCTCCCGCTTGAGCCTGGCCCCGAGCGTCTCACCTTCGAGCAAGGCCAACGCCTGGTACACGGTTCCATCATCCGCGCGGCCCATGTCGAGCACGTCGACCACGTGCGGATGGTGCAAGCGTGTCGCGGCGCGCGCCTCCTGCAAAAAGCGCGTGGCAAGCTCGGGGTCATCCGCCAGCGCGGGATGGATGAGCTTGAGCGCGACGCGTCGCCCCGTCCAGCGATGGGTAGCTTCGTACACCACGCCCATGCCGCCACGACCGAGCACGCGGCCGAGCACGAACTTGTCGGCGATGATCGTACCCTGACGGTCGCTGGGCGCGTCGAGCGCCATGCTGGCGGAGCCCGGGCGTTCAGGCGCGCGCACCGTGCGTGCTTCTGGAAGGCTCAGAATCGACCTCACGGGGATAAGGACAGGTCAGACTCTGACCCGCTGCTCCGAGGGAGGCAAGCGTGGGTGTTGGGATCATCGCTCGTTCACATTCAGCCGCGGCCGGCACGATCTCCACGAAGCGAGGTGATCGGTGCAGCAGCGGGCAGCGGCCGAGGCAGACGAGGAAGCCACCTCTCCGAACGTGCGTGCCAACGCACCAATCGCGACCAAGCAAGAGCCGGTTATGGCCCCCGCGCCCTCCCCTGCGACGCGACTGTTTCGCCACGAGGCGCTGCGCGCGTACGAGCGGGGCGAGCCACTTGCCACGCCCCTCAACATCACGCCGCTGCCGACACGCGTGCTGTTTGTGAGCTGCCTTATGGTCGTGCTCGGGGCCTTGAGTGTCGCGGTCATCGGCCAAGTCGAGCTCACGTCGTTGGGGCGTGGCGTGATCCGTGCGCCGGTCGGTGTGCAGCCGCTCGCATCTTCGGTGATGGGCCTGGTCGCGGAGATCTGGGTCGAGTCCGGGGCGCATGTGCACGCGGGAGACAAGCTTATCCGAATCGACGCGCCCCAGGCGCGCGCCGCCGTGTTCGCCGCAGAGCGCCACCTAGAGGCCACCGCCAAGCGGCTAGCGGACGAGCAGCGCCACGGGGAGCGCATGTACGAGGCGGCCGCCAAACGACTTGTACGCCGCGCCTGGCTCGTCAGGCGGCGCGCTCGCAGCCAGCGTCAGAGCACCTTGCGCCTGGAGCGCAAAGCCAAGCGCGTCGAGAGCCTGGACCGCGAGGGGCTGATCGACGGCAACACCGCAGAAGCGGCAGGTCAGGACGTCGACAACGCCCAGCGAGCTTTTATGGCGCTCGAGGACCAGCTGGCGCAGACGCAGACCGAGCTTGGCCGATTGCAGCAGGAGCGCGACAACGGGACCGCGCGGCGTGAACAGGAACTGTCCGAAGCGCGCTCTGCGCTCGACGCTGCGCGCATCCTGCTCGATCAAGCGCTGGTGCGCGCCCCGCGTGAGGGGCAGGTCGAAGCGCTGTCCGTACGCACAGGTCAGCTCGTTCAGCCCGGCTCGGCCCTCGGTCGCATCGTGCCCGACGAAGCCCCCAGTGCGCTGGTCGCCTTTTTGCCCGAGCGCGACCGGGCCTTTTTGCGCGAAGGCGTGCAGGTTAGGCTCGATGTCGATCGGCTGCCGGCGGGCGAGTTCGGCAGCTTGTCCGCGCGCGTGGTGCGCATCTCCCAGGACGTCGCAGATCCGGACGAGCTCACGCACGTGCTCGGGGCGGCGGCGCCCGAGGGGGTATGGTTTCGCGTCGCGCTCGAGCTCACACAGGATGCGCGGCTTTCGCGCCTGCGACCTTACCTTCGCTCGGGCACCTTGGTGAGCGTGCGCGCGCCGTTGCGCACGCGCCGCATCATCGCGCTGATGTTCGACCCGATCCGTCGCTGGCTAGAGGAGTAAGGTCATGCGCCGCTTCATTCAACGTCGCGTTCACTTCATCCCTCAGCTCGAAGCCACCGAATGCGGGGCTGCCTGCCTTGCCATGGTGCTCGATTATCACGGCGCGCCGACGCCGCTTGCGGAAGTGCGCGAGGCGTGCGCGGTCAGCCGCGACGGCGTTAATGCGGGCACGATCGCCCGTGCCGCCGAGGCTTACGGTCTGGAGACTGCGGGTTACAAGCTCGAGCTGGAGGAGCTCGATCAGATTGAGCTGCCCGCCATCCTGCACTGGGAAATGTGCCATTTCGTCGTACTCGAGCGCGTCACCCGCACGCGTATGCTGATCGTCGATCCGGCGCTCGGCCGACGATCCGTGCCGCGCGCGACGTTCTCCGAAGCCTTTACCGGGGTGGCACTCGCGTTTCGACCGAGCTCGCGACTGCCTCGGCGCAAGCGTCGCTCGGGTAGCTTCGCGCGCTATCGCAGCGTGCTCTTGCAGCATAAGCGTGCGCTGACGCTGCTACTCGCGGCTGGCTTGTTGCTCGAAATTGTCGCCACGCTGCTGCCTGCTGCCAACCAAGTGCTGATCGACCACGTGATCGCAGCCCGGCGCACGAGCTTCCTCGTACCGCTGATCGTCGCGCTCGCGGTCGGCGGCTTGGTGATGATCATCCTCGGCTTCGTGCGTGATCGACTGATTCGGCGCTTGAGCTTCGTGCTCGACACGAGCCTCGTCAGTGCGTTTACCGAGCATCTCGTGCGGCTGCCGATCGGCTTCTTTCACCAGCGCAGCCAAGGCGATCTGATGGAGCGCGTCGGGGCGCAGCGTCAGGTCCGCGAGGTGCTGGTGCGCGCCTTGACCGCTAGTCTCGATGCGCTGATCGTCTGCACCTACGGCGCGTTGATGTTGGCCTATCACGCGCCGCTCGGAGCGGCTGTCATCACGCTGACCGGCCTGCGCGGCCTATGGCTATTGCTCTCGCGGCCGGCCGTGGAGGAGGCCCTCGCGGGGGAGCTCGTGTTGCGGGGCAAGGAGCTTGCGGTGCAGGTCGAAACCTTTGCCGCGCCGGAAGCGCTCAAGGCCTTTGCCATGGAGGACGCGATGGTGCAGCGCCTCGAGGCGTGTCTCGTCGAGCGGCTGCACGCAGGCGTCAAGCGCGAGCGCACCTCGGCCGCGGTCGGCCACGGCTCGGCGCTGTTCGACGTGCTGGCGCAGGCGCTGGTATTGTGGGTAGGCGGCACGGCGGTGATCGCCCACGAGATGACCTTGGGAGCGTTTGCAAGCTTCGTCGTGTTGCAGCGCCTGTTTCAAAAGCCTGTGCAAGCGCTGGTCGAGGCGGTGACCCAGCTGATGTACGTGCGCGTGGCGCTCGCCCGCATCGACGATGTGCTCGAAACCAAGCGCCACGTCAGCGGCACGCGCGCGATCTCGCGCGTACAGCGCGACATCGTGTTTGATCGCGTGAGCTTTCGTTATGGGCCGTCGTCACCATGGATCGTGCGCGATCTGAGCCTTACTATTCGCGCAGGCGAAAAGGTCGCGATCGTCGGTCGCTCAGGCCAAGGAAAGAGCTCGCTGATCTCGCTCCTGCTCGGCCTGGTGCAACCCTCGGAGGGGGCGATCTACGTCGATGGTGTGCCGCTGACGGAGCTTGACCCAAAGGCCTACCTCGCCTGCGTGGGCGTCGTGCTGCAAGAGCCAGCCGTGCTCGACGACACGGTGCGCGCCAATCTGGTTTTTCATGCACCTGAGGTAAGCGAGGCGCAGATGCACTTAGCGGCTCGCATCTCGTGCATCGACGAAGTAGTCGGCGCCTTTGCCCAGGGTTACGAGACGCGCTTGGGGCGCGGGGGCTCACGGCTGTCAGGCGGTCAGAGGCAGCGTCTGGGACTTGCGCGTGCCCTGTGCACGAGGCCGTCCTTACTATTGCTCGATGAAGCGACGAGTGCGCTCGATGCGGAGCTCGAGGCCCGTGTGCACGAGAACTTGAGCCGGCTTGGCTGCACGCGGGTAGCCATCGCCCATCGACTGTCCACGGTGCGGGATGCCGACCGGATCGTGGTGCTCGAAGGCGGACAGATCGTGCAGCAGGGGCGCTACGCCGAGCTCATACGACAGCCCGGACTGTTCTCGGACATGGCGCGCAGTTGAGGAGTTGTACCGATGTTAACGCAGAGCCGGCTCGATATACGGGTACAGAATGGTCGCTGTTTGAGCGTGCTGCTCTCGTGTCTCGGCGTAGAGACGACGGTGACAGCGGCGACGCCGACGCCGACCGAGGTTGGCGCAAGCCGCGAGAGCGAGGCCGAGCGCCTGGCCCGCACGCTGCGCCGCGCCGGACAACCCGCGCGCGCGGTCACGGCAGACGCGCAGAGCTTGCGCAGCGTCAGCACGCCCACGCTCGTATTGCTGCAAACTGGAGAGGCGCGCCTACTACTCGGCGTATCCGGCGAACATGCCTGGCTTGAGGATTCGTCAGGGCAGAAGACGCGTTGCCCCGTGCAGAGACTCAGCGAGCGCATTGAGCTTGTACTCGAGCTTGCGCCACGCCTTGCGCCCTCGCTCAACACCTTCAGTCGCCTACTCACCTCGCTCTTCTCGGAACGGACCAGCGTGGCGCAACTGCTGGCCGTGTCGTGGCTTTTGATCGGCGCCTCGTTGCTCGTGCCACGGCTAGTCGGCCTGGCGATGGACTCGGCGCTCGCGTTCGGGGCACGGCGCATGCTGCTGTCGATCGTGTGCGGCATCGTGCTCACCCAGCTTTCTGCGACTTGGTTTGCCTGGCTGCGTCAGCGCATCTCGATCACCCTGGAAGCGCGGATGGTGCACGCCATGGCCCGCGACGCCTTTGAGCGCGCGGTAAGGCTGCCCTACGCCACGCTCGTGACGCGCTCGCTGGGGGCAACCTTACAGACGCAACAGTCGACCGAGGCCGTGGCCCGCGCCGCCACCAGCGTGCTTGTGCTGCCCGCACTCGATACCATGGCCGCTCTCGTCTACGGGTCCGCTCTATGCGCCACTTCACTCAGCGTGGCGCTACCCGTCATGGGCGCCGCAGGCCTGTGTGCGATGGCCACGGCCGTGTGGGCTGCCCAGGGCGCACACATGCGAGACGCGGAGCTTTCATGCGCAGAGAACGAGCATGCGCGTCTGCACGAAATGCTAGCCGCGATGACCACGTTCAAGGCGCTCGGTGCAGAGCGGGTCGGCGTGCTGCGCTGGCTTGAGCCAATGCTCGATCACCGCCTGGCAAACCTTACGCGAGGGCTGATCGAAACGCGCCAGATCCTCAGCGCGCGCTTTCTGCAACAGGCGGTGGGGATCGGCACGTTCGTGTGGGGGGCTTACGCGTGTCTGCGCGGGGAGGTGTCGGTGGGCACGTTTCTCGCGGTCGCAGTCTTTGCAGATGCTTTTGCCAGCTCGGTCGTGCGCGTGGCGTCGGTGCTCGCGCCCGCCTGGGCCCTGCGCCGCGAAGTGTCACACGTCGATCAGGCGCTGCTGGGCGCAGCTGCCTATCCCGAGCAAGCTGTCGAGGCGCCCCTGCCCGAAGCGGATGCGGTCGTGTTTGAAGACGTATGGTTTCGCTACGACGACGAGTCGCCGTGGCTGCTTTCCGGGGTTTCCTTTCGCGTGCAGCGCGGCGAACAGTATCCACTCGCGGGCACATCGGGCAGTGGCAAGACCACCAACTTACGCTTGATCGCCGGGCTACTTCGGCCCATCCGCGGCACAGTGCGAGTGATGGGTCGCGATCCGGCCGCCGTGCGCGATCACATCGCCTACCTGCCCCAGGACGCCCGCCTGTGTGCGGGCTCGATCCTGCACAATTTGCGGATGTTTTCGGGTGCGGAGCACGGTGACGTCATGCGCGCAGCCACGCGCACGGGCCTGTCCGCCTGGGTGTCGACCTTACCCATGGGGTTTGAGACGGTCGTGCCTGCGCTGGGCGGGACGTTGTCGGGCGGTCAGCGCCAGTGGATAGCGCTCACGTCCGCCGTCGCCTCGCGACGCAGTTTGCTGCTGCTCGATGAGGCCTGGAGTCAGCTCGACAGACTCACGCGTGCACGCCTGCGCAGCTCGCTCGCATTCGAAGGACGCACGGTCATCTCGGTGGCCCATGAGAACTGACATGCCTGAATCGATCACGCATGCGCAAAGTAAGGTTCGGCCGCTTGCTTGTTGGACAGCAGCGTTACGGAAGGCAGCCTTGCGGACGGTGGGCGCGGTAGCGTTATGCACAGCGCAGCTCGGGATCAATGTGGCACAAGCCGATGCTACTTCGCTCAGCCTGCCCGAGGCCATCGCCATGGCGCGCGCCAACCATCCGGATTTAGCGGTGCTGCGCGCGCGCATCGATGCGCAGACCACGGTCCTGCAGAGCGCGCGACGCAGCTGGTTTCCAACCCTGACTGCGCGCGCCGTGGCGGGCCTTGATTACGACGACCGGCCGCTCATTTTGGGCGCGACGCAGGTGCGGCTGAGCTCGAGCGCTTCCCACGTGGATGGCGCTGCGACCTTGGATGCGCTGATCGTCGACTTTGGTCGGCGTCGCCACACGGTAGCCGCAGAACAAAGCGGCGTGCGCGCCTCCGAGCATGCACACGAGGAAGGGCTGCGGCGCGTGGACCTGAGTGTCGCGGAGCTGTTCGTCACGGTACTCGCGGAACGCTCACTGGTCGCTGAAGCGGAGCGCTCGCTCGCCCGCCAGAGCGAGCTGTTGACAGCCGTGCAAGCGCTGGTCGAGGGCAAGCAGCGCCCGCGCATCGACGCCCAACGTCTGGCGCTCGATGTCAACGCCACGCGCGATGCAGTCAAGGCTGCACAGCTGCTATTCGAGCGTGATCAGGCACTATTTTTGTCCGCGCTCGGCCTCAGTCCAGAGCGAGCGGTGAGCTTGCAGGAACCCGACGCGACCTGGTTCGTCACGGACGATGCCAAGAATAGTAAGGTCTCAGACGTGGCCCAGACGCTGCGTCGCGCCTTCGCGCAGCGGCCAACCCTGCAAGCCGCGCTAGCCCTCGAGCGCGCAGCCGAAGAGCGCGCCGTTTCGGCCAGACGCGCAACCTTGCCCGCGCTCAGTGCCCAAGCCAGCGCCCTAGTGCGGCGAGACCTCGCGCAGAGCGGTCAGGTTCCCGAGGGCACCCGTTATGCATGGAGTGGCGTCGTCACCTTGGGCTGGAAGCTCGATCTGGTCACGTTCAACGAAGCACGCCGGGTGGCGGCGGACGCTTTGGTGGCCTCGCGCAACGTCGAAGCGGAGCGACGTCGCGTACAAGACGACGCGCTGCTTGCGCACTACGAGCGCGAGCGAGCCGAGGTCGCGCTCAAGCAAGCACAACACATGCTGCAAGCGGCGCAGGTGACGCAGGTCGCGCAGCGACGTCGCTACGAGCTCGGCGGCGCGTCGTTGCTCGAGCTGCTGGATGCAGAAGCGTTTCTAGCCGCCGCAGGCGTGCGCGTGGTGCAGGCCACGCTCGATCTCGCGCTCGCAAGCGTGCGCCTGCTCGCAAGCGAAGGTCTCCTCGATCAGCGGCTCAAGAACCCAGATCTGCGCTAGAGCACCAACCCCGCACGCGCGCCGCACTAGTAAGCTAGCGTCGGCTCAGCTAGCCTTGCGTCGCTCAGACGAGGTCGTCTGCGCCCTGGTCGAGGAACATCCCCATGGTTTGATGGCCGCCGCCGCCGATGCCGCCAGCCGCCTGGCTGAGCTCACTCTCGCTCAATACCGTGGCACGCCTTTGATGGGCGTTCTTGACCGCCACCTGGGCGAGCTCTGCCAGCTTCTTTTCCGAATGTTTCTTACTCTTTTTCATGGGTGCTTCCTCGTGTGTTGTCTTGAACGATCGTGACTTCACGGCTCGCGCTCAGATGAGCTTGAGGTGACGTCGACGCTTTTCGGCAGCGCGCTGAGGCGCCACGGGCACGGCAACCGGCACATCGGTGACGATCTGCGGACAGCGCAGGCAAGCTGCGACCTGTTGTTCGGCAAACCAGCGACAATGAGCTCGAATACTGCAGCTCGGCAGCTCGGCATCGCTGGGCGCTTCGGCAGCGGCGATGCGCTCACCAAGCTCGCAGTGACTCCCCGAAAAGTGCACGCAGGTGGACTCCACGCAGCGCCCAACCATGCGAAATACCTCGCTGGGCTTGAGTCCGTCGGCCAGGGCGCGCACTTCATCGGTTAGCCGTACAGGGCGCTCGAGATAGGCAACCTGCGGCGTGCTCGCGCCTCCGACGACCACGCCGAACACCTGTGCCCCTTCGTCGAGCGCGGGGGCACTGGGACAGGAGAGCGGTCGCGATTGCTTCGAGCGGTCTTGTGCCATGCCTAGATGGTGCCGTTGGCCCCTGTTTGTGAAGAGTAAGGTGAGCAGCTGTCAGCCCACGGGTTGCGCTCGCTCGTTGAGGCCCGAAGAGCGCGGACCTGAACGGCCAGTCGCCTGTGCTGGCCTGTGCTCTTACATACAAGACGTTCACATCTGCATGCGCGCTCCACTGCCTTGGCGTGCGCGCTCCGCTCAGGCGGCGCACTCTTGGTGAGAGGTTGAATGAATGCGGCTCGGTAATCTGACTGCGGCGCCCCTCGCGCTACTCGCTGTCATCGCGCTCAGCGCGTGCATGCACGACTTCAACATCGCGATCGACCACAACACGGAGAAACGCCCGGGGGCGGGCGACAGCGGCACGGCCATGCCACGCGACGGCGGAACCGAGACGAACATGGTCGAAGCGGGGGCCCAGGATGCGGGCGCGGATGCGGCTGTGCCGGCTACGTATCGCTGGGTGGCCAATGGGCCCGAAGGGGAGGTCGAGGAGGGGCCGACAAGCTTTGCACTGACCTGCGTCGACCCCGCAGGACAACCGGCCCGCTGCGACTTTCGCTGCAGCCTCGATGGTGTCCGCTCCCTGGCGTGCGGCAAGTCCTTTGACGTGAAGTGGGTCTACGCAGGCTCACAGGGTGACGCGAGGGCGCACTCGTTTTGCGTGACGGCGGAGCCTGCGCGCGCCGATGCCGGCACTGAAGCGCCCGATGCCGGCGGCGCAGCCGAGCTTGGCAGCACCGTGTGTCGTAGTTGGCTCGCTGTCCCTTACAAACGTGGGTTCACCTGGATCGAGCAAGCGCTCGACCCGGCTTCGACTGCGGTCGACGTGGCTTTGTCCTGTTCCCAGCCACTCGAAGGCGGAGGGACGAGCCCTGCGCGCACGGACTGCACGTTTCGCTGCAGCTTGGATGGTATCCCTTTCCAATATTGCAGCGATCGCTTCAAGCAAGGAAACCTCGCACCCGGCACACACGTGTTGCGCGTGGTGGCAGAGGGCCCCCGCGGGACCTTCGAGGCCAAGCTCGCGCGCGTCGCGAGCAAGTCT
>JBBSJC010000286.1:0-9879 GCA_038257655.1 Polyangiales bacterium | reverse complement strand
GATGATTCGCAATCGTGTGTTGTTCAAGCCCGGCGACATTTACCGCCCCTCACTGGCACGCAAGACTCAGGATGCGTTATTTGCACTCGACGTCTTCACCAGCGTGACTGTGTCTCCCGACGCCGAAGACTTACCCGCGCGCATGAAGACCGTCGTCGTCAGCGTGGGCGAGCGTAAGACCCAGTTTCTCGGTTGGAACGCTGGGTTCAGTACGGGTGAAGGTGTGCGCGGCGGCTTCGAGTACGGCTATCGCAATCTCTTCGGGAGCGCCGTAGGCACCACGTTTCGTGGGCAGCTCGGCTATCAGTTCGTGTTCTTGGATAAACAGATCGAGGAGCGTTACACGTCGCTGCCGCTCGATCAGCGCCTGGAGTATCAGGCCATGCTCAGCACGGCGATTCCGTACATTCCGCACCTTCCAAAGAACAGCGTGACGGTCGACCTTGTCTCCTTGCAGGACATCCAGCGCGACTTTCGCATGACCAAGCAGAGCGTCGTGGGCACGGTATTCTATCGACCGTTTAGGCGCCTCACGTTCTCGGTTGCAGAAGAGCTCGAGTCCAGCGACTTCTATCTATTTGCCTTGCGCGGTAAGGGTTCCGAACAGGTGAGCTACGGCAACCTACCCACGTCGGCGATCGTGCCCGAGGGTAAGAACACATTGGCTGCCACCCATCTCAACTGGGCCTGGGATCTACGCGACCGAGCCTACAATCCCAAGCGGGGCGCGTTGATCTCGCTCAACTCCGAATGGGCGCACACCCTAAAAGACAGGCGCGCCAACGTCACGCTCAACCAGGGCGAAACGAGCGTGCTGTTTCGTAGCAACCTATTGCGCTTTTTGGCTAGCGTCGCCTTTTACGTTCCGCTCGCAGATTGGTTGATCCTCGCCACTCAGGCTCGTTACGGGCGCATCGTGCACCTCGAGAAGAGCTCCAAGAGTTACCCGAACCGGCGCTTTTACCTGGGCGGCGCGAATTTCCGCGGCTTCAATCAAAACCAGATGATCCCGCAGGATTTGCAGGACAACGCGGAAGTCGACCTGGACAACATCGTGTCACGGGGCGGAGAGACCTTCGCAGCCGTGCAGTCCGAGCTGAGGTTTCCGCTGTTCTCGGAGCTTTACGGCGGCGTGTTCACAGACGTGGGCAACCTTTGGGCCAATCCTAAGGCCATGGATCTGAGCGAGCTCGAAACGACCGTAGGCGTGGGTCTGCGCTTTCAAACGCCGGTCGCATCGCTCGCTCTCGACTACGGCGTGCGCAGCATCAACAGATCTCCATTCGACGTGATCGGCGCCTTTCAGTTCGCGTTTCAGACGTTTTGAACGCCAGTTGACAGCTTTTCGCGTGGCTCCCACAATCGCGCCATGACGACGTACTCCAATCAGCTGATCGACAAGCGTGTCGTAGAGCGCAACATCGCAAAGGGCCTCGTGGACCCTGAGCTTCACAAGCAGCAGCTTGAAGCTCTTCCCGATACCGAGCCTAACGCTGTCAGCGTGTCCCTCGATGGCGACAACGACACCGACGACGACATCGACGACGACATCGAGGACGAGGAGGACATCGACGAGGATGACGACGAGGACGACGTCGACGACGAGGGCGAGGGCGAGGCCAAAGAAGGTCCGGCGTAATCGCGGCGGGAGCTTAGTGCATGGATGACGCCGACGAAGGTAGCGCCAAGCAGGGCCAGGATGATCAGCTAGCGGAGCTCGTCGAGCAAGACTTGCCCCGCGATGCCGATGATCTTCCTCCCATCGACTTCGATACCTTTATTGTGTCCCTGCGCACTTCGGCACTTCTGCATATGGGGCAGGGCGAAAGCCAAGATGGCGTCGATTTGGCCCTGGCCCGCCAAGAGATCGACCTGCTGCACGTGCTTGAGCACAAGACCCGCGGCAATCTCAGCGGCGAAGAAGAGTGCCTGCTCAGTCAGATCTTGTTCGAAGTGCGCACGCGTTATCTCGCCGCCTACGCCCAGAAGCACCTCACCTAGGAGCGCTGAGCTCGCGTGCAGGGCTTTGTAGCGTAGTAGCGTGCCCTAGTAGCGGCGTCCGTGGCGGGGTTGCCTGGACCGTACTGGGATCGGAACGAGCTGCGGCGGAGGGGCAATCATTGACTCTACTGCGTCCAACACGCCCTGGATGGCGTCCTTCGCGCGCTCCTTGAGCGATTTTTTAGACTTCTCTGGACGCCGTTCCGCCATCGTGTTCACCGCCGTGCTGAAGGGCCTGTAGTCGTCGCTGCACGTAGCCGATGCCTACCCTCTCATGATGCGGCGTGCAGCGGTCATGTCAACGGTGTGCTTTACCGTTCACCTCATTGTTGTCTCACCTGTGCTCACACCCCTGTCGGTTTCATGCGTCATCACGTGGCCGAGGGTAGGCTGGGTGGGTGTCGATTAAACACGTGCATTTAGTAGGCGTCGCAGGCACTGGCATGGGCGCTCTGGCGGGGCTTCTACGCAAGGCGGGACATCGCGTAACAGGTAGTGACACCGCGTTTTATCCTCCGATCGGGGAGAAGCTTGCTGAATGGGGCGTGGAGACGAAAAGCGGCTTTTTACCTGAACACCTGCTGCCTGCACCGGACCTGGTGGTCATCGGTAACGTCTGTAGACGCGACAACCCAGAAGCACGCGCTGCGATCGATGGCGGACTTCCCTATCTATCGATGCCCGCCGCGCTCGAGCAGCTGTTTCTTTCGGATCGGAAGAGTTTCGTGATCGCCGGAACCCACGGAAAAACCACCACCACGGCACTCGTTACTCAGCTCTTGCGCGCAGCAGGTCGCGATCCCGGATATTTGCTGGGCGGCGTGCCGCAGGACCTGCCGGAGAGCTTTGGGCTCGGTGTGCCGGGCTCGCCATTCGTGATCGAAGGCGACGAATACGACAGCGCATTTTTCGAGAAACAGCCGAAGTTTTATCGCTACCGGCCTTTTGCCGCGATCATCACGTCGGTCGAGCACGATCACATCGACATCTACCCGACGCTCGAGAGCTATCGCGCCGCGTTCAGTGGTTTTATCGAACGCATTCCGGCCGATGGTTTGCTCGTAGCCTATGCAGGCGATCCCGAGGTTCGCAGGCTCGTCGCCCACGCCCGCTGTCGCGTCAGCTTTTACGCGCTCGACGGCGATGACACGGGCGATATCGTCCCGGTGTGGCTCGCAGCCGCTGCGCCGGTGACAGGCAGTCTTCAGCCCTTCGATCTGTTTTTTGGCGGCTCGAGCTGTGGTCGCGTGCACTCGCCGTTGTCCGGTGCGCATAACATCCGCAATGCCGTCGCTGCGATAGCCCTTTGTGCGGAAGGTGCGAACGTGGCAGTGCAGCAGCTTACGCGCAGTCTGAGTCAGTTTCGCGGCGTACGGCGCCGCCAGGAGCTGGTGGCGGTCGCGGCTGGCGTGCGCATCTATGACGACTTTGCCCACCATCCGACCGCAGTGCGCGAAACTCTGCGGGGCCTTCGTGCGCGTCACCCAGATGGTAAGCTTATCGCTGTGTTCGAGCCGCGCAGCACCACCGCTTCGCGCAGGCTGCATCAGGATATCTACGCCGAAGCTTTTGCGAGCGCAGACTGGAGCATTTTGGCGCCGGTGGGGCGCGTCGAGATCGCCGCTGTAGAGCGCCTCGATGTCGGCACGATTGCGCAGCAGATCGCTGCCACGGGCAAGCGTGCCGAGGCGCCTGCCGATCACGACAGCATCGTGCACAGTCTGGTGGAACAAACGAGCCCAGGCGATACGGTGGTGATCATGTCCAACGGTGATTTCAAAGGTCTGGTCGATCGCGTGATCGCGGGCCTTACGCTGCGCGCGGGTAACGCCGTGCAGGAGAGCGCCCAACCATGAGCGAGCGGCCGTTGAATGGGATGGTGCCCGTGGTCGAGCGCATCGCGCGCGAAGCGGGAGAAATCGCCATGCAGGGCTATCGTGCTGGCACCGCCGTGCGCAAAAAGGGCGCGATCGATCTGGTGACCGAGTTTGACGTCGCCTGCGAAGTGCACATCTTGGCCGAGCTGCGACGCGCCTTTCCTGAGATTCGTGTGGTAGCCGAAGAGAGCCACGATCCTTCGATCGCAGATCGACCCGAAGAGCTCGTGTTCTACGTCGATCCGATCGATGGCACGATGAACTACGCCCACGGGCATCCGTTCTTTTGCGCATCGATCGGCCTGTCACGGGCTGGTGCGCCGCTTTTGGGCGTCATCCACGCACCGGCGCTCGGCGTCACCTGGAGCGGCAGCATCGAAGGCCCCGCCATGCGCAATAGCGAGCTGTGTAAGGTGGCCGAGCGCGACGAAGTGATCGACTTTTTGTGCGCTACCGGCTTTCCGCGCGACCGCGCGAGCAACCCGGACAACAACTACAGCGAGTTTGTGCACATCAAAAATCGCGTGCGCGGCGTGCGCCGCTGTGGCTCGGCCGCGCTCGATCTCGCGATGGTGGCCGATGGCACCTACGACGTGTATTGGGAGCAGCGCCTTTCGCCCTGGGATGTGGCAGCAGGCGCCGCGCTCGTGCTGGCCGCGGGCGGTAAAATGCGCGGCTTTGAGGCTTCGGCCGCAAGCCAAAGGATCGATGTGCGAAACGGAGCGGTGATCGCAGCCAGCAGTACGGCCTATCAGCCCTTTGTCGAGATGTTCGACACGGCGCGTGCACAGCGCAAGGGCTGAAGGGTCAAGCGCGGCATGCGGTTGTCGTTGTCGGCGGATGAGCGCTTTCTCGAGGCTGATATGGGCGCGACCCAGCGCACGCTGAGCTGGGCTGTGATCGGTGGCGGCTTCGGGACGCACAGTAAGGTCGTCTGGCATTTCGTGCGTCGTGAAGAGCTCGATCATGACACCGATCCTGTGCAGTTGTTTGCTAGGCGTTTGGCCGCGCAGGGTTACAGCGATGTCGTGGGTCTGTTGACGGCGCGCTACCTTAAGCCCTTTGCCGAAGCTTCGCGTACGGTGCTCGAGGTCTCGGCCCACGCGGTGGCGACCGTGGGCATGGGCAACGCCTTGCGCGTCGGCGATCCTGCGCACTCAGCAGCGCCGCTCGGTACGATCAACATCCTGTGTAAGGTCTCCGTGCCGTTGTCCGATGCGGCGTTGATCGAGGCTTTGTCCCTGGTTGTCGAAGCACGAACGGCGGCGCTCGCTTCCTTTGCGGTCAAAAGCGTAGTCAGCGGGGAGCCTGCGACGGGCACCGGCACCGATTGCGTGGTGGTGGCCTGCCCGCTCGTAGCTCAGGGCAGCGCGCCACAGGCCTACGCTGGTAAGCACACGGCGGTGGGCAGTGCGATAGGCAGTAGCGTGCTCAGCGCGATGCAGAGCGCCACCGAGCGCTGGCTCAAGGATGACGCGCGCGTCAAGTTCGAAGCCGCCGAAGCGGCAAGGCTGCCATGATCGATAGGAGAAGCTGTGACTGATCAAGACGAAGCCCAGGTCAACGCCGAGCACAAAGCACGCATGCAGAAGCTCAAAGCGGAGCAAGACGCAGAGGTGCGCTCCAAGACGATCAAACGAGGCGTGATCATCGTCAACACCGGCGATGGTAAAGGCAAGAGTACGGCCGGCTTTGGGGTAGCGCTGCGCGCCGCAGGGCACGGCCAGCGCGTAGGCGTCGTGCAATTTATCAAAGGCACGTGGAAAACGGGCGAACAAGCCGTGTTCGCGCGCTTTCCTGAGATCGATCACGTGGTGGCCGGCGAAGGCTTCACCTGGAATACCCAGGACCGCGCGCAGGATATCGCCCTGACACGTGTGGGCTGGGACAAGGTCAAGGAGATGATCGAAGCCAGCCGCGGCGAGAATCCAAAGTATCAGGTGCTCGTGCTCGACGAGATCAACATCGTGCTCGGCTACGGCTACCTCGACGTCGCCGAAGTCGTCGAAGTGCTCGGCAACAAGCCGACAGAGCTCAGCATCATCGCCACCGGCCGCGGCGCCAAGCAGGAGCTTATCGACATCGCCGACACCGTGACCGAGATGCGGCCGATTAAACACGCCTACGCCTCCGGCATCAAAGCCCGGCGCGGCATCGAGTTCTAGCCCGCTCGCTCCAGAATGGACGCATAAGCGGCTTACCTCCTAGGCTCCTCCCTGCGACGTAGGCAGACTACGTCTCAGTCGGAGCCTGCGGGGGCGCTCGCTTCTGCATCCATTCTGAAGCGAGCGGGGTGGCGTAGAGAGCGCCAGTTGGCGGGACTAGATATCGAGGTTTTTGACCGAGAGCGCGTTGGTTTCGATGAACTCGCGGCGCGGCTCGACTTCGTCGCCCATGAGTACGCTGAATAGCCGCTCGGCTTCCACGGCATCATCGACGCGTACCTGCAACAGGATGCGCGCGTCCGGATCCATCGTGGTCTCCCACAACGTGTCCGCGTTCATTTCACCTAGGCCTTTGTAGCGCTGGACCGACAAACCCTTGCGCGCGCGGGCATCGACGTACTTGAACACGGTGTCCGCGTCACCGACCCGATTGGTGGAGTCCATCGCTTCGTCGGCCTTGTCGAGGGCGTAGAAGGGCGGCTTGCCCATGGCGCGCACGCCCACGTCAATCTCGTGCAGCTTGTCGAAGTCACCGCTCGAGAGAAAGTCGAAGTCAAAACGCGTAATGCGCGTGGCTGCGCCGATCCGGCTTTGCGCCGTCAACGTAAAGCGGCCGTGCTCCTCGTCACGGGTAACCGTCATGTCGAGGAAGCCGAAGTCGGAGTACTTGGCATCGAGGTAGGCGCGGATGCTCTTCATCGCGGCCTCGAGCTTGGGCTCGTCGCCCAGGTCGTTCAGGCGCACGTCAGTGGCGCGGATAAACGCCTCCAGCACGCGCACGTCGATCTTGCGCGCGAGCTTGTTGAGAAGCGCCTGCCAGCGCGCGAGCTCATCGAGGAACCGACGCAATGGCTCGCCTTGTAACGGTAAGCCTTCGCCCGTGCGTAGAAACAAGCCGTCGATGCCCGCATCGAGCAGATAACGGTTCAAGGCATCGTCGTCCTTGAGGAACTGTTCTTTTTTGCCGCGCTTTACTTTGTAGAGCGGGGGCTGAGCGATGTAGAGATAGCCGCGCTGAATGATCTCCGGCATCTGACGGTAGAAGAACGTGAGCAGCAGCGTGCGAATGTGCGAGCCGTCGACATCTGCGTCGGTCATCAAGATCACGCTGTGATAACGCAGCTTTTCGATGTCGAAGTTGCCACCGCCATCGACGCCGCAGCCAAGCGCTGTGATCAGCGTGCCGATTTCAGCGCTCGACAACATCTTCTCAAAGCGTGCGCGCTCGACGTTCAGGATCTTGCCGCGCAAGGGTAAGATCGCTTGAAAGCGGCGGTCGCGGCCCTGTTTCGCGCTGCCACCTGCTGAGTCTCCCTCGACGATGTAGACCTCGCTTTTGCCGGGATCGCGTTCTTGGCAATCAGCGAGCTTGCCGGGCAGGCTCGAGATGTCGAGGGCGCCCTTACGCTGCACGAGCTCACGCGCGCGCCGCGCTGCCTCACGCGCCTTGGCGGCGATCAGCGTCTTGGCGATGATGCGCTTGGCGGTTTGCGGATTCTCTTCGAGAAATGCGTTGAGCTTGTCGTTCACGACCGCTTCGACGATGCCCCTGACCTCGCTCGACACCAGCTTTGACTTCGTTTGCGAATCGAAGCTGGGATCAGGGTGCTTGATCGAAACTACCGCCGATAAGCCTTCGCGCGCGTCTTCGCCGCTCATGGCGGAGCCCTTGAGGTCCTTGAGCAAACCGTGGGATTCGCCGTAGCTGTTCAAGGTGCGTGTCAGCGCGGTGCGAAAGCCGGTGAGGTGCGTGCCGCCTTCTTTGTTGTGAACGTTGTTCGTGTAGCAAAACACCTGCTCGTTGTAGGCGTCGCTCCACTGCATCGCGATATCGATTTCCACGTTGTCGCGGGTGTCGAGCACGCGCACGACCTCTTCGTGCAAGGGCTGACGCGTCTTGTTGAGCAGCGCCACGAACTCGCGGATTCCGCCCTGAAAGCAGTACTCGTGGTTGCGTCCGTCGCGCTCGTCTTCGAGCTCGATGCGCAAGCCTGCGTTCAAGAACGAGATCTCGCGCAGACGGTTGTTCAAGATGTCGAAGGAGAAATCGGTGTTCGAAAAGATCGAGGTGTCGGGCTTGAACGTGATCTTCGTGCCGGTGCGTTCGGTCGTCCCGATAGCGGCCATCGGCGACATGGGAAAACCCTTACGGTATTCCTGAAAGTGCGTCTTACCCTCGCGATGGATCTCGACCTTGAGCCACTCGCTGACTGCGTTGACTGCGCTCACGCCCACGCCGTGCAGACCGGCCGACACCTTGTAGCTGTCGTTGTCGAACTTGCCGCCAGCGTGCAGCACGGTCATCACGACCTCGGCTGCGCTCACACCACGCTCGTGCATGCCGACCGGGATGCCGCGACCATCGTCGCGCACCGCGACCGAGCCGTCGGCGTACAGCACGATGTGGATGTTGTTGCACTTGCCGGCGAGGTGCTCGTCGACGGCGTTGTCGATGACCTCCCAGATCAGGTGATGCAGCCCGGTGCCATCGTGGACATCGCCGATGTACATGCCGGGGCGTTTGCGAACTGCTTCCAGGCCCTCGAGCACCTGGATCGAGCTCTCGCCGTAAATCTTGGGGATGGCCGCTGCGGGGCTGGCGGAGGCTGCGGACTGTGCGGTCACTGTGCCGTCTTGTGGCTCGGTCATTCGCTCTCTCAGTGCATCGCGGCCGCTCACGTGTTGGCGCTCTCGATGCGGTGTTTGCTACGGCTGGCTGAACAATCGAACTTTCAGCGGGGCTTTAGCTTTCAGCGGGCTTTAGTTCTCAATGGGATGCCGGCTCCAGACTTAGGCGGGTGCCCCGTTCAGCCCAGACACGCGCACGCGCGCGCGTTAATAGATGCAGCGCGAGAATACCCTCGCTCATGTTCAGGGGCAAGGCGCCAAGAAGCGGACTGTAGACCAGTTCGCCTCCGAACGTGGTGATTGCGTGCTGACCGCGTCGTGTTTGCGTGCGGGTGCATGGCGTAGGAACGCCTATTCGGGCCGGCGCAGGGCAGATGCGAGCTAAAGCGCAGGCCGACATCCGCCCCGCTCCTCTAGCTTCCGCAAGGTTCTAGGCTGGACCGGCGCAGAAGCAGTGCCAAGCGCGCGCGGGAATGGTACGTCCGGGACATGAAATCGCTTTCAACCCGGGTCGTGGTGATTACAGGCGGTGCGGACGGCATCGGGCGCGCGTTTGCGCTGGAGGCGGCACAACGTGGCATGCGGCTCGTGCTCGCAGACATTCGCGGCGAGCGCCTAGAGCAGACGGCGGCAGAGCTACGGGCGACGGGGGCCGAGGTGCTCGCGGTCATCACCGACGTAGCGGACCCCGAATCGATGGAGAGCCTGGCGGACGCTGCCTACGAGCGCTTTGGTGCGGTGCACGTACTGATCAACAACGCGGGGGTCGCCTATGCCAACAGCGCCTGGGACACCCCGCTCGAGGAATACGAGCGCGCGATCGACGTAAATCTGTTCGGGGTCATCCACAGCGTGCGCGCGTTTGTGCCGCGTATGCTCGCGCAGGCCGAGGAGGGTCACGTGGTCAATGTCGCGTCCGCGGCTGGCTTGTTGACGGTGTCCGGACTGGCGGCTTACTGCGCGAGTAAATTCGCGGTCGTCGGCTTCAGCGAGGCGCTCTATCACGACCTGCGCGAGCGAAATACCGCGATCGGCGTGACCCTGGTCTGCCCGTCGTGGGTCAAGACGGAGCTCGTGTCGCGCGATCCTGATGGCGGGCCCGCCGCCCTCGATGCCAAGGCTGAAGCGTGCCGTTCAGCGATGGCGCAAGCGGTCAACGAGGGTATCGCACCAGAGTTGGTCGCTCGCAGCGTATTCGAGGCGGTGCT
>JBBSJC010000285.1:0-9946 GCA_038257655.1 Polyangiales bacterium | reverse complement strand
GTCACCGTTCCACATGCGCAACTGAGCAGCGCCGCACTCGAAGCCCTGCTCGAAGAGTTCATCACCCGGGAGGGCACCGACTACGGCCTAGTCGAACATACCCTCGAACAGAAGAAAACGAGCGTACACGCACAGCTCGAGCGCGGACACGTGCTGATCGTATTCGACCCCGAATCCGAGTCCGTGACGTTGTTGAGGCGCGAGGAGCTCGCTTCTGCCGCTGCGGAGGGTGATTCGTACGTCGAAGACGACTCTTGTCCGCGGGCCGAACCGGATCCGGTGCGCTAGATCCACGCTCCATGGGTGCACAGTGGAAAGCCAAGGGCCGCGCGCAGGCAGCAGACGCCAAGGGACGTCTGTTCACCAAGCTCGCCAAAGAAATCATGATCGCCGCCAAGGCCGGCCCCGACCCGGGCATGAATCCGCGCCTGCGCTTGGCCGTGGAAGCCGCCAAGAAGCAGTCGATGCCGCGCGACACCTTGGATCGCGCGGTCAAAAAGGGTGCGGGATTGCTCGATGATCCCGCCAACTTCGAGACCGTGGTCTACGAAGGCTTTGCGCCCCATCAGGTGCCCGTGATCGTCGAGTGCCTCACCGACAACAAGAACCGCACGGCGCCCAATATCCGGCAGCTGTTTCGCAAGGGCCAACTCGGCGCGAGCGGCTCAGTCTCCTGGGATTTTCTGCGTCGTGGTGCGATCGAGGCAAGCCCACCAGTCAAGGGCGACGATCCCGAAGAGGCCGCGATCGAAGCGGGCGCCCAGGACGTCGAAGAGGGCGACGAAGGCAGCACCCGCTTTTTGACCGAGCCCACCGAGGTGGACACTGTCGGACGTGCGCTCACCGCTCGCGGCTGGAATCTGACCTCACAGGAGCTGGTGTGGGTCGCTAAGAATCCAGTTGCCCTAGATGACGAAAAGCGCGCCGAAGTTGAAGCCTTTCTGTCGGCGATCGACGACGACGACGACGTGCGCGCAGTGTTCGTAGGCCTCTAAGACAGCTCTAAGCCGCGTCTGAGTCGCATCTGAGTCGCCCGAGTCACAGGCAGTGCGGGGCATTGCTGAGCTTGTCGCGCAGGAATCGTTAGGCCGCTTATCCTTCGTGCTAACCTTTCGTCCGTGGCGCTCGACTTCGATCGCGTAGAGGCGCGAGGCATCGTCAAAGTCTTTGGCGCAACGCGTGCCCTCGCTGGTGTGGACCTGAGCCTGAGCGCGGGCGAGATCACCGTGATCGAAGGGCCCAATGGCGCGGGCAAAAGCACGCTGCTCGAGATCCTGTCGCTGCTCAGTCGCCCCACGCGCGGCACGTTGTTCTTTGGCAAGCTCGACGCCTGGCGCGAACGTAGTCTTCTGCGCGGCACGCTCGGCGTGCTCGCCCATGCCGCGATGCTCTATCCCGAGTTGAGTGGTCGGGAAAACCTCGCGCTTTTTGCCAGTCTGTACCAAGTGCCGGTCACGCGCGTGAACGAGCTCGGCGAACGCTTCGAAGCCACGACTTTTTGGGATCGACCCACACGCACCTATTCCCGCGGTCAGCTGCAGCGCATGTCCCTTGCCCGAGCGCTGTTGCATCAACCGCGTCTGCTCTTGCTCGACGAGCCGAGCACAGGTCTTGACGTGCGTGCTGCTGCGCAGTTGATCGACGCTGTCAAAGTCGAGCGGGCACGCGGCTCGATCGTCGCCTTGATCACCCATGATGTCGCACTCGCCGATGCCCTGGCTGATCGACGCCTGCGTCTGTCGCGTGGCCGTGTCGTTACCGAGGAGGCTGCTTGAGTCTTTTACGCAGCAGCTGGATCGTCTTCCAAAAGGACCTGCGTATCGAGCTACGCACGGGCGAGATCCTGATCACCACCGGCTTTTTTGCGCTGCTTGTAGCCGTGATGTCGTCGCTTTCATTTTACCTCGACGACGTCACCTCGCGCCGCGTGGCACCGGGCGTGTTGTGGATCAGCATCGCGTTTTCGGGCGTGCTCGCCATGGGCCGCAGCTGGGCGCGCGAACGCGACAACGACGTGATGCGCGGTCTGTTGCTGTCGCCCTTGCCCCGGCCTGCGATCTTCCTGGGTAAGGCGCTTGGCATCTTCGTGTTCTTGCTGATCGTGGAGATCTTGCTCGTGCCGATCATCGCCGTGCTGTATCGGCTGGATCTCGGGAAAGTATGGTTGCCGGTTGCGGCGCTGGTCGTGCTCGGCACGATCGGTTTCGCCGCCGCCGGTACCTTGTTCGCCGCGATGGGCGTCCGCACGCGCACCAAGGAAGTCGTGCTTAGCGTGGTCTTGTTTCCCCTGGTGTCGCCCGCCTTGCTCGCCGGGGTCGTGGCCACGCGCGAGGTGCTCGGCGGCGCAAGCCTCAGCGAAATCGGCAACTGGCTGAGGATTTTAGGCGCCTTCGATCTCGTGTTTGTCGTGATGGGCGCCGTGTTATTCGGCCCACTCAACAGCGAGTAGTGGGCGCGCACTAAGCGCTTTTTCGCAATTCCGACGCGCGTTGAAGACCCTCAGCTTGCGAGCGTTCCGAACATCTCGATCGCGATCGGCGCAGACCAGTCGCGGGCCCCGTCGACCCGTACGCGCAGCACGCCCTTGGGATCGATGACCCAAGTCTCCGGATAGAGCTTGGTGCCGAACTTGTCGCGCACAACTTTCTTTTCCGGATCGAACAAGACCTTGAGCTTGGAGTCGGGCTTGAACAGGTGCTGTACCTCGCTCCAGTTCTTGTCGGTGGTGATCGCAACCACCTCCACGTCCTTACGGTCTTCGGCGATCAAGGCGAGCTGCTCGAGCGAGGGCATCTCTTCGACGCACGGCGCGCAGGTGATCGTCCAGAAGTTCATCACCACCGTCTTGCCGCGCTGATCACTCAGCTTCCAAGTCTTACCGTGTTGATCCTTCAGCTCGAAATCCGGCGCCGTGCGATCGTTGCCGTAGTAGTGCTGCGCGGGCGTCTCGCCATCGCGAAAGCCTTCATAGATCTCGTCGCCGAGCATCGCACGCACCGGGATCTCGCGCCGCCTGACCTCACCCTCGGCAAAGCTCTGAACCAGCATGAATACGAAGGGGGCGCCAAGGACAAATGCGAGCACGGCGGCAACCTTGTCTGCACTCTTGTTCATGGGCTCGTTTCTCTTTGGGGCTCGAGCGGCTTGAGCGGGTCGCTGACGCGCGGCGGCCGAACGCGATCATGGCCTGCTTGCACGTATGGGCCAAGCTCATCTTCGCCTAACAGCTCCGAGAGTTGCATTGCTGCGTGCTTATCAAAACGCGCGCACAAATCAGGGCCGACATCGCAGTACAGCGCCCCGTCTGGCCCCTCACGAAGGGTATGGGGGTTGAGTGCAAGCTCCTGATCATTTGAGAGCGTCAACTGCGCAACACCGGCCTCAATCCGCACACTGCGTACGAAAAAAGGCGCGCCTTCCAGTTTGAAGTAAGCCCAATTGATGTCGTTCTTCAGGCAGAAACGACCATCTTCGGCCCGTTCGATCCAGCGGTCAAAGGCGCGCGTGAGTCGCTCGTGTTCGAGCGGCTCACCGTCCTGAAACCATTTTCCATCGGCGTTGCGCACGATTGTCGTTTCGCGCGACAGACCAAAGGCGACTTGAGAGGGTTCCATGGCTGAACTGTGTCCGGGGCTCGCGCGTCTGACAACGCTAGCGAGGCGCGAGCTCCTGAAAACACGAGAATTTCGAGCCTTCGTGCTATCTCAAGAGACAGGCCATCTTCATGTCCGCGGCGACCTCAAAGTCTACGAGCAAGCGGCACCGATTCAGAAAGCGCTGGATACTGCTCGGGTTTTCGCTGTGCGCCATCCTGGGCTGGAGCGCGCTGCAGGATCCGCGCGTGCGCGCCCACATTCACGCACGCGTCGCCGGGGCGATTCACGAGCAACTCGGTCTGCACGCGGAGCTTGGCCCGATCTCGCTTGAGCTACCGTTTCGCGTCGTAGGCCAGACCATTCGCGTCACCCACCCCAAAAACGGCCTGCTGGCGACGGCGACCCGCGTGATCATCGAGCCTGCAATTTGGCCGCTGTTGCGCGGTCGCGTGCAGATATCACGGCTGCAGATCGAAGGCGCGTTCGTGCGCTTGCGCGTCGAAGATGGCCGCATCGTCAACTTGCCCGAGCTGCCGTTAGCGGATGACGAGCAGGGGGCCGCGCCCCAGCGTCTGCCACTCGAGGAGCTGATCGTGCGTCGCGCGCAGCTTTTCATCGACGGCGCGCCCGGGCTCTCAGGTTCGCTGTCTCGGCTCAATCTGGTCGCCCGGGTCACTGACGGCACTCGCATTCAGGTGCAGCTCTCCGCGGGAGAGGGCTACGTCGACCATGGAGGCGGGCGGGGCGGCCGGGAAAAAATCAAAGGCATCGCGCTAGAAGCGCGCCTGGCACCAGATGTGATCGAGGTGCGCCGCTTGCGCGTGGAGGCGAGCTCCTTCGACCTGAGTATTCGCGACGCTAAGCTTGCGCTCCCCGCAGCCCACGGCCGCTACGCACTCAAGCTCAAGCTCAAAGCGGACTTGGCCAAGCTTGCCCAATGGGACCTGGGAGTAGACCTGCCACCGATCGATGGGCAACTCGCGGTCGACGCGACCATCGCAGGTGTCGGTAGCGCAGCGCGCGGCGCAGGGGACGTGCACCTCGCCGATGCGCACATCGCCGGCTTTGGCTTTGGCGTGCTCGATCTCAAGGTGGAGGCTTCACCCGAAGAGATTCGGCTGCTTCCGGGCAGTCAGGGCCAGATCGTGCAGAACGGTGGCATCGCCAAGATCTCAGGACGCATGGGCCTGACCGGCAACATGCCGATCGAAGTGCAAGGCGACGTGCCGCACCTCGAGTTTGAAAAGCTGATGGCTCAGCTCGATGTCACGCAGGATTGCGTGGTGAAGTGGGTGCTGCGCGGCGGCTTCAACCTCAAGGGCACCATTGCGCCGATCGCGATTACCGGACCGATCTGGGCCGATCACGTCAGCTTCAAGACGCTGTCTGGCGCCTATCACGACCCGACCGCGACCGAGATCATCGGCACGCCTGCAGGGCGCGTCGCGGGCCGCGTCACGATCCGCCCCGATGCCTTACGCTTTGAGAACTTGCACGGGCGCTTGCCGCATTCGGAGATCTTCGCGACCGTGCATCTCGGCTTCGAAGACGCGCTTGGCGTGACGGCGTACGGCGAGCATCTCGACCTGCAAGACAGCACGGGTCTGGTCGGCATGCCCCTGACCGGCGCCGGTAAGTTCAAGCTCGATGTCGCCGGAACCTATTCCAACCCCACACTCACCGGCAGCCTCGACATGGAGGGCTTCTCGATCGACGGCTACCGTCTGGGACACGTGACAACTAAGGCTGTGCTCGAGCAGGAAGGGCTCGCGGTCCGTTTCAAAGACACTCAGGTCGCTAAAAACGACACGCGCTACGTGATCGACGATCTATTTCTCGATTTCACCCAGCACTTTTCGATCGATGGCAGCGCGAGTATCCAGAAGCTTCTACTGGCTGATTTCTATCATACGTTCGTGCTCGAGGATGACCCGGACTTCAAACCTTACCAAGGCGTGGTCAACGGTTCGGTGACCGCGCGCTACACGCTCGGGTTTCCAGGAGACGACGCAGACGGAACCCTGGCCGTTGCGACCGATCTCAACGTCGAGCAAGCGAGCGTGCACGGGCTTGGTTTTGAGCGCGGTCGCATCGGCGGCGTGTTCACCTGGCGTCACATTTCACAGGGCACCCGCGGCATTCAGCTCGCGCTTTCAGAGCTGCATCTAAGCAAGGGCACAGGCGCGCTGCACGCATCCGGAAGCATGGATCTCGGCGCCAAGCTCAACATGACGGTCATGGCTGAGGCGCTGCACCTGCGCGACCTCGAGGCGCTTGCAAGCTCGCCCGAGCACATCAACGGCGCCCTCAATGGCGTCGGCGTCGTGCGCGGCACGTTGTTTCAGCCGCTGGCCGATCTCGACCTGGAGTTGGTCGGTGCCTCGGTCGGGGAACGCTCGCTCGGCGATCTGCGCACGTATGTCAAGCTCACCCACCGCGACGACCCATGGGTGCAGGCCGCGTGGAAATGGAATCCGGATCACCCGCCCAGCCAGGAGCGCTGCGCCAACGCGCGTATCGGCCTTGCCCACGCCACCTGGCAGAGCGACACCAAGCCAGTAAGCGACAGGGAGCCTTCTCCTCCCATGGGCTACTTAGTTTGCGGCAAAGGTTTCGATGGCAGGCTCGCGCTCGACTTAGCGATAGGCGTGGCAGACGGCGTGCCCGTGCGCGGGGCCGTCGACCTGGTGAAGCTACCGATGGCGTGGCTGTTCGGGCCTAAAAAGCGTACCGATCAGCCGATCACAGGCTCGCTGAGCGGTCATGTGGATTTGCGCGACGGTATGCTCGCCAATCCTGACTCTTTGCAAGGTCGCGTCAGCTTGCTCAGTGCGCGCATCGGTCGCGACAAAGCATGGATCGAAAGCGACGGGCCTTTGGTCGTGCGCCTGACCGGCCGCGGGGCAATCATCGAGCGCGCGCGTCTGGTCGGCAATGGCTCGGTGCTCACCGTCGACGGGGGTGGCTCGATCGCCACGGGGCTACAGACCACGCTCCACGGCGACGTCGATTTGAGCGCGCTGTCTGCGCTCGTGCCTGGCATTTCCCGCTCCACGGGGCGCTTCACCATCGACGTGAAAGTGACCGGCAAGGTCGCCGCGCCCAGCATCTACGGCCGCGCTTCGCTCGCGGGCGGCACGCTCTTGCTCGAGTCCTATCCACAACCGCTCGAGAAAGTTTCGGCAAGCATCGCCTTTAGCGAACGGGAAGTATTGCTCGAACGTTTCGATGCGCAGCTCGCTGGAGGCAAGATCAACGTGCGTGGCTCCGCTGCCCTCAAGGGCCGAAGCCTCGATCGCTACGAGCTGTTTCTCACCCTGCGCGACATCAGCCTTGAACCGTACACGGGTGTCGAGCTTGCGTTCGCGGCTGACACGCGTCTGCAGTTCGATGCAAGCACACGTATCCCCCAGCTCAGCGGCACCGTGCGTCTGCTGCGGGCCCGCTACAAGCGACCGTTCTCCCTGGGCATCGCCGAACGTTTGACTGGGCTGTCGCAAGCCAAACGCGTCTATCGCGAGGTCTACGATCCCGCGCTTGATCGCATCGCCTTCAATCTCAAAATCGTCGATGATGAGCCGATCCGCATCTCGAACAACTTGCTGACCGCCGAGCTGCGCATCGAAGACAGCGAGCGCGCTTTTCGCGTGGTCGGCACCGACCAACGTGTGGGCGTGCTTGGAACCTTGGCACTGACGCGCGGCACACTGCGCTTTCGCAGCAGTCAGTTCACGCTCGACGAGGGGACCGTAAGGTTTGACGACGAGCACCACATCACGCCGCGTCTGGACGTGCACGCGCGCACCGAGTTTCGCCGCGCAGCGGATGCGTCTGGCGCACGATGGCTCATCAACCTGCATGCCACGGGGGAAACGGACAACCTCAAGATCGCGACCTCGAGCGATCCCGCACTGGCCCAAGAAGACATCGCCTTGCTGCTGACGGCAGGGCTCACGCGCGTCGAGGCCGAGCGGCTAGGCACGGGCAGTCTGACCGGCGGGGCGGCGCTCGAGGCACTGGCCACTGTTTCTGGCGTCGATCGCGAAGTGAAACGTGCGCTGCCGTTGATCGACGACTTTAACGTCACCAGCGCCTATTCCGTGCGCACCAATCGCACGGAGCCGCAGGTCGTCGTCGGCAAACGTCTGAGCGAAACCGTGCGCGCAAGTGCCACTACCGGGCTCACCGCGGACTCCAACTTCAAAACGGGCGTCGAGTGGCGTCTCGGTAATCAGACCAGCGTAGAGGCCGCTTACGACAACGTGCAGACCACGACTTCTTCGCAGTTTGGCAACGTGGGCGTGGATCTGCGCTGGCGGCTCGAGTTTGACTGAGATACACGACCAGCGGTGAGGATCTTGTCCGGAGCGCAGCGCCTGGGTCAAAGCCGGGCGATTCGCGGCGCTGCTGCGGGGGTGCCTAGCTGGCTTGCGATATCGCGCAGCGCCTGGCTTTTGGCAGCGATGTTGCTGGGCACGCTTTACGCGTCCACGTCCTCTTCCACGGCACGTGCCGAAATCCCCGCCGATTGGCTCAACGAACGCATTGTCGAGGTGCGCGTCGCGGGGGATCAAGCCGGGCGGCTCGACGCTAGCGAGCTCTTCATCCCCACGGGTGCGCCGTTGACGCGTGCGCTCGTGCGAGAGGCGATTCGCAAGCTGTCGGACACGGGGCGTTGGGCTCAGATCGACATCGACGCTTTGCCTACAAGCGGCGGGATTGCGCTGGTCGTGCAGCTCGCTCCCCGTCTGGTTGCGCAGCGCGTGGAGGTGCTCGGAAACGAGGCCCTCGATGATCTTGAACTCGGCCGTTTGATCGGAGTGCGCGAAGAAGCGGAAATCGACGATACGGCTTTTCCGGTCTGGAAGGCCGCGGTCATCGAGGCATACCGCGCCCGTGGCTATCACGATGCCGCCGTAAGCATCGTCGTGCGTGACACCGAGGATCCAGGTCGTAAGGTCGTGCGCGTCGAGATCGTCGACGGCGAGCCGACGCGCATCATCGAAATCGTGTTCGTCGGCGATCCATTGCCCAAGCGTAAGGGCCTTTCGCGCGTGTTGCGCTTCGAGGTGGGAGACATCCTCGACGAAGCCAAGCTCAAAGACAGCCTCGAGCAAGCGCAAGAGCTGCTGCGCCGCACCGGCTTTTATGCGGCGGAATTTGGCGAGCCCAAGATCGAGCGTACCGAGCGTCGCGCGCGCCTGCTTATCCCGAGCCTGGTCGGACCGCATCACGAGGTACGCATTCACGGCAACGAGCCCCTGCAAAAGAGCGAGGTATTCGAGGCGCTTGATCTCGGCGCCGAGCGCTTGCTCGGTGACACCTCGCTGCATGCGCTGCAAAACCGATTGCTCGACTTGTATCGACGTTACGGCTTTGTGGACGTGCAAGTGAACATCACGGCCGAACGTCTCGAAGAGCCGCTGTCCGACAGCGAATCGCACGAAACCTGGGAAGAAAGCTCCGTGTTGATCGACGTGGCCATCGTACCCGGCATCCAGCGCGAGATCGTGGCGGTCAGCTTTCCGGGCGCTAGCCATTTTGAAAGCGAGCTTTTGCGCGATCAGATCTACAGCTACCTCGAAGAAGACTTACCGGGCTCCACGGTGCGCAGACCGGTCGATTCGGACGTCGCCGATGAGCTCGGCTTTGGTGGCGGCAAAAGAAGAACGCAGCGCAGCACCAAGCCACCGATCGTGCAGGATCCGCGGCGCATCTTTTACGGCCCCACCTACGAGGAAGCAGTCGAGCACGTGCGCGAGCTGTATCGCGCCGAGGGTTATCTGAGTGTTGAGGTGTCGCCGCCCAAGGTCGTCCCCCTGCCTGAGCCAGGCCGGGCCGTCGTCGAAATCGCGGTCGCCGAAGGGCCACGCACCTTCGTCTACGACATTCGGATGCAAGGCAACGCCAAGCTTTCAAGCCGTAGTCTGCTGCAAGCAGCAGCACTCGAGCGCGGCGCCCCGTTCAGCTATCTCAAGCTCGAAGAGGCGCGGCTACGCGTGCTCGAAGCCTATCAAGAAGCTGGCTTCTTCTACGCCACGATAGAGCCGCGCGTGCGCATGTCTGATGACAAGACGCGCGCCGAAATCAGCTTCGAAATGGCCGAGCGTTTCCGCGTGCGCGTCAGCAGTATCGAAGTGCAGGGGGCCGATCGCTCGAACGAATCGATGATTAGAAATCGCGTGTTGTTCAAGCCCGGCGATCTCTACCGACCTTCAGTCGCGCGTAAGAGCCAGGACGCGCTGTTCGGTCTCGATGTATTCACCAGCGTCACGGTCGAACCCGATGCTGCAGACTTACCCGCACGCATGAAGACGATCGTCGTCAGCGTCGCCGAACGTAAGACGCAG
>JBBSJC010000284.1:0-9967 GCA_038257655.1 Polyangiales bacterium | reverse complement strand
GCATCTAAAGCATCAGCATGAACCTGTGCTACCCCCGGAAGCGCAGGGCCTGCACGGCGAGACCTCGTCACATCGGCGGCCAAAGGTTTCTAGCAAGCTGAGCTTCATGCGTCGGTGCCGTCTTCAGTCTGCGTTGTCGATCTGCGCCTTCCTTCTCGTCACCTATTGGGGTCCGACTCAAGCATCCGCGCAGTGTGAAGGTAAGAGCGATTGCTTCGTCGACGTCGAGCACCAGGCGCGCAGCGCAAGCGGCGCTTACCGGCGCCTGCATGCGCGCGCGGAGCCCCACTATCTGCGCGCGGGCCTCGAGGAGTCGCTGTTTTTGGGCATCGGGCTGACCTGGTACTGGCTCGACCGCCGCAACCGAGCTGACTGGGACTTTCCAGGCTTTGGCGAGCGTCTGACGACGGACATCTTGCGCTACGACAACAACTCCTTTCCGATCAACTTCCTCTGGCATCCCTTGTCCGGCGCGTCTTACTACCACGCCGCCCGTTCGAACAGCTTGAGCTTGGGCGCGTCGATAGCCTATGCGACCGGCACTTCGTTTCTCTGGGAATACGGCCTGGAGTTTCGCGAGAAGGTAAGCATCAACGATCTGGTCACCACCCCTATCGCGGGCATCGCCGTGGGCGAGTTCTGGTCGCGCTTTGCTTGGTATGTGACCCATCCAGTCAGCCCTAGGGCGCGCGGACAGCACGTAGGTGCCTTTACTTTCGGCATCCTGCAGACGCTCCACAACCGGATAGATCACGCAAGCGGGCATGCCGCGGGCCCTGCTGATCGTCTTGGCTATGCATCCGCGCTTTGGCATCGCTTCTCGATGAGCTTGGGCATGGCGTTCAATGCCACGCCAAGCTTAGATCGGAGGCCATCCAACACCTTCGCCCTCGAAGGTACTTTCGTGGCCATTCCTTCCTATTTGCGACCCGGGCGCTTTCGCGGCTTCCTGCGCGATGCCGACGTCACCCGACTGCACTTCAACCTGACGGCGAGCCCCGATCAGCAAGGGGAGGTGGATCTCTTTTCCGAAACGGTCTTGGCCGGCTACTACCTCCAGAACATCTCGGACGAAGGAAGAGGAGGTAGCGTGCTCGTAGGCTCCGGTGTGGGCTATCGGTATCGCCGAATGCGCTTCCCCGATTTCGAGGATGACGTGAGCCTGACGCATCTGCCCGGCCTTTCGCTCGAAGGAGACGTGCTATTCGCCCATGCCGGCCTCCACGTGAGCGCACGCGTCGGGCCTGACTTCGCAGGCATTCGGGCCTGGCCCTTCGGGGCCTGGAAACGTGACAACCCGGATGCACGCACCAAAACGGTCTTATACAAGGCAGGCTACGCCTACTCCTGGGGTGCCTCAAGCTCGCTCGCGCTCGAGCTGAGCGTGCGCGGCCTACGCCTAGGAGCGCGCAGTTTGATAGGTCAGTATGAGTCGCATCAGGGGTTGGACCGGAACCAGGAAAAGCTGACTATCGACATACCCACGTCCGACTTAGTGCTCGATAGCGAAGGCTACGCGCGTATCTATCCGCTGGTGGGCTACGGATTTCTTATCGAGCTCTCGGTCGTCGTGCGCAGGCGCGTGTCGACGCTGGAATCCCGCCAGCGCTACCGCGAAGAGGGTAGGTTGCTGCGCGCAGGTTTCTCCCTGGGCGTAGAGATCTGACTCCCTCGAGCCGTAACGTAGTCAGCTTCCATGTCGCAGCGCACGGCACCGGCCCTACCCATGCGTGTTAGTAGCTCTCGGTCGCAGTCCCTTGGCACCTGCTCGCTGAGCGCCACTGCCGTGGCGACGAACTGTGCTGTCGGTTGCTCGAATCGACCACGCTCACGCTCACGACGACAGAGATGGGGCAGGCCGTTGGGTGGAAACTGCTAACGCCTATGCCGGCCCTGCCTGAGGCAACCTCACCTCAGTGGGCTGTCATGGCGGCCACAGGTCGCCGCCGTCCTAAGACCAAACGACGAACTCTACTACGCGAATACGAAAGGTGGCGGCAGCGACACCCATCGCGACAGACATCTTTCAGGAGCGAGCGTGCACGTGATGCGCGTGGGAAAGCGAGATCAGTGCTCTCGGCACGCTGCATGCACAAAGCACAACGTTTGGATTAAGAGGCACTATCATGATCAATCAGCAATCAGAGCTCGGTGGCAGCGGCGGCAGCAGTGGCGATCCCAGCCCTGACTGACGGCGCTCAACGCGTCTCGGTAGGTGCCTCTTTCGCTTTGCGATCCCTGGACTCGGTCTTGCGTTCGGTCGCCCTGGCACTGTCGATGGGGATGTTCTTCTGCTCTCTGTTGACCTCGACCTCTTGTTCTCCAGGCACAACTTCAGTCCGCGTGTTGACCTCGGTTCTGACGGATTCAGGCGGTTGGGTCCGCTCAAGCAGCTGCTCTGCTTGTTGTGTATTTTGGTTCAGGTTGCGAGCCGCGCGCTGCGCCTCCTTCACCTCTTCTCGAACCTCCTGCTCTTCCTCTTTAAGAGCTCCCTTCAGCTCCTGCCTCTCTGCGCGGACATCGTCCGTGACGCCACGTTGTGCCAGCGCGAGTTTCTCCTCCAGCCGTGCCACTTCAGCCTTGGCTTCATCGAGTTGCCGTTGCAGATCGTTCGCGACCTCCGGGCTTTCTCGGCGCGCCTCTTTAAGGTCCTCAACCGCCTCTTGGACATTGTTCTCGCAACCAAACAGCGCAAGACCTGCTGCCAATGCGGTACCGGACCAAATGTGTTTGGTCATCATAGTCGTCACTCCTTGATTGGAATTCGATCACCCGGTGCGCACCCAGTCGCGGGCGCGCACATCGGGCCTGAGCACTCAAGAATCGCGCCACGCAGGCTCAAGAAGTACAAATATAACTAGTCGTCACGTAGACGACTGCCGTTCAGTCGGTTTCGCCTTGGCCGGCACCTATCTCATTTTGATCGACGCCCCTCTTCAGGGAACCCTGTAACGCGCTCAGAAGGTCCTGTGCAGCAGGTTCCGGCGTGACTTCCTCATAGGGATAGTGGCCTTCGATCATTCGGCTTACGTAGCCCCCCTTGCTGCTTGCGCGACGCAGGAAGGCATAGGCGCCCGGCGGCACCCCAAAGTAGCGGTAGACGCGTCCACCGTGAAACTCGATTTCGAGCTGGTGCGTATCCGAATCGTAACCGGCAGACACGATGGCACTTGAGGACACGGGTTCGCGTTGCATGAGGCGAGCATGTCCTGTGGCTGTGCGAGAGCAAAGCCACGAGCTTGAGAGCTTGATGCTTTCCCGCTCAGGGACACCCTATTTGCACCTATGATGGTTCAGCGTCGTTCACGTTCGCCCGGGCTCGCCCAGGCCGCAACAAAGGATTTGCGATGAGTAATGCAGTGCGGGTCCTGGTTACAGCAGCGCAAGGGAACGTAGGGCGTGAAGTGGCGCGCGAATGCCTATCAACCGGTCTGCTTACGCGCGTGGCCGGCCGAGAGGAGCGTGAGCTCAAGCGGCGCTTCCCTGGTCTTGAGACCGCCCGCCTCGACTTCCTCGACCGAAGAACCTGGGCTCCTGCGTTACACGCATGCGATTCCCTTTTTCTGCTTCGGCCCCCTCCACTTGGAGACATGGAGACGACGCTCTGCCCATTCGTCTCTGCGGCCTACGCAGCAGGAGTGCAGCACATCGTGTTCCTCTCTGTCGCGGGTGCAGACCGTATGAAGTGGGTGCCCCACCACAAGGTCGAAGCTCACCTGACAAAATGCGGGAGCGCCTGGACGGTGCTTCGTCCGGGCTTCTTTGCCCAGAATTTGCAAGATGCCTACCTGCGCGACATCGTGGACGACAGCCGTATTTATGTGCCAGCTGCGCAGGGCCAAGTCGCCTTTGTGGACGTGCGAGATGTGGCGGCAGTAGCCGCTAAGGTGTTCGCGAGACCGACGCCTTTTAGAGCGCGGGCGCTTACGCTAACCGGCCCCGAGGCGATAACGTTCCACCAGGTCGCACAGGCACTCTCGACAGCGATAGGCCGACCCATACGTTATGAGGAGGCCAGTATTCCCGGTTATGCCTGGCATCTTCGGTTCAGGCGACGCATGCCCTGGCGGCAGGTAGCCATCCAGACGATCCTGCATGTGGGCTTGCGGGGAGGCGACGCCGAAAAGGTCGATCCCAGCATCGAGCAGATGCTCGGACGACCTGCTCGGAGCATGAAAGAATACACGCTGGACGCGGCGTCGACCTGGCGTAGGTGAGCTTAACTGTAATCACGAGCGAGCCTTCCTGCTCGTTCTGCGAGCACCGCCGAATGGAGGCATCGTGGCCATCAAGAAGATCCTAAGTCCCGTCGATTTTTCGGATCCGTCGACTGCGGCCGTGCGAACCGCTGAGACGCTCGCCCACAAAACGGGTGCAGAGCTCGTACTGCTGCACGTATTGGACGATCTAACCTTTACGGTGCCGCAAGGAAGACTCGACTCCCCGCGACTCATCCGAGAGTACCAGATCGCGATGGAAGCCAAGCTAGCAGACCTGGCCAGCACGTTGCGCACCGACGTCGTCGTAAGTACCCAGACGGCGCATGGCGTGGCGGCGCAAGCCATCCTCGATGCGGCTGAACGGGAGCATCCGGACCTGGTCGTGATGGGCACCCATGGGCGGACAAGCCTAGGGCGTTTTTTCCTCGGTAGCGTAGCCGAACGCGTGCTCCGATCGGCACGGATGCCCGTCCTCACGGTGCGTGCTCTTCAGGTTGAGCACTGAGAAGTCTGCGGCGCCCCGCTGACCCTCAGGTCTCGGACGTCTGCATGACTGTCTGTTCTGCGCACGATACTTCGTGTGCGATGTACAAGTTCTGGGCTAACCTCGCGCCCACCAGCTCGCCGGCAGACCGCGCGGCACCTACGAAGGACTAAAGGGCATCCGATGACCGCGAAGAAGAATCAGAGCAAGGGCGACAAACCCCTCAATAAAACGGCCTTCATCAAGAGCTTCGAAGACGATGTCTCCGCCGATGAGATCGTTGCAAAGGCCAAGGATGCGGGCCTTGACCTGAGGAAGAAGCTTATCTGGACGGTCCAGTCGGAAGTCCGTAATTCTGGCAAAGGCGGCTCTGCCAAAAACGGCATCTCGAAGGCACCCAAGCCAGCCAAGGCCAAAAAAGCTGCCAAGGTCAAGCCCGCCAACAAGCCACCGGCTAAAGCTGGGGACGCAGTCACTGCGGCTAAGCCCCGTGGCGCGAAGAAGTCAGCCAAGGGCGCGCGCGAGCTCAAAACCTACTCGTCGACTGCCCCAGCTTCGAAGTCTAGCCCCGAGCAGAAGATGACTGCGCTTTTGGTAGAGCTCGGCACCGCACGCGGCGACGAGCTCTATCGCTCCGTGCGCAACAAGCTCAACGCGCTCGTGAGCTGATACTCGGACTGCTGCATGCGAGCGATGACTGGAACGCATGGGGCTACTTCCTACGCATATCGTGCGCAAGAAGTAGCGAAGAGCGTCATGCATCGCCCGCAACTCAGTGCATCGCCTGCTGCACGGCCTCTTCTGCGTCCATCTCCAGGTCCACGTGCATGTCGGGTGCGACCACCGGCTGATGCGGATCATGGGCGAACATCAGCCCGTCGGTGCCGATCATGCGAGCCACGAGCTCAACCCGTGAACGCACGCCGAGCTTTGGATAGATGCGCTTCAGGTAGGTGTGCACCGTACCAACGGTAAGATGCGTCTCGGAGGCGATCTGACGGGTGGAGGCGCCTGACATCAGCAGCCCAACGACATCGCGCTCGCGCGGTGTGATTGGTGCCCGAGCCAGTGCATCCGTGACATCCTCGATACTCGAGCGCCGCGATTCGTGGCGCATGCGAGCCGCATAGCTGAGGCCGCGCCCCATAATGCGCGCCGCCCAACGCACAGTTCGCAGGTCATGGGGATCCAGATGGTCCTTGCCTTCCGGCATGTACAGCGTGATTTGTCCCAATGTTTGGCGTCCGTAGCGCAGCGGAAACACGATATTCACGCGTTCTTGGCCAACCCCAAGGCCGCTCGCGAACGTTTCACCGCCCACGAGCTGCACCTCATAGCCATCCGCAGCACTCATGCGGGTCACCAGATCAGCGGCCCGCGCAGGATAGGTTCTGACTGGATCGAGACGTGTAAGGCCATCGACCATGTCTAAAAATTGAAACGGCAACAAGGGTCCCTCGTTCCTTCCCCCCGTATGGCCCCAAAACCGAAGCTCATAACGTTGTTTGGCTATTCAAGCCCGCGGTGGGCGTGGTGTCAAACCGATGTGAGTTATCAAGCCGCCCCGTAGCAGGGGTGCCCGCTGCCCTGAACGCGCCAGGGCCCCCTCCCGTGTTGGGGATGGGACACTATAAGTTTCGTACCGACAGGGTGGGCCAGTGCTCATGCTTTCGCCATGATTCAAGGATCTTGGCCGGTCACGCGACCATTCCTAGCGCGGTCCCTCCCAATTGACCCCGGGGGGTAGCTTGGGCCAGGTCCTGGTACCCCATCCTGGGGCATGAAAATTTGTGCGAGACCACGTCCTACGCAGACCGTGCGATAGTCGAAGGTGAGGCGCGGAGCAGCCACGGGCACCGTGCTTCGACAGTGGCCAAAGGACCTCATGAGCTCGAGCTCGCTCCAGTTAATCTATGAAACCCAGCAAGTGACCGTCGCAGCGTGGAGACACGTCACGATTTTCGCGGTGCGTGAAGCGATCACGGCCGAAGCGCTACGAGCTTACGTCGAAGTCACCAACCGACTCGCCTCAGAGGGGCCCAACTGCGTGCTCTCCGTGGTGGGCGAGCAGACCGAGCTGCCCGGTCCGGAGGTGGTTCGGGCTGGTGTTGTAGCCTTGCAGGCGAGCACCGCGACGTGTCGCGCCTGGGTGATTCCGGGCAGCGGGCTGTGGGCCACGGCGTTCAAAGGCATGGTCAGACAAGCCCTGACGCCCGTGGCCGCTGGCGCCCAGGAGACCTTCTCCGTGATCGATGAAGCCACCTGCTGGCTTTCGCAGATGATGGCCACGGACCTACGCTGGCGTCTGCACCTCACCACCTTGGCCGGAACGCTAGTTTACGGATCTCCGTCGTGGATGCGTCGCTCTCAGGCAACCGGCTATTTCTCGCCGGCGAGAAAGCCAGAACAAGAGAAGTGAGTTCGACCAAGGGCCCACGGGGGAGCCAGGCACGTAAGATGCATGATGACAAGCATGCAATCGCGATGGATCACAGTCACCTTAGTGGGTGGTATGTACGCATGCGGCACGTGGCACGGTCCAGGGGCGGGCTGCGATACATGGGCCACTGACGAAGACACCGACCTTGCAGTGGGGGGGGCCTCCGTTCTAGATGATGCCGGTATGGGCGGGGACGCGAGCATTTTTGACGACGCGGGGTCAGGTACCAGCGGGGGCGCCGGCACGGGTGGAGCAGGGACCGGCGGGGGCAACGCCACCGGTGGAGCGGGAACTGGCGGGGGCAACGCCACCGGTGGAGCGGGAACTGGCGGGGGCAACGCCACCGGTGGAGCGGGAACTGGCGTGGGCAACGCCACCGGTGGAGCGGGAACCGGCGTGGACAACGCCACCGGTGGAGCGGGAACCGGCGTGGGCAACGCCACCGGTGGAGCGGGAACCACCCTCACTCCAGTCAACACGATGGATGGCGGTTTAGGCTTTTGAAGCTGAGGCTCGCACCGGGTCTTGTGCCCTGTGTTTTGACTCCTGCCGTTGGGCTCGTGCAGGTCGTGCTGGCGCGGTGGGTTCCGCTGAAGACAGCGCCAACGCCGGGCGTTGATAGTAGAGACGCTCCTCTGACTCTCCGGAACCATGGAAAGGTAACCTTAGTAAATCACCATTTTTTGCGTAAGCTGCCCTACAGCGGCGCAAATGACTCTACCCAATAGTAGTCTAATCAACCTTACCCTTGCGGTTGTACTTCAGGTCGAGGTAACGCTCGTGGGTTGCAAAGGCATGCAGGTCATCGGCAGCGAGACGCTCGTGCAGCTCCCCTACTTGTTGATCGATCGTTTCCAGACCCTCGATGAGCTGCCGCTCGGGGCTCTTGCCGCCATACAACGCTTGCTGCCGAAACGCGGCCGGTACTTTGCGATAACCACGCACAAGCTCGGGCAGCTCCTCCCCAAGCAGGCGCCGGACCTCGTGCGCGGCTGGCGTCTGCGCGTCCAGGGTGGCGAGCTGCGGCGTCAGCGCCTCAAGCCGCTGCGTCAGCGTGTCCAGTTTCTCCTGGGCAACCGCGGGAAGGCGCAGGCGCTCTTCATCCAGCCATTCCCCGGTCTGCGCGGGCAGCTGGGCGATGTTGGCTTTCAGAATTTTACGCGGCGTCGTCTTGCGACCGAAGTACCAGTACAAAATCGCAGCCCATAACCCAAACAACACCACCGGCGCAGCAATCAACCCCTCGACGCCGCGTGGTCCAAACAGAAAGCCACCGGCGATCATCCCCGGAATGACGACAAAGGTTGTGAAGAGCATCCAGAGCGCAGCTTTAACCACACGCTCAAATAGCCGCCGACTGCGCGTGCGTCTGGCGATCCGCGCGGCCTCGGAGGACCACCTGCGGACTAGCTGGGTCGCCTCATCGATCGGATGCTCCTGCTTGGACATGATCAGTCCGTCAGACGCAACGGTTCAAGACCGCCGTCCTCTAGCGCCTGGGCAGCCCCCTCGGCACGCGCGATATACCCTTTTGATTTGTCTACTTCGTCGCTCAGCGCGTCGATCGTGGTCTTCATGTTCGTCAGCGCCTGACTCTTGAACACGTCGATGGCATCCATGGTTTGATAGATGTTCTGGAACGCGCGCTTGAGTGTCTCGACCGGTATAGTCGACGACGCGGCTTGCTTGTGAATCTCGCCGGTCTGCGTACGCAACAGCTCCCCCGTCGAATCGATAATGTTCGCCGTAGTCGTGTTGAGCGCCGTGATCTGCCCGAGCACGAGCTTCTGATTGGTCATCGCTTGGGCGACGGTGACTGCAGTACGCAGCGCTGCCACCGTGGTGGTGGAGGCGCGTTCTACGCCTTTCATCAGCTCGATGTTGTTCTTCTTCACCAGGTCGAGGGCGAGATAGCCCTGCACCGACACCGCCATTTGCGTCAGCAAGTCCGTCGTACGCTGACGCACCGCGAACAGGGGCGCCTCACGCAGCGCCTTGGCCTTACTCGGCTCGACGTGCTCAAGCTCCATCGCTTTGGCATCAAGACCGCTATCGAGCGCGCGCGAAATATGGATCATCTGCTCGAGGCGCTGCATCGACGACCACAAGGCGTGGCGCTCGACATCGATGGCCGCGTTGTCCTTGAGCAGCGAATCCTTACCACTCCCAAGCCTGGTCAGGATCGACGAGATATGACCCTGTGCGGATTTGTAGCCATCGAAGTAGTCGCGCATTTTGTTGCCGAACGGCAGCAGGCCGAACAGCTTTTTAGGGGCGAGTAAATCGCGGCGACCTGGATCGAGATCTTCGATCGTGCGGCGCAGGGCGGCCAGATCTGTGCCGACGCTGGACTCCGACGCCATCGCCTTGACCGGACGATCGAGGAAGCGATTGGAATGGCCGGCGGCCTCTGCGATCTCGCGCTGGCCGAGATGCATGAGCTGCTCGGCGCGCTTGCCGAACTCTGGGCCGTTGGTGTCGAGCGCAATCAGGTCGCGAATGAAACCGTCGACACGCGCATCGAGCTGGGTTTTCTGCGCATCGGCGAGCGGCACAAGCCCCGCTGCCTTTTCCATGTCGATCGCCTGGACTGGCGCCGGGGGCGTCAGGACCAGCTCAGATTCACTCGCCATCTCGACGCTCCATCTCGACTCCTGTTTGGGTCATTCGTACCAAGATGGCGGGGAACGGCGTGCGTATCAAGCGGACTCGCGAGGGCGCCGTTTTCGAAAGGGCGCTAGCTTATGCTGAGCGCAATACGAAGCTTCCCATGGCGACAACATCCCGTGCCGCTTACAGTGCCTGGAGGGAGCACCCAGGGAG
>JBBSJC010000283.1:0-9985 GCA_038257655.1 Polyangiales bacterium | reverse complement strand
GGCGCCCGCATCATCGACGTGCGCACGCTCGAAGAACCGGTACGTGAGGCGGCCGAATGAGCTTCGCGCTGCTGCAGAAAATCGTAACGTACTTGCTTTCGGGCCTCGGCCTAGTCGCGCTGTCGTTTGGTGGCGAGCTGACTCCGCTCGCGCTCGCACTCGTGGCGCTCGGCTTCATAGTCAGTTGGTTTGCAGAAGCGCCACGCATCGATCAGCCGGTGTACGTGCGAGGCTGGACCGTGGCCGTGGTGATAGGGCTCGGTGTACAGCTCTTTCGCGGCTTTTCCTCAGGCGGTGGCTGGCTGGCTCTGGTGATGGAATTTGCGGCGTTTCTGTCGATCTCGCGGCTGTTCAACCGGCGTAGTGCGGCGGAGTATCAGCAGCTTGCGGTGCTCGCCTTCATGCATCTGATCGCCGCCACCGTGCTCACCACCGACCTCGGTTACGCCGGTGTGTTCGTGGCGTTTGTGATCGCGACTCCGTGGGCGCTGACGTTTGCGCACTTGCGCGGCGAGATCGAACGTAACTACCCGAGCGATGCCACAAACGGTCAGGTCACGAACGCCACCCGTGTACTCGGCTCGCGTCGCATCGTCGGCCCATCGTTCCTCGCCTGGACTGCGCTGCTCAGCGTGCCGATGTTTGCGATGACGATCGTACTGTTCATGCTCTTTCCCCGCGTCGGCCTCGGCTTTGTCAGCTTCGGTAAGAATCGCGGTCAAGCCGTGGCAGGTTTTGGCAACAACGTGGAGCTTGGCGGTTTCGGTGTGATCCGCGACGACCCGACCATCGTCTTACGCGTCACGCCAAGCCGCATCCTCGACCCAGCAGAGATGCAGCGTTATCTGCGACTACGCGGCACCGCCTTCGATTCTTACGATGGCCGTCGCTGGACGCGCTCCGAGGGCGAGTCGGTCAACATGCACGCGATCCGCGACTACTATCCATTGCGGCGCATGGAAGATCGCCACAGCGACTTCCGCTTCAAAATCGTGCTCGATCGATTAGACGAGCCCGTCTTGTTCTTGCCAGCCGGCACCGTGGGCGTGCGCATCCCTTCGCGCGCCGTTCCTGGCCGCGAAAGCCGCACGCGCGTGACGCGAGGCCACGGCCTGGACCTGCGCTACACCAACAACGACGAGCTAGGCATCGTCTACGAAGCTGTCGCGAGCCTGAATGCGAGCGAGCTCGACGTGCCAGTCGCGCGCGACGTCGATGATGGCCGTTACCTCGACATGCCTCCGGGTCACGAGCGGGTGATCGAGCTTGCGCAACGTCTGTCTAAAGACCTTACTGATCGCGAACAAATCGCCAACCACTTCCTTGCGTATTTGCGCGATCAGGATCGCTTCCAGTATTCGCTCGAACAGCCGGCGGTGGGCGTGCGCTGGCCGCTCGAGGTCTTTTTGTTCGAGGCGAAGCGCGGACATTGTGAGTACTTTGCGACCGCGCTCGCGATCATGCTGCGATCGGTCGGCATCCCTTCCCGAAACGTGACGGGCTTCGTTGGTGGTGAGTACAACCCTTACGGTCGCTACTACGGCATGCGCCAGTCCGATGCACACAGCTGGGTGGAGGCGCTACTCCCCGGTCGCGGCTGGGTGACGCTCGATCCGACTCCGACCGCGCGTGACGGCATGGGCCCGGCTCGTTCGTTGTTTTCTGACCTGAACAACATGATCGATGCCATGCGCAGCTACTGGATGACCCAGGTGCTTTCCTATGATTTGCGCTCGCAAATCGGCATGCTGCGCAGCTTGCGCGAGTGGTCACGCGGCTTTTCCATGCCGAGCTTCGGCTTTGATCGCAAGCAAGACAGCGAGACGGGATCAGGAGAGTCGGCTACCTCGAGCAGCTCGTCTCGTTCGCTATTGGCCGCCGCAGCGGGTTTGGTCGTGCTCGCGATTGCTGCCTTCTTCGCGTTACGTGCCTGGTCGTCGCGCACCAAACGACGCGACCTGGCGCGCTCCGCCCGTGAAGCGCAGAAGCTGTATCGCGAGCTTGAGCGTGTGCTCGAACGTAAGGGGCAAGCGCGCCCCGCCCACGTCTCGCCTGAAGCGCACGCGCGTGCGTTGACCAAGGGTGGCTTTGCGGCCGCCGACGCAGTCGAAGAGCTGACGCGCGTGTACCTCGCATCGCGTTACGGTGCGGTCGATCTGTCCGAGGAGCGCTTGAAGCGCGCACGCGAGCGACTGAGCGAGATCAAGCGCGCGGCGTAGGGACTCGGGATTCTCCGCGCGGTCGTCGAAATCGACAAGCTGGGAGTTCCGCGACATGCTCGGCGGTCGTCATGGGGCGCAGCCCGCTACTTCCGCTCGTAATCTTCGTCGTCTGCGGCCTGTTTGACGGTGTGCTGGGCCTCGTTGCGCGCGCTCCTCAGGGAGTGATCGCGGGGGAGTGGTTCGCTCTCCTGCCCGTGCTGGCGCTATGGCTCGTGTTTGGGGGACTGCTGTGGGCAGGCTACGCGCTGCTTTGGTGGTTGTGTTTTGCTCGCGACCGCCGCCAAGCCTTACGCGCGCGCCTGGCAGAGACGACGCCGAGCTTGTGGCGCGAACGACGCAGCTATGAGAGCCGTCGCGTTTCGGCCAACGTGCTTGCGGCGCTCTCGTCGCTCGCTTTGTTCGTGAGCGCCTCGGTGTACGCAGCTGCCAATCTGATCGAGAACCGGCATGGCAGCATGCTGATCGCCAGCGCAATCGTGGGCGCCCAACTGGTTATCGCTGGCGGCTGTGTGCTTTGGGCTCTGATCGTCAGGCGCGTGTTACTCGGCGCGTTTCAGCTCGTTGTGCAGAGGCTGCGGATGCCGACTCTGGTGTCGGCGCCGATGGTGCTGGGCGTGATCCTGACGGTCGTTGCCGTCGTCATTGCCATCGCCGTCCGACGCCATGCGGAGACCCTGGTCGCGATCGACGCTTCCGCTATCGCCCTGAGCGCTGGGGCGTTGCTCGGCCTGGTGGTGGCCCATGCGGTCGCGGCTCCGGCTCGGCCCTTGCCCTTGTTTCTCGTGGCGCTGGGCGTGCTGGCGCTGCTCTGGTTTGGGCTCCAGAGCCCCGTTGCGCGCAGTTTTGCGAGCAATCAAACGCTGGTCGCCAAGTACGTGCTCGCCGAGCTACGAGACGCGTCGGATTTCGATAAGGACGGCACGCCGTGGTTTCCCGGGGGCGAAGATTGCGCGCCGTTCGATGCCAGACGCCATCCGTTTGCGCTCGAAAAGTCCAGGAACGGAATCGACGAGAACTGCGACGGAGTGGACGACTTTGCCAGGGAGCTCGTGGCGCCGAGTCGCCACACCAAACCCATGCGCACGATCGCGCCCCAACCCAATCTCGTCTTGATCACGATCGACGCCACACGCGCCGATCACATGGGATTTATGGGTTACAAGCGACGCCCCACTACGCCCCACCTCGACGCGCTGGCGAACAAGTCAAGCATCTTTACTGCGGCCTTCAGTCAGGACTCGGGCACGGGGCCAAGTCTTTGGTCGCTGATGACGGGACGCACGCCTTTTCAGGTGAAGCTCTCCAGTGCGAAGCGCTTTCCATTCGTGATCTCGCCGGACGAAACATTGCTCGCTGAGGCGCTACGCCGGGGTGGCTATCAGACAAGTGCGATCCTCTGTGGATCTGTCTTTGCCAAGCCGCACTGGAACATTCGTCGCGGCTTCACGCAATATGCGGAGGTTTGCGGCAAAGAGGTCAACAAGGTCTCTGCTCTCACCGCGACCGAAGCTATCCATAGTCTGCAGAAGCTCAGGGCCGATCGGCCGTTCTTCTTTTGGGTGCACTTACTCGCTCCGCATCACCCTTACCGTGATCATGCCGAACTGAATTTTGGCAGCAAGCCTATCGATCGCTACGACGAAGAAATCCACGCTGCAGATGCCGCGATCGGTCGTATTCTGAAAGCAGTAGGGGACCTTCCCTCGGCGCGCCCCACGTATATCGCGATCACTGCCGATCATGGCGAGAACTTCAACGAGCACGGAAGCGCGCAGCACGCCCGCACGCTGTATCGCGAAGTGACGCACGTACCGCTCGTGATCGCGGGGCCGGAGGTGAAGGCTCGTAAAGTTACGGCTCCGGTCGCCTCCAGCGATCTGTATCCGACGTTCCTCGAGCTGGCTGGCCTTACCATTCCCGAACGCTCCACCATGGAAAGCCAGTTCAACGTCTTGTTCGGTGCGCCCGCTGACAAGTCCCGTTTGGTATTCCAGGAAAACTCGTTTTCTCGGCCGCGACGTCACGTGAAAGCGGTGGTAAGCGACCGCCGTCACTTACTGTTTGACACCTCGAACCACGTGCTCGAAATGTATGACTGGCGCAATGACCCTCAAGAGCGCGTCAATCTGTACGGTAATGGCGAGGCCGAAGAGCATCGTCTGCGTCAGGCCCTGCTGCTATTTCTGACAACCACGACCTTACCTCCAGAGCTGAAGAAGTAAGCGTGCGAGCGGGCATGACTCGGCTCGTGAAGGCGCGTCGTATCCATCTGCGTTACGAGATCGAGCTGCTGGTTCTGACGCGCCCATCCGCCATCGCCCGAGGCCTACGGCTTGGCGCTCCCCCCAGCGATGCCGCGTGCCAGGTTCTTCGTCGTCAACATCCAGCTCATCTCGAGCTCCTGCGCCACCAGCTGCTTCAAAGCCGCGCATTGCTCCACAGGCAGCGCTTCGAAGCTGTCCGGCTTTTCGCAGGTTTGACGGTCTGCAATCCACAGCGCCGACTCAGAGGCGCCTGAACCTTTGACGGTGACCGCGGACCCAGGACGCTCTGGATACAGGCTTTTCCCAACGAAGGAGCGCGGTCGCGGCAGACCTGCGAAATGCAGCAGAGTAGGGGCAGTGTCGATCTGACCTCCGAACGTGCTCACGACTCCGGCGGGCACCGATGTGCCTTTCGGCAGCACAATGAACAGCGGAATGCGATCGGCTGCAAAATCCCGACGCTTAAGCCTGTCCACGCGCTCCGGCGACAGCCCGAGCTCGCTGACTGCGCCTCTCACGTCAGCCGGCTTGAACATCATCCGCGAGTCGTGATCGCCATAGATCGCGACGACAGTATGCTCCAAGACGCCCCTGGCTTCGAGCTCTGTCATGAACCTTTCGAGCGCCCGATCCACGTAGTTCATCGATTGAACATAGTGACCAAGTTGCGTTCCGTTCAGGCCGCCCAACTTAAGCTTACGTTCCTTTGCGGGTAAGTAATTATAGGGTCCGTGCGAGGTCAGGGTAATGAGAAAGGCAAACCAGGGTCGAGCCTGCGAGGCAAGCACAGGCACCATGCGTTCAAAGAACACGTGGTCGGCCAGTCCCCAACCGTATACTTTCCCTTCGCCCATTTCTTCTTTGAACAACGAGCGCTCGAAACCCCACCGCGGGTGAATAAAAGCGCGGTTCCACATGCCCCGCAGATAAGCATGGGCCGAGAGCGCGCTGTACCCGGCTTCGGCAAACACGTGGGGCAAGGCCACGAAATCGTGGTGCGCGACTCTGAATGCCACCGCTCCTTGTTGCAGAGGATGCTGACTGTTGAGACTTAGATATTCGGAATCGGACGTGGACGACTCGGCCGTCTGATCATAGATGTTTGCGAAGTACAGTCCCCGCTCCTGCAGACGATTCAGAAAGGGCGTGATCGGCTGACCATCGAGCTGTGCGCCGATTACGAACTCCTGCATCGCCTCGACCTGCACCATCAATACGTTCTTACCCCTGGCGGCTCCAAAGCCCGCGCCCGGTTCGGCTGCTTTGGCGCGCTCGTCGTAACGCCGTTGCAGCTCGGCGACCTGTCCGGGCTCAAGCGGCTGATCTTGCGAGACCTCGCGCCATGATCGAACAGCTTCGCGCAGATGCGCCGGGACGAGTCCCGCGCCCCGCACGGAATCCATTCCGTTGTACACCCGCCACGAGCGCTGACTTTTCAACCATCTCTGTGCATCGTGGTAGAGCGGAACGCTGCAGAACACTCCGACCGCGATAAGAGCGAGCTGGAGCGCGGGGCCAGGCCAGCGCCAGGCGAGCTTGGGAAGACGCCATGAGCACACAGCCACGATCACGGCGCTCAGCAGCAGCGGCAGCAGCCAATAGTCCTCGCGCGAGAAGCTGTCGATGACAAGGTCTCGGACATCCCAGATCTGTCCACCGCTCTTCGCCGCTAGAAAGGGCAAAATGTTGCCGAATTGACGGAAGTACACGAGGTCGCCAGCGACGATCAGGGTAAACAACGTCAGGACAAAACCAAAGCCGACACCCCGTAGACGTTCAGGGAACAGCGCCACCAGCAACGCGAACGGTATTCCCCCGTAGAGCGCAATAGTAAGGTAGCCTGGATAAGGCGGCAGCTCAGTGACCTTGAGGAACTGCTGCGAGGCTGCGACGGCGAAGGCATAGGCGAACGCTGGAAGCAGTGAGGTCAGTAGTAAGCGTGCAAGTTGCGCCGGCTTGGAGGCCGGCCGCCGCGCGAGCCAGCGGAGGAACACTGCGAGTAGGATCACGAGCCCAAAGAGGACCAGGATCAGATCCTTACTGTGTGCCTCGAGCAATGATCCTATTTCTGCTTGCGTGACAGCGCGCTCCTTGGATGCCCGTACTCAAACGGCCCCCGGTGTTTTGCTAGCGCGGGGATCGGAGTACCGCAAGAACACACGCAAGCTGCAGCGGACGCTCACGCCCAGCTCAATGCGGAATGAGCTTGCCAAACCAAGCCGCAGCACCAGCGCCCGCGAGCAGCACCAACGCCAACACCACGTACTTGAGCGCGCCCCCGCCGGACGGCTTGGCAGCTGTGGCCGGGCTCTGATTCAGATTCGGTGACATGCTCGTTCTACGCCGCTGCAGATCGCTCGTGTCGCCCTGACCATCGCTGAGTCGCGCGGCGTTGGCGGCTTCGGCGATCTCGCTCTCGAGCATCGACACGAGCGCTTCCGTTTTGTCGCTCGCAGGTTGGCGCGAGCCTTTCATGTCGTCGCGTTCGAGTAGGCCGGCGAGGTCCGTGGGATCGGAGCCGGGTGCTTTACCGAGATCGAGGCTCTGCCGATCGAAGAAAGACGTAGGTTGATCGAACTCCTCGTCCTGAAACCACTCGGAGGGATTCTCGAGGCCCGCGTTGAACGAGCCGGCATCGAGCGGACGCGCACCACCGGCGCCGCCCGCTTCTGGTGGGCGCCGCTTGGTGGACAGCTCAGCCGGCCGCAGCGAACCCGAGGACGGGTCGAGCGGATCGTTCATCTCATCGAGCGATGTGAAAGCGAGCAGCTCCTCTTGGATTAGCTGGTCGATGATGCTCGTGTCGGCCTTGCGCTCGCGCTCCTTACCGCGCTGCGTCACCACCGCCTGCACGAGATTGCCGATGTCGTAGGACGTGACTTTCAGCTTGTGGCTGAACAGATACTCGGCGATCGCATCGCCCATCTCGCGCGCAGTCAAAAAGCGCTCGTCGCGATCGCGCGCCATCGCCTTATCGAGGAATGCCTGCAGCGCATTGTCGATGTTCGGGGCGATATCGCCCAGCCGCGGTACCTCGGCGCGCTGCACTTTCTTGACGGTGTCGTAGTCCGATTCGCCGAGAAACAAGCGACGGCCCGCGAGCGCCTCCCAAATCACGATGCCGACCGCGAACAGATCCGCGCGCGCGTCGACTTCCATGCCCATGGCAGCTTCGGGCGACAGATAGCTGAACTTACCCTTCACTACGCCGGGGTCGGTTTTTTCGAGCTGCGTCGTCGCCTTGGCCAGGCCGAAGTCGGTGACTTTTACTTCGCCGCCCTTGGTGAGCAGGATATTCGGCGGCGAGATATCGCGATGCACGATGTTGAGCAGCGTGCCGTTGTCATCGCGCAGATCGTGGGCGTGGCTCAGGCCGCGGCAGATCTCCATCGCGATGTACATGATCTCTTTGGGCGCAGGCTTGCGACCGAGCTTGCGCAGGGTCTCGAGCAGGGCCTTGAGGTTCGCCCCGTCGACGAACTCCATCACGATGAAGTAGGTGTTATCGGCCGCGCCGATATCGAACACCGTAACGATGTTGGCGTGGTTGAGCCGCGCTCCCAGGCGCGCCTCGTCCAAGAACATTCGGATGAAGCTCTTGTTCTGCGCCAGATGCGGCAGAACGCGCTTGATCGCGACCTGTTTCTTAAAGCCCTGCATGCTCAGGGCTTCCCCACGGAAGACCTCGGCCATGCCGCCGGCTTCAAGTCGATCGATTACGCGGTAGCGTTGCTCAGCCATGCTCTCGCGCGCCGTAGGGCTTTCGCGCCCCCGATTGTCTGCGGCGTGAGCGGCTCACGTCAACCTTCGCGAAGTAATCCTGCATAGGGGCGTGCCCCGGCAATAGCAGCCTCGGCATTTGTGCGCAAAATCCAGGGGCAAGCTTCCGTGCCGGAGAGAGCCTTGCGCTGGGCTGGCCATGTCGCAGACTCGGTGCCGTGAGCCCCGTCCTGATTGCCCCATCGATCCTGTCCGCCGACTTTGCACGCCTGGGCGAGGAGGTCCGCGAGCTCGAACGCGCTGGGGCAGATTGGGTGCATGTCGATGTCATGGATGGACGATTTGTCCCTAACTTGACCATCGGTCCCTTGGTCGTGAAAGCCCTACGTGGCGTCACCAAGCTTCCGCTCGATGTGCACCTGATGATCGTGGAGCCTGAGCGTTACGTCGAGGCGTTCGCCGAGGCTGGAGCCGATATCATCACGGTACATGCCGAGGCTTGCCAACATCTACATCGCTCGGTGCAGCAAATACGTGCTTTGGGCCAACGCGCCGGCGTCTCCCTCAACCCGCACACACCAGAAGACGTGCTGCGTTATGTGATCGACCAGCTCGACCTGGTGTTGGTGATGAGCGTCAATCCGGGCTTCGGCGGGCAAGACTTCATCCCCAACGTGCTGCCCAAGATCGAGCGCATTCGCGCCATGATTGCCGCCAGTGGCAAAGCCGTGCACCTCGAAGTCGACGGAGGCGTCAAACCGGGCATCGCACGACGGGTGATCCAGGCAGGCGCCGATGTGCTCGTGGCAGGCAGCGCGGTATTCGGCGCCAAGAGCTACGCCCAGGCGATCTCCGCCCTGCGTGCGGAGGCACAGTGACCGGCGCGATGACCGCCGTCCTCTCCGAAGGCGCACACAGTCGCAGGCTACGCGTCAGTCGCTTGCTGGTCGTCGAGGGGCCTGACCTCGGCAAAGAGCTGTCGATCGAGCGCGAGCGGGCCACGGTCGGCCGCAGCTTGATCTGCGACCTGGTGCTATCGGACACCTCGATCAGCGGCACCCATTTTGAGATCCAGGCCCATGAGCGTGGCTTTTTGCTACGGGATCTCGACTCCACCAACGGCACGTTCTGCGGCGACCTAGCAGTGCGCGAGGTGTGGATACGACACGGGCAAACCATCCGCGTCGGTCAGACCACGATGCGCTTTGAACCGCTGGAGAGCACCGTCGAGATCGATGCTTCGGCCCGCGATTCTTTTTACGATCTAATCGGCAAGAGCGTGCGCATGCGCGAAATCTTCGCCTTACTTGAGCGCGTGGCCCCGACCGAGCTGACCGTGCTCGTGCGCGGTGAAACTGGCACCGGGAAGGAGCTGGTCGCACGCGCTCTGCATCGCGGGGGCAAACGCCACGCCGCGCCGCTCGTCGTCCAGGACTGCAGCGCGATCGCCCGCGATCTGATCGAAAGCACGTTATTCGGCCATGAAAAGGGCTCGTTTACCGGCGCGGTCGACCGCCGCACCGGCTGCTTTGAGCAAGCCGATACGGGCACGATCTTCCTCGATGAGGTAGGCGAGCTCGACCTCTCCCTACAACCGAAGCTTCTGCGTGTGCTCGAGACGCGCAACATCAAGCGCGTCGGCGGCAGCAAAGAGATCCCGGTCGATGTGCGGGTGGTCGCCGCCACCAACCGCGACCTGCGCAAAATGGTCGGACAGGGCGGCTTTCGCGAGGACCTCTACTACCGACTAGGGGTAGTTACTGTTGAGTTGCCGGCGTT
>JBBSJC010000282.1:0-10011 GCA_038257655.1 Polyangiales bacterium | reverse complement strand
TTTGGCGCAAACCAGCGGCCGGCTCAGCGCGCGATCTCGACCAACAATGCACCCGAGCCACCGAGCACCTCGGGCGCCGTGACAAAGGCGCGCACGTGGGAAGCTGCGGGACCGGTCAGCGCGTGAATTACCGCGTCGCGCAACACCCCGACCCCGCCTTCGCTATGGTTGCCCTTACCATGTACCAGGCACACGAGATCGAGGCCGCTGCGCTTCACACGCTTGAGGAAGCTGACGACGGCTTCCTGCGCCTCGCGTTGGGTCATTCCGTGCAGGTCCAAGCTTTCGTCGACCCGGGTGCGGCGCATCAATTCACGCGCCACCCGCGGCGGTAATCCCGCACGCATCGCGCTGACGTGTCCGTCCTCGCGTTCGATGCGAAAGTTGACGTCTTCGGCCACGAGCGCATCGAGCCGAGCGCGCGCATTCTGCTCCACGCTCGACCTCATCGAGGCAGCTTCTGCCGTGCGGCTCTCGATGCGCGGACCTGAGGAGAGCACGCGCGCGCCCCTGCTCGGTTCGTCAAGTCGCTTGACCCCTTGCATCGCCAGACTGAGCGCACTCTTGTCGGCATCGCTGAACTTGGCGCTGCTGCGCAGCTCTTTGGATGCGCGAGACACCACCGGCGCTGACTGCGGCGCTACGTTAAGTTTAGCGAGCGGTTTGACCGGCGCTTTCGCTTGCTCCTGCATCTGTTTTTTCAGGCCGGACAAGGCATCGCGAAACGGCGACGCCAAACGCTCAGGTACCTTTTGCAGCGCGGGTGCTTCCGGCTCTTCCGGCTCATGCAGACTCGGGAACGGCGCGGGCTTGCGGGGCTTCTTCTTGCTCACGTCTTTCTCGTACCACGTTGAAGTCGCCCCGTCAGAACGTGCGCATCGTCACAGTGAAACGGGTTCCCTATCCCAGTTCGGGTTTGACATCTACCTGCACCGCGCACCTAGTCTTGCCGTCTTTGCGCCTTTGCCCCCGGAGTTCTCGATGAGCCTTAGACTTGTCAGCGATACGCAGCGGCAGGCGATCGTGATCGGTGGCGGTGTTGCAGGCATGTGCACCGCACGCGCGCTCAGCCGGCATTTTGCCCGTGTCACGCTGATCGATCGCGACACGCTGCCCCAGCTTGCAGAGCATCGCGCAGGCGTCCCGCAAAGCCACCATGTCCATGCGCTGCTTTTGCGCGGTCTACAGGAGCTTGAGACGCTTTTTCCCGGCATCGAACGCGAGCTTGCAGAGCACGGCGCACGGCGCATGGATATGGGCGCCGAGTTTGCCCATTTTTCCGAATGGGGTTGGACTAAGCGCGCGCGGATCGAAGTGGCGCCACTGACGGTCAGTCGCCTGTTGCTCGAACATGTCGTGCGCACACGGGTGCGCGCGCTCGATAACGTGCAGGTGCTCGACGACACCCGCGTGCTCGGACTTTTGCACGAGACGAAAGACGCCCGCTCCCGTATGCGAATCGTGGGCGTGCGCACCGATCGCGCCGGTGCCGCGCAGATCAAGGCTGATTTGGTCGTGGACACCAGCGGCCGCACCGGCAAAGGCCCCGAATGGCTCGACGCGCTCGGCGTGCCCCGGCCCGACGAAGAGCTCGTGGACTCGTATTCCGGCTACGCCTCACGCTTCTACAAGCTTGCACCGAGCGCCTCGCGCTGGTGGCGGGGCATGCTGATCGATCCCAAGCCGCCGGAGTTTCGACGCTGGGGTTTATTGATGCCGATCGAGGGCGATCGTCACGTGTTGACCTTGGCCGGTGTCAATCGCGATCTGCCGCCGACGGACGAGGTGGCGTTTCACGCCTATCTGGCGAGCCTGCGTTCGCCCAGATTGGCCGAGGAGATCGGCCGTGCCACGCCGCTGTCGGACATTCGTGGCTTTCGCGGGCTGACCAACCGCGCCCGTCGCTACGACACGTGGCAGGCAAGCCTCGACGGTTTTATCGCCACGGGCGACAGCGTCGTTGCCTTCAATCCCGCCCACGGTCAGGGCATGAGCATGGCCGCATGGTGCGCCACGACGCTCGATGAAACCTTGCGCAAAGTCGGCAACGATCCGACCCGCCTGCCGCGCACCTTTCACAAAGCACAATGGCGCGTGTTGCGGCGCGCCTGGGACATCGCGACCGGCATCGATCTGCAATGGCCGGAAACGTCGGGCAAGCGTCCTTTGCTATTCGGTTTGATGCACAGCTTGGCGGTCGAAGGCACGCGCGCAGCCCACGAAGATCCAAAGCTGAAGGCACGCCTTGGGCCGGTGATCCAATTGCTCGCCTCTCCCTACTCGGGACTGCGGCCGAGCGTGCTCTCGCGCGTGTTGTGGTCGAGCCTGGCGCGCCGTTTCAAACGGCCGCTCAAGCAAGCGCACGCCCTGCCTGCGTCCACACAGTCCAAGTTGCCCGGCGATACGGGCCCGTTTAGCGCCTTGAGCTGAGCCCAGGCGGGGGCCCGGATGACACAAGGCTTTGGCCCCTCGCGGACAAGGCTGCTAATTCGAGACGGCTTCACCCGATCTCCGGGTGCCCCGCCGCTCGCAGGTGCTCCGTGCCATCAACGAATCCGTCGTTCTTCGCTCGCTTTGTCTTGGCGTTCGGCGTGTTTTTTCGCCTGATCTCAGACGCGTCTTTCGCCAGCGGCGTGCAGCGATTGAGCGAGGGCGAGCCGATTCCTGAGCCGACCCCGCCGCCACCGCCCGCGCCCGAAGCGCCGAAGCTGCGCGAAGCCCAGACTGATGCGGCCTTGCAGCTACTCGGTCTGTTGCAGCGTGAAGGGCGCCTGATCGACTTTCTCAGCGAAGACATCTCGAGTTACACCGATGCCGAAATCGGCGCCGCCGCCCGCGTGGTGCACGATCAATGCAAAAAGGCACTCGATGCGCACCTGTCGATCGAGCGCATTCGCAGCGAGAACGAAGGCAGCCGCGTCTCGGTTCCCCAAGGTTTTTCCGCCCAGGAGATTCGCCTCGTCGGCAACGTGCTCGGGGAGGCGCCGTTTTCGGGTTCGCTCAGTCACGCCGGTTGGCGTGTGCGAAGCATCGAGCTGCCCAAGCTCGCAGAAGGTCATGATGTGCGTGTGCTGGCACCCGCGGAGGTCGAGCTGTGAGTGACGCAACCCACGCCGTTGGCATCGATCTCGGCACCACCCACGCGGCGCTCGCGAGCGTCGATCTCGAGCTGTCCGAGGGCGAAGATGTCGCCGAAGCCCAGCTGGGCATCGCCCAGGTCGTGACGCCAGGTCAGGTCGAAAAGCGCCCGCTATTGCCCTCGTTTTTGTACCTGCCCCATCCAAGCGAGGTCGCGCCCTCGGAGCTTGCGCTGCCCTGGCCCTCCGAAGCGACGAACTTTGTCATCGGCGAAGCGGCGCGCGCGCTAGGCACCAAGAGTGCGCTGCGTCTGGTCGCGAGCGCCAAGAGCTGGCTGTGTCACGGCGCAGTCGATCGCCGCGCGCCGATTTTGCCGGCCGGTGCGCCGGACGAGGTGCCCAAGATTTCGCCGCGCGATGCCAGCGTGCGCATTCTCGAGCACGTGCGCCAAGCCTGGGACCACGAAAACCCCGACGCCAAGCTCAGCGATCAGCTCGTCACGATCACTGTGCCTGCCTCCTTCGATCCCGCGGCACGTGAGCTCACCGCGGAGGCGGCCCAGCTGGCAGGCCTCGGTCACGCTGTGCTGCTCGAAGAGCCCCAGGCAGCGCTCTACAGCTGGCTGCTCGGCACGCGCGGCGGCTTTCGCGAACAAGTGCAGCTTGGCGACGTCATCCTCGTGATCGACGTCGGCGGCGGCACCACAGACTTTTCGCTTATCGCCGTGCGCGAACAGGATGGCGATCTGGAGCTTGAGCGCCTCGCCGTCGGCGAGCACATCCTGCTCGGCGGCGACAACATGGACCTGGCGCTCGCTTACCATCTGCGCGGCGTGCTCGAAGCCCAGGGGCATACGATCGACCCGATGCAGATGGCTACGCTCACGCAGGCGACGCGCAGCGCCAAAGAACGTCTGCTGAGTCACCTCAGCGAGCCGAGCGCTCCCGTGGTCATCCCGGGCAAGGGCTCCAAACTGGTCGGCGGCACGGTACGCACGGAGCTATCACGGGCCGATCTCGAACGCATCTTACTCGAAGGCTTCTTCCCGACGGTCGAGGCGACAGCCCGTCCGCTGACGCGCGCCCGCGCCGGCCTGACGCAGCTCGGTTTGCCCTACGCCCACGATGCGGCGATCACCAGGCACCTGGCCGCGTTTTTGGGCCGTCAAGCGGGCGCGCTCGGACAAACCGACGCTTCGTTCGCGCGCCCCACCGCTGTGCTGTTCAACGGCGGCGTCTTCAAATCACAGCTGCTGCAAGCGCGAATGCTGCTCGTGCTCAATGGCTGGTTGAGTAGCGCCGGCGCCGACGATGCACGCGTGCTGGAAGGCGCAGACCTCGATCTGGCCGTCGCGCGCGGGGCTGCTTATTACGGGTACGTGCGCCAAGGCGGCGGCATCCGCATCCGCGGCGGCTCCGCCATGTCTTACTATGTTGGCGTCGAAAGTGCGCTGCCTGCCGTGCCGGGCCTGCCGCCCCCGATGCAAGCCCTGTGTGTCGCGCCCTTTGGCCTGGAAGAGGGCTCCCATGCGGAGATGTCCAAGGTCGATCTGGGTCTGGTCGTCGGCGAGCCCGTGCGCTTTCGTTTCTTCGGCTCATCGGTGCGTCGAGACGACCGAGCAGGCGACGTGCTCGATCGCTGGACTGGCGATGAGATGCGCGAGCTGCAGGAAATCGAGGTCACCCTGCCGTCCGAAGGTCACACGCCCGGCGAAGCGGTCACCGTGCGCCTGCAAGCGGGGATAACCGAAGTGGGCACGCTCGAACTCGAAGCCGTAGCGCAACGCGGCGCGGCGCGCTGGAAGGTGCAACTAGACACGCGAGATGCTCAGGTATGAGCCAGCGAGCCGGCCTTGCGCGTTACATCGTAGGCATCGATCTCGGTACCACGCACACCGTGGTCGGCTTTGCAGACACGCAGCGCGCCCATGAAAGCGGCCCGAGCGTCGTGGGCACAGAGAGCGCACAGACGCGGCCACGCATCGAAGTTTTTCAAGTGCCGCAGCTCGTGTCGCCGGGCGAGATCGCAGCCCGACCGTTATTGCCCTCATTTCGTTACCATCCGGCCGATGAAGAGCTGAGCGCAGGCGAGCGCTACGCGGGCTTCGTCGAGCCTTTGCCCGAGCTGCCAAGCGGCATCGTGGGCACGCTTGCGCAGCGCCTCGGCACGAACGTACCTGGCCGTCTGATCGCAAGCGCCAAGAGCTGGCTGTGTCACCCCGCCGTCGATCGCAACGAAGCAATCCTGCCCTGGAGCGCACCTGCGGGCGTCGGTAAGATCTCGCCCGTCGACGCCAGCGCAAGTTACCTCGCACACGTGCGCGCTAGCTGGAATGCCGCTTATCCAAAATATCGCCTGGAAGACCAGGACGTGGTGCTGACCGTCCCCGCGTCGTTCGATGAAGGAGCGCGCGCTCTGACGCTCGAAGCTGCGCATCGTGCGGGCTTACCGAAGCTGCGTTTGCTCGAAGAGCCGCAGGCTGCCTTTTACGACTTTCTCGATCGCCATCGCGACACGCTTGCTGCAGACCTTGCGAGCACGCGCCTGGCGCTCGTGGTCGACGTGGGCGGGGGCACGACCGATCTGACGCTTATCCATTGCGAGCTGCGCGAAACCGGCCCGCGCCTGACGCGCATCGCTGTCGGCGATCACCTGATGCTCGGCGGCGACAACATGGACCTGACGCTCGCACGGTTGTGTGAGCCGCAGCTCGCAGGTGCGGGCCAAGCCTTACCCGCCGCACGGTTTTCGCAGCTCGTCCAGCAGTGCCGCAACGCCAAAGAAACCTTACTTGCAGAGCACGGGCCCGAGCAGACGAGCGTGACCGTGCTCGGCGGGGGCTCCAAGCTTGTCGGGGGCACGAAAATCGCGACGCTCACCCGCTCTGATGCCAGCGAGATCGTGGTCAACGGCTTCATGCCCGAGGTATCGCTCGAAAGCGCGCCGGACACGCGACGCAGCGGCTTTGTCGAATTCGGTCTGCCCTACACCGCCGATCCCGCGATTACCAAACACGTTTCTGCCTTCCTTGCGCGTCATCGCGGCGTGGTAGCCGAAGCGTTCGGTCTGCCGAGCGACACGAGCGAGCTGACCGCGCTGATGCCCGATGCGGTGTTGTTCAATGGCGGCGTGTTTCGCAGCGCTCTGCTCAAGTCGCGCATGAAAACCGTGCTCGCCTCGCTGCGCGGAGCGGACCTTACCGAGCTAGACAACGAAGAGCCGGAGCTTGCGGTCGCGCGCGGCGCCGTGGCTTACGGTCTGTCGCGGCGCGGTGTCGGGCTCAAGATAGGCGGCGGATCACCGCGCAGTTATTGTCTACTACTGCCCTCCGACAGCGATCCGCGCGCCGCGATCTGCGTGCTACCGCGCGGTGCCGAAGAGGGCGAAGAGGTGACCCTCAGCACGCGCTCCTTCGCCTTACGCGTGGGCGAGCCCGTGCGTTTTCGGCTGTTCACGAGCACGAGCGATCGCGTGATGCGCCCGGGTGAGTTGCTGTCACTCGATGCAAGCTTTCAAGAGCTGCCCGAGATCGCCGCCGTGCTCGAAGCCAAGAGCAAACAAGACAAAGAGCTGCGCGTCACGCTCTGCGCCGGGCTTACGGAAGTCGGCACGCTCGAGATGAGCTGCGTCAGCGCCGAAGACAGCTCCCGTCGCTACAAGCTCGAGTTCGATCTGCGCGGCGGCAAACGCGACAGCGCAGCGCCCACGGCCCGCGTTACGCAACTGCACGCGCGTTTTGCCGATGCAACTGCGCTGATCCACGCCTACTACGGCAAGTCCAACAAAGATCTCGAAGGCAAGCGCATCAAAACGCTGCGTCAGGACTTGGAAAAGATGCTCGGCGATCGGGAAGGTTGGGACACTGCCCTGTCTCGCGAGCTGTTCGGTGCCGTGCTCGCGGGCGCCAAACGCAGGCGTCGCTCTTCCGATCACGAACGGTTGTGGTTCAACCTCGCAGGCTACTGCTTGCGTCCGGGTTTTGGTTATCCGGTCGATGCCTTCCGCGTCGATCAACTGTTCGCACTCTACCCTGAGGGTCTGCAGTTCGCGCCGGATGCTCAGGTCTGGTCCCAGTGGTGGATCATGTGGCGGCGCATCGCGGGTGGTCTCGATGCGGCCCGGCAGCGCATCATCTTCGACGACCTCGCCCACTATCTCGAGCCGGCAGGTCCCAGGCCCAAGCCGCGCCCCAAGGGTCCGCGTGCCCAAGGTTTGGAAGACATGGTGCGCTTGTGTGGGGCACTCGAACGCATTCCGTCTGCACAGAAAGTTGAAGCCGGACAGTGGTTACTCGCACGTCTCGATAAGCGCGAGCTCACGCCAGGCGCCGTCTACTGGGCGCTCGGTCGCCTGGGGGCACGCGCTCCCTTGTACGGCAGTGCCCACACCGTGGTACCCGGGGCCGTCGCCGAGGCTTGGCTCACGCGCGTGCTCTCCCTGAACGTTGGCAGCGTCGATCAAGCCGCTTTTGCAGTCGTTCAGCTGGCGCGGCTGACCCACGATCGCGAGCGCGATGTTGGCGCGGCCCTGCGCGAGCGTGCAGCGCTCGCCCTATCCCAGGCCCAGCACTTGAGTTGGGCCACGCTCGTGCGCGAAGGAGGCGAGCTGAGTGAGGCCGATCAGGGACGTGTCTTTGGCGAATCTTTGCCCATGGGATTAAGACTCGAAGCCGAGACGCCATTTGCTGTGTCGCGGGAGGCGCTCACGGAGGTATGATCCCGCGCAATGTTCACGGTGGTCATCACGGAAAAAGGGGGCGCGCAAAAGAGGCTCACGTTCGAAGAGCCAGAAGTCACGATCGGGCGTGTGCCCGGCAACGACATCGTCTTGGCCAAGGGCAACGTCTCGAAGCGTCACTCGCGCATCGTCCTCAAAGATAGCCGTTTCATCGTCGTCGATCTCAAGAGCACGAACGGCACCTACGTCAATGGACGCAAGATCACTTCGCCGCTCGTCGTCAAAGAGGGCGACAAGATCTACATCGGCGACTTCATCATGACGCTCGAGGGAGATGCGGCACAGGCCGCGCCGTCGGACGCCATGCGGCAACCTTCCGTGTTGCCCGGCCGGGACGGAGCCGAGGCGAACGGAAAGATGGCCCCGGTTTCGGCGCCGCCCCCCTTACCGAGCCGCGCACCGGACGCGCTGGCGCTTTCAGACGATGGTGTTCCTGCGGTGCTGCGTTCTTCCGGGGTCGCGAGCGTGCGGACGTTGTCGAGCCACGGAGGCACGGAGGCCGCCTCTGCCGTCGTCCCTTCGTTCAAAGTCGCGGTACCAGTGGCGAGCACACCCGCGAGCGGCCGGCCTGACGCGCCGATCAGCGTGCCGCCCGTGTTATCCGCCTTCGATGCCGATCCTGAGCCGTTGCCCGATCGCACCCAGGCACAGGCGACAGCGCCCGACGTCAACAACCTCGTAGCGCATGCGTCCGAGCGCAGAGACTCCGCGCGTTACCCCAAGTCAGTATCCGAGCCTCTCACCGTGCCCAGCGGCGTGCCCAGCGACCTCATCAACAGCTTTTCCAGCAACGGAAGCTCGCAAACGGCTGCGCCGCCCATCTCGGCGAGCGCGGCCGACTCGCCGCCCGAGCGCGGTCTGGCGCCGGTCATGAGTCTGCGCAGAAGCTCAATCCCGCCCGCGACCCGCGACGATCTGCGCGCCTTGATGCTGCGTCTTGGCCGCGAGCTCGACACGGACAATACCGATGCCGTCGGCCTGCTCGACGAAAAGCGCTGGCAGCGCGCCGAGCGTGCGATCCAAAGCAAGCTGGGCGAGCTCGCCCAAGAGGGTGCAATCGCGCGTAGCGCCGACCAAGCGTTGCTCGCGAGCGCGGCACTCCACGAAGCGGTCGGTCTGGGTCCGCTCGATCGCCTGCTGGCCGAAGAAGAAGTACAGCACGTGGTCATCGAGCGTTTCGATCGCCTGCGGGTCGACCGAGGCACCGGCCTCAAGCTCGAAGAGACTGCCTTCTCGTCACCGCAGGGCTTGCTCACCGCCGTGCGCCGCCTACTCGCCCAGGCACGTCTCGCTCAAGCCGGGACAGCCGAGCGCGACGAGCCTACCTTCGACGTATCGCTGCCCAATGGGCTGCATTTGGTCGGTGCGCTACCGGGCGCGGCAACCGAGGGCCCCGTGCTCTCCGTACGGCGGCGACCGCGCAAAATCGTGCCCCTTACTGACCTCAAGCGCGACGCGCTACTCGATGCGGCGCAGCTCAAGCGCCTCACCGACGCCATCGCGAGCCACAAGAACCTGTTGTTCGTCGGCCCACGCGCCAGCGACCTGGCCAGTCTGATGGCGAGCGTGCTCGACGCCTGCCCCAAAGACGAGCGCATCGCGTTGTTTGAGAACGCACCCGAGATCGCCCTGGGCGAGCGTTCGGCCATTTGTTTCAAGCGCGGTGTCGCCACACTTTCCGAGCTTTCCGCGCGCGCCCGGCACTTTCGCCCCGAGCGCTGCGTGATTCACGAAGTCTCGCGAGCGGAGCTCGGGGCTACGATCGGCATGCTGCTCAGCGGCAGTCACGGCAGCATGGCGAGCATGGAACGCCCGTCCGCCCGCGAAGCGCTGACCGAGATCGGCCTTGCCGCCAAAGAGCTCGGTCCCGACGGCGTCGACCAGCTACAGCGCGCCATGCACCTGGTGATAGGCCTGGTGCGCGAAGGCACGCGCATGCGTCTGGCGGGCATGTTCTCGCTGGTCGTCGATGCCGATACGCTCAAGCTCATCGAGCTCTAAAGAACTGTCGATCAATCGGAATTTCGCTCTTGTCCAAGAAACGTGGGCGTAGACACGGCGACGGCGACGGCGACGGGAGCAACTTCGGTCGGCCTTGGCCGATACCTTGGTATGCTCAGTTTTCAGAAATTGGATGTGTATCGATGCTCCATCGAATTTGTGGCCATTGCCGTGGAAGTGGGCGGAGCGATACCC
>JBBSJC010000281.1:0-10015 GCA_038257655.1 Polyangiales bacterium | reverse complement strand
TCTCAGCGTTCATGAGCTCATACAGACGCTCAAGTCGCTTGACGGGGTCGGTGGTCTCCAAGATCTCTTGGCGATCGTTGAGCTTGATCGAAGACAAGTGCACCACGATCGTATCGGCCAAACGCGCCGCGTCCTCGATCGTTTGCACCGTCATCAGCATCTCGGGGGGGATGCGCTTGTTGAGCTTGACGTACGTCTCAAAGGTCGACTGGACCGAGCGCATCAGCGCTTCGATCTCGACTGACGGTTCGGACGTCTCGTCTACCGAGTCGACCTCGCACAAAAAGAACTCGTCGTTGGGTATGAAACGCGCGATGCGTGCGCGCTGTTTGCCTTCGACAAGTACCTTGACCGTTCCATCGGGCAGACGCAGAAGCTGGATGATCGTTCCGACGGTTCCCATCTCGAAGATGTCTTGGGAGGTCGGATCGTTCGTCTTGGCTTTGCGCTGAGCGGCAAGGAGGATCTCCTTGTCGTTGCCCATCGCTTCTTCAAGCGCATTGATGGATTTTTCACGCCCTACAAAGAGCGGAACCACCATGTGGGGAAATACGATGATGTCGCGCAACGGCAAGAGAGGCAGAACCCTCTTGTCGGTGCCGCCCCCGGGACCGCCATTCCTGTTGAAGAACATACGGTTTCAGGGTAGCAGCTGGGCCCCCAAATCGCCAAAGGCCCTTAGAGGGGAATATTGCCGTGTTTGCGTGGCGGATTGGAGTCTCGCTTATCCCGCAACATCTCCAGGGACTGACATACACGTAGGCGGGTGTTGCGCGGGTAGATCACGCCATCGATAAAGCCGAGCTCTGCGGCCTTGAAGGGGTTGGCGAACTTTGCGCGATACTCCTCGACGAAGCGCGCCTTGGCCGCGACGGGATCGTCAGCGCTGTCGATTTCCTTCCGGTAGACGATATTCACTGCCCCATCCGGGCCCATGACGGCGATCTCTGCGGTCGGGTAGGCCAAGTTTACGTCACCCCGGATGTGCTTGGACGCCATCACGTCGTAGGCGCCGCCATAAGCCTTGCGGGTAATCACGGTGACCTTCGGAACGGTCGCCTCACAGTAAGCGTACAAGAGCTTGGCGCCGTGCTTGATGATGCCGCCGTACTCCTGATCGACGCCGGGCAAAAAGCCGGGCACGTCGACGAAGGTGACGATGGGAATGTTGAACGAATCGCAAAAGCGCACGAAACGCGCTGCTTTGACCGACGCATTAATATCGAGACAGCCCGCTAAAATTTGCGGCTGATTGGCGACGATGCCCACCGGCTGCCCGCCAAAACGCGCAAAGCCCGTCAGGATGTTCTGCGCGTAATGCGGCATGAGCTCGAAGAAGTTGGCGTCGTCCACCACGCGCTCGATGATCTGCTTCATGTCGTAGGGCTTCATCGGATCGACGGGCACGATCTGGTCAAGCTCCGGATCTTCTTTCTCCTTGGGCTCCAGGCACTCGCGCATTGGCGGCGCTTCGAGATTGTTGGACGGTAAGAACGAGAGCAGCTCGCGCAGCGCGGCGATGCAGTCTGGGTCGTCTTCGGTCGCAAGATGCGCGCAGCCACTCTTTTGGTTGTGCGCCATGGCGCCGCCGAGCGCTTCCTTGGTTACGTCCTCGTGGGTGACCGTCTTGATTACGTCCGGCCCGGTGATGAACATGTAGGAGCTGTTCTTCACCATCAGCACAAAGTCAGTAATCGCTGGCGAGTAGACCGCGCCACCTGCGCACGGGCCGAGAATCGCGCTGATCTGCGGGATCACGCCCGAGGCCAGCGTGTTGCGCAGGAAGATGTCCGCATAGCCTGCCAGGGATTCGACGCCCTCTTGAATGCGGGCACCGCCCGAATCGTTGAGGCCCACTACCGGCGCCCCGACCTTGAGCGCGAGATCCATGATTTTACAGATTTTGCCCGCGTAGGCGCCGCTGAGCGAGCCGCCGAACACGGTAAAGTCCTGGGCGAACACGAAAACCCTGCGGCCCTCGACCATGCCGTAGCCCGTGACTACGCCGTCGCCCGGAATCTTTTGTTCCTGCATGCCGAAGTCGGTGCAGCGGTGGGTGACCAGCCGGTCCATCTCCACGAAGGACCCGGGGTCGAGCAACAGATCGATGCGTTCGCGGGCGGTGAGCTTACCTTGCTCATGCTGACGCCTCACGCGCTCAGGGCCGCCCGCGGCAAGCGCGCGCTTGTTGAGCTCGTCGAGATGCTGGATGGGATCTTTCTTCGGAGCTAGCGTGTACACCATGGGCCTCAGAGATAGTCGAGGCACGAGGTCTCGCAACCCGCGAAAGCTCAGCCGGCTTTCAGAGCCGCGACCAAGCGATCGAGGTCTGCACGTGCATGGCGCTCGGTGACGGCGATCATGAACTGGTCGCTACGTTGCTTGTCGAAGCGGCCGAGGTCGATCCCGCCAAGGATGTCCTGGGCTTCCAGCTTCTTGAGCAGCGCCGCTGCGCTTCCCTTTTTAGTCTGCACGACGAACTCGTTGAACGAGGGGGCAGACAAGGGCAGCGCATAGTCAGGTAGCTTGCCTATTTCGGCCTTGAGGTACTCCGCGCGGCGCATGCACAGCTCGCCCACTTCACGAAAGCCGTTTTTGCCGAGCATGCACACGCGAATCGCAAACGAGAGCGCGATCAGACCGTGATTGGTGCAGATGTTCGAGGTCGCGCGCTCGCGACGGATGTGCTGCTCACGCGTGCTCAAAGTCAGCACGTAGCCACGCACACCGCGTTGATCGACCGTCTCGCCGACCAGGCGTCCGGGCATGCGCTGCACAGCGCTCAGGCGACAGCTGAACAAACCTACGCCGGGCCCACCGAGCTGCGGAGGGACCGCGAGCGCCTGGCCTTCGCCGACCGCGATGTCGACGCCGAGCGCACCCGGGGACTTGATCACGCTTAAAGCGTAAGGCTCGGTGGTGGCACTTATCAACTGGATGTCAGCGCTGGCGACCGCGCGAATCGCTGCCAGGTCCTCGACCACACCGAAAAAGTTGGGGTAGCCGACGAGCACGCAGGCGGTGTCATCGTCGAGGGATGCCTTGATCGCTGCGGGGTCGGTGCGACCGTCTTGACCCACGGGCACGGCCGCGATCGCGTCCGCTTCGCCCATGCCGGCCAAGTAGGTGCGCACGGTCTCGAGATACTCAGGATGGACGCCTGCGGAGATGATCACGCGACGCTTGCGCGTCATGCGGCGCGCCATCAGCACGGCTTCTGCTGCGGCGCTGGCGCCGTCGTACATGGATGCGTTCGCGACTTCCATGCCGAGCAGTTGGCAAACCAGCGTCTGAAACTCGTAGGTCGCCTGCAGCGTGCCCTGCGAATACTCAGGCTGATAGGGCGTGTAAGCCGTGTAGAACTCGCTGCGCAACAGCAGCTGATCGACCGCAGGCGGGATGTGATGGTCGTACATGCCGCCACCCAAAAACGACAGCTTGGTCGAGCCCACGTTCTTGGCCGCTAGCGCTTCGAGGTGCGCCATCAACTGCGGCTCATCGAGCGTAGCTTCGAGGTCGAGCGGTCGGTTGAGGCGGCTGGCCGATGGGATCGGCTCGAACAGCGCGTCGATGTCCTTCACGCCGATGCGTTCGAGCATCGCGCGGATCTCCGGCTCGGTGTGGGGCAGGTAACGCATCAGTGATCCAGGGTGCCTAGGAAATTCTCGTAGGCGGAAGCGTCCATCAGCTCGGAAAGGGAGCCCTCGGCCGCGGGACGCAAGCGCAGCATCCAGCCCTGCTCGTAGGGGCCGTCGTTGATCAGCTCAGGCTTGTCGCGCAGGGCTTCGTTGATCTCCACGACTTCACCGGCGACCGGTGCGAACAACTCACTCACGGTCTTGACCGACTCGATATCCCCGAAGCGCTTGTGTGCTGCAAGCTTGATGCCTACCTCAGGTAGCTCTACCAGCGTCACGTCGCCCAGTTGCTCGACTGCGTAGGCGGTGATGCCCACCTCGATAAGCCCGTTCTTCTCGACGGCCCATTCGTGGTCTTTCGTGTAGCGAAGCTGCTTTGGAATGTCGGTCATGGTGGTTGTTCACTTGGGGCTGGGTTGGGACAAAGTCTGGTCAGGTCGGTCGCTTGTAGAATGGCAGGGCGACGACGCGGGCTTCGACGGCCTTGCCTCGCACATCCACGAGGATTTGGCTACCTAGCTCGGCAGATTCCGTCGGAACGTATGCGAGACCGACGTTCTTGCCAACAGTCGGCGCAGGAGAGCCGCTGGTTACTTTGCCGATCACGGTTCCGGCGGCGTCGACGACCGGATAGTCGTGGCGGGCGATGCCACGGCCCACCATCTCCAGTCCGACCAGCTTGCGGGTCAGCCCGCGTGCCTTGCGCTCGAGCAGCGCGGCCTTGCCGAGAAACTCCCGGCCTTCGGTCTTGACCGTCCAAGACAGGCCAGCCTCGAGCGGATCGGTAGACTCATCGATGTCGTTTCCGTACAAGCGCAGCGCAGCTTCGAGACGCAACGTGTCGCGAGCGCCCAGGCCCACCGGTTGAATGCCCACGGGCGCACCTGCGCTGAGCAGTGCATTCCAGAGCGGGATAGCGTCCGCGTTCTTGACGAATAGCTCGAAGCCGTCCTCTCCTGTGTAGCCCGTGCGCGCGACGAGCACGTCGATGCCAGCAACTTGGCCTGCGCCCACGCCGAAACGCGAAAGCGCAACGAGCTCGGAGCTTGCCCCCGCAGCTTTCATGACGTCGATCGCTTTGGGACCTTGCAAGGCGAGCAAAGCCGTCGCGTCGCTCTGATCCTCGAACTCGCAGCGCCCCTCGGCGTGCTTCGCGAAGTGCGGCGCCATCTTGTCGCGGTTGCCCGCGTTACAAACCACGAGCACGTCGCCGACGCCCACGCGGTAGATAATCAGGTCGTCAAGGATGGTGCCCTGTTCGTTGAGTGCGACCGTGTAGAGCGCCTTACCAACCGCCAGCTTGCTGACGTCATTCGAGCACAAGGAATCGACGACCGATTCGGCGTGCGAGCCGCGCAATTTCAGCTCGCCCATGTGGGAAACGTCGAATAGGCCAGCGCGCTCGCGGACCGCGCGATGTTCTTCGACGATGCCTGCGTATTGCACCGGCATCTCCCAGCCCGCGAACGGAACGATGCGCGCGGAGGCCGCTTTATGAGCGTCGAAAAGTGGAGTGCGTTTGAGGTTGGCTGTCACGGGTTCGACCATAGTGGTGCACATCGCACGATTCAAGCCGTGTGGCGCACCGGCACATCGCACGCGGCGCAGCAGACACAGATGTCATAGCGTCCGTACACGGTGGATAAGGAAAATCCAGTTTTCGGCTCAGATCCATCGCTGGCCTGGAAGTTGCTGATGCACTGATCGTTATGATGTGGAAGCGCGCAATGGCAGTCGGTCTTTGGGTCTTGGTGGCCATCGTTCCCGGTGGTCTTGTTGCGATGGGCGCGTACTTGGCTGTGAAAGCAGCACGCGCCCAGCTCAGCGCTGGGCCGACCTTACGCCAGTCCACTCCGTCACCAACCCCACTACGCGGCTAAGCACCAACGCCGCTACGCCGCTAAGCACCAACGCCGCTACGCGGCTAAGCACCAACGCCGCTACGCGGCTAAGCGCGTGAGAGTCCGCTGCGCGTGTTAGGCGGGCGCAGCTTCGAGGCCGATGGCGTGCCTACGCGAGCCACACTCGCGCCCAAAGCGCATTTGGTAGGCAACCAATCGCGCGCGGGGCCGATACCGGGCCGTGATGCAAAACACCATTCTATTGTATCGAAACGACGAGCTCTTGCGCCGAGTCGTGCTCCGGGATCTGGCGGTCGAAGTTGGACCCTCGCCCACTGCCGACTTGGTCGTCGACGAGCCGGCCGCGGCTTCACTGCTGGTCCAACCGCGCGGTGGGACTGTCTGGATCTTTCAGCTCGACGCGCCAGCCCTCGAGCCCAGGGTGCTTCCCATCGGTCATCGGGTGGCTGTGGGCGTCGAACACTTCCTGGTGCGAGAGGTCTGCGGGCGAGCGGAAGTGCGCTTGGTTCGCTCTGAGCACCAAGTCGAAGACTCGCGCGCCACCCAGCGCCTGGAGTCGAGCGCGACGAACGCTTCGAGCTGGACGATCCTAGTCGGCACCGGCGTGGATGCGCGGCGCGTCACGGTCAGTGATCGGCCCCTGCGCGTCGGCACAGCCAAGGAAAACGACCTTGTCTTGCATGACCCGACGGTAAGCGGGAAGCACTGTCGTTTCGAGCCGAGCGGCGACGCACTCGTTTTGCGCGACCTCGGCAGCACCAACGGCAGCCACGTGCACGGCATGCGCGTGCAGCGTGTGGAAGTCGCGACTGGTACGCGCGTGCGCGTCGGACGCACCGACCTGTGCGTGCTTGGGGCTGAGCGGCGCAGCGACCATGCGCGTCCGCCACTCATTGCAGCGTCGGCGGCGATGCAGAAGGTGCTCGTCGAAGCGCTCGGCTTTGCGCATTTGCCATGGCCGGTGCTCGTGCTTGGGCCGAGTGGGGCGGGCAAGGAAGAAATCTCTGCGGTGATACATCGCGGCAGTCGCAGGGCCAAGGGGCCATTCGTCGCTCTCAATGCGGGTGGCCTGCCGCGGGAGCTTATCGAGAGCGAGTTGTTCGGCCACGAGCGCGGCGCGTTTACGGGCGCCGTCGGGCAACGCCGCGGCGCATTCGAACAAGCGCAAGGAGGCACCCTGTTACTCGACGAAATCGGAGAGCTGCCGCTCGACATGCAGACCCGTCTATTGCGCGTGCTGGAGACCTGGCAAATCCGGCGCGTGGGCGGCGAGAGCAGCATCGATCTCGATGTGCGCTTGATCTGCGCCACCCATCGTGACCTGGCGCAGATGGTCGCGGCGGGGACGTTCCGTCAGGATCTATTCTATCGTCTGACGCGACTCGTGGTTCGCGTTGCGCCGTTGGTGTCGCGTTCCGACGACATCCTGCCGCTCGCGGAGCATTTTCTGGCCTCGCTCGAAGAAGAGATGGGGCCGCGTGCGCTGTCGGCGGCGGCCGGTCGCCGGCTGCTTGCGCATACCTGGCCAGGCAATGCCCGCGAGCTTCGTAACGTCTTGTGCACGGCCGCGGCGCTCACACCGGCCTCCGTGCTCGACGCTCAGGACGTGGATTTGGCGATTCGTCGCGCGAGCGACCCGCTCGAATCCTTGCAAGCCGACGACATGGTGATCAGCCGAGCCTTGGAAGCCTATCGCGGCAACCTGTCGGCCGTCTCGCGGGCGCTTGCCATTCCTCGCAGCACGCTTCGCGATAGACTTGCCCGAACGCTTCCGAAAACAAAAACCGGCACGAGCCCGCTTGGCGCCGCGGTGGAGCGCGATCAGTCTAAGCCGAGTCGGGCCATGTCGTCCTCATCGAGCCCGAAGTAGTGACCAACCTCGTGCAGGACCGTGATCTCGACCTGCTCGTCCAGATCTTCGCTGCCGAACGCGGACAGCATGTTGTGCGTGTAGAGCACGATGCGCGTGGGCGCAGGAGCGTCGTCGCCGTGGGGCGGGCCTTCAAATAGACCGAAGGCGCGCGGATCGAAGCCCTCTTCAACCAGACTACGGCCGGGACGATTTTCGAGCATCACGGGCACGTTGCGTAGCTTGGTCGCGAACTCGTCGGGAAGGCCGTCGAGCACCTCGCGCGCCACGCGTTCGATCCGCTCGGCTTCTGCGCGTATAGCCAGCGCGACCTCTTGGTCTTGCTTGGCATCGAGTGCGAGTGTGCGCGTGAAGTGGTGCACCTTGCCCGGCTCGTCCCCGAGCTCTTCGAGCACCAGGCCGAGGGTGTGATGCGCATCTGCAAAGTCGGGATCGGTCTCGAGCACTTCGCGCAACTCGCGCGCCGCCAGATCGAGGTCGCCCTGTTCCCACGCGATGAGCGCCCGGCCGTAGCTCACGTCGGGATCGTCTTCGCCAGCAAGCTCGCGCGCGGCGTTCAAACTCGCACGCGCTCCGTCCAGATCGCCTTCGATCAGACACGTTTCTAAGTTCGCTAGATGGTCTTCCAGAGCCTCGAGCTCTGCTTCAGACAGTACGTTTTCGTCGCCCATGGGCGGAGGCTAGCCCATGCGTTTCGCTATTGCCCGCGCCATCGACGAAAGCGCAGATCGACTAGATCTTTGCCCACCCCCCAGATGCGCTTCAGCCCGGTCGACTTGGACATGCCAGCGATCCGCGGGCGGCACCGGATGGTGACAGTGCGTGTGGCAATGCCCGCGGCCAGCGCACGAATCGGAAACTCAAAGTTCAGAAAGAATGTGTCTGGCTTCAGCTGACTCGGGTCAAACAGCGAACGCTTGAACAGGTAGGGGCCGTCGCTGCGTAGGCGCACGCCGTGCACGATGGTGATAAGCGCACGTACGCCAAAAGACAGCACTTTGCGGTCGAGACCGTCGTTGCGATCATCGTAAACGGAAAGGACGATTTCGACCTTACCGTCGCGGGCGGCTGCGCGGAGCACACCGATGCCATCCGGCTCGATCTGGCCATCGGCAGGCATAAATGTGACCCACGGGGCGCTGGCTGCCCCGACGCCAGTTTTCAGGGCTGCACCGATACCGCGATTGGTCTCATGACGGAGCAGGGTCGCGCGTTTGCCGGTCAGGGCGCTTGTGGCCACCGCAAAGGTGTCGTCGTGCGAGCCGTCATCGACGAACACGATTTCGGCATCGGGCTCATGCGCCTGTAGCCATGCGCATAGCTCGGCCAAGACAGGCCTAATGTTTTCGCTTTCGTTGTACGCAAAGAGCACAAGGGTCATCGATGCAGCGGGGGCGGAGCGGTTCGCTTCATTCATGGGCGTTCTCTCAAAACCTTGGCTGGCATGCCTGCGACGACCGCGTAAGCGGGCACGTCGCGGGTGACCACTGCGCCTGCGCCGACTTGTGCACCCATGCCGATCGTGACGCCCGGCATGATCACCGCGTTGACACCGATATCCGCGCCTTCTTCGATGCGCACCGCTTTGAGCTCCACGGGCGCGTTGAAGATGGCGGTGTCCCGTCCGACTTCGGTGTGTTGTGAGGTCATGATTTTGACGCCGGGTCCGATGCCCACGCGCGGTCCGATGTATAGGCCCCCGGCACTGTGGAAGAAGCATTGTTGGCCGACCCAAGTCTCGTCGCCGATCTCGAGCGTGTTCTTGTAGTAGCCCTTGAGGATGCTGTAGTGGCCGATGTACACGTTGCGTCCGAGGTGCACGTTTTCGGGGTGAAACAGCAGCACGCCCGTTTCGAAGATGCAGTCCTCACCGCACGCGGCGAGATCCTCAGGTCGAAATTCCCCGCTGCCGTGGGATCGATTGCGCATGTCCAGATCATACCAGGGAAGCTCTCGCTTAGAAGATTCTCTGACCCGCGCGACGGGGGCGGGGCGCTGCCTTACCGCGCGTCACTGGGCGGTTCGTCGAAGCGAAAGATGATGCCGCGCATGTGATCGGCGACGAACAGGCGGCCTGTACCATCGCGGCCGAATGCGCTCGGATGGATCGGCCAGGCGCCGAGTCGGGCGACAGCTTGCGCTTCAAAGCTGGTGTCGTCGGGCAAGGTTAAGGCCCAGAGCCGTCCGCTGCTGTAATCGCCGTACACGTAGAGCCCGCGCAGGGCTTTAGGGATGGGAGCTTCGGAGACAAAGCCTCCCGTCACGCTGTCGCCATCGGCTCGCCCGTAAACTTGAAAAGGCTGCCGGAACTCGTCCGTGTCGCAGTCGGGAGCACTGAAGCAGGCCTGGCCTTCCATCTTGTTCCAGCCGAGGTTTTCGCCGGGCAATGCGTAGCCCACCTCTTCCCATTCGTCTTGGCCCACGTCCGCTACGATCATGTTCCCGGCTACATCCCAGCTGAAGCGCCAGGGATTGCGCACGCCGAACACGAAGGTTTCGGGCGTGATTTCTTGGCTGTCGCGCAGCGGGTTGTCCGCAGGAATGCGATAGGCGAGCGGTGGCTCTTCGCCGTCGATGTCGATGCGTAGAATGGAGCCGAGCCAGGTCTTACTGTTTTGTCCGTGGCCGTCCTGGTCGCTGCCGGA
>JBBSJC010000280.1:0-10022 GCA_038257655.1 Polyangiales bacterium | reverse complement strand
TTTCGTCGCTGACGTCGTAGGCCGTGCTGCCGTCGCGGCCCATCGCTTGGTTCAGCCTCGCCTTGGCGATTTCATAGGCATTTTCAGCGCGGATCAACTGCACTCGCGCGTTGGCCACTTCGGTGCGCACTTGCGCCAAGTCGATCTCGGGCCGCGTGCCCACCTGCACGAAAGTCTGAGCTTGTGCGAGATGGCGCTTTTGATTTTCGAGGCCCTCGCGCGTCACCGTAACCAGGACTTTGTTGGCGCGCGCTTCAAAAAATGCGGTACGAACCGTGAGCTCGACCGATTGGTGGGTGACCTGGGCCTGTTCTTTCTCTGCCCGCGCCGTTGCCCGCGCCGCACGCAACGTCCCGAGCCTCTGACCGAAGTCGTAGATCACCTGCGAGGCCGTGGCGCCAAACTGATAGAAGTTGAACGATTCCCAGCGCGGCGAGGGTGGTTCCGCGCTAGCGCCGTCCATGTCCGTTTGTTCGGTGTTGAGCCGTCTTGGCAGCGCGCCCGGTCGTGCCACGAAGTTGGCGGTCGTACGCTGATAGCTGGCCGTGCCGTTGATCTGCGGCAAAAGAGGCGCACGTGCGGCATCGGCCGCGGCATCCGCCGCCTCGTAGCTCGCCTGCGCTTGTTTGAGCTGAGGTTGGTTCTTGCGTGCGTGCTCGAGCGCTTGGGCGAGCGTAAGCACGGGGACGGGCGCGTCTTGGGCATGCGCTCGCGGAGCGAGCGGAACGAGCAGCGTCCGCGGAGCGCATAATGTGAGCGCTCCGAACAGTAAGACTGCGACCCCCACGACCAGACGTTTCACAACGCGCTCCGCGTGCTCGACTCGAGCTTACTCAGGTTACGAATCGCTTTGCCCAACAGCGCGCGCAGGGCATCGCGCTCCTTAATCGTGAGCCCGCTCTCGGCTGCTCCATACACCTGCCGGGCAAACTCGTGCAGCTTGACGGCGAGTGCGCGACCCTTGGCCGTGAGCCATAGCCGCGCACGTCTACGATCGCTCGGGTCTTCGTCGGTGCGCACCAGCTTACTTACCACCAGCGCGGCGACGACGCGCGAAGCGGTCGGTGCATCCATGCGTAGACTGTCTGCAAGCTCGTGCAGGGCGGTGCCCTCACGCTCGTAGATTGCGTTTAGGATCCAGAACTGCTGGGGTGACAGGCCGTGGGGACGCACGCGTTTGAATACCGCTTGCTTGAGCTGGCGACGGAAGCTGGAGATCAGGATTACCGCAGATACTTGCTGCATCAATCGTTGTCACAGCATGCAATCTGCGCGCACGTTCGCAATCAGGGAGTGGGCCCGCGCGTTGTTCTTGCCTGCACGCGTGCACAGCGATCCCGGCTGACGCGCATCGGTTGCTGCGCTCGGCTGGTCTCGACGCCGATGGCGCGCCACGGTCATCGGGTATGGACATTCTCGGTGAGCTTTCGATCATCCTTGCGCTGACCTTGCTCAATGGCGTTTTCGCGGGCTCCGAGCTCGCGATGCTGTCGGTGCGCAAGACGCGGCTGCAGGAGCTTGCCAGCGACGGCAAACGTTCCGCTGTGGTCGCGCTTGCGTTGCGCCAAGATACCGAGCGGCTGCTCGCCACGATCCAGATCGGCATTACTGTGATCGGCGCATCCACCGCAGTTTTCGGTGGGGCGCGTCTCGAAAAACCGCTCGCCGAGGCCTTCACGCGACTGGGCGCAGGCAGCTACGCGGAGGAAATCGCGTTCGCCGTGGTGGTGGCGCTGGTCTCGTATCTTTCACTCGTGCTCGGAGAGCTGGTGCCCAAGTCGTTGGCGCTGCAGCGCAGCGAGGGGTTTGCGCTACTTGTCGCGCGCGGGCTGTCGTGGCTTTCGGTGGTCGCCAAACCGTTGGTCTGGTTTCTGACCAAGAGCTCCAATGCCGTGTTGTGGCCCTTTCGCGACGCAACCACCTTTTCCGAAGGCCGTCTTTCCCCCGAAGAGCTGCAACAACTCGTGGAAGAGGCCGCCGCTTCGGGCAGCTTGAGCAGCGGTGCCAGCGAGCTCGCATCGCGCGCGATCGATCTGGGCGATCTCAAGGTGCAATCGGTCATGCTGCCCCGAACGCGCATGGTCTCGCTCCCGCAACGAATCGGGCGTGCCGAAGCGTTGTCTACGGTGCGCGAGCGGCCCCACGCACGCTACCCGGTCTATGTAGAGGGGGCAGACGACGTGATCGGGTACGTGCTTGCGGTCGAGCTACTGCGCTTTCTGCTCGAGCACCCCGAGGCAAGCGAGCTGGACTTGCAGACGCTGCTGCGCGAGGTGCCCTTTTTCGTGGAGCGCACCGCGGCCATCGACGTCTTGCGGCGCTTGCAGCAGGAAAAGACGCAGCTTGGCATCGTGGTCGATGACAACGGCAATCTGTCGGGCCTGGTGACGATCGAGGACTTGGTTGAAGAGATCGTCGGCGAGATCTTGCACGAAGGCGAAGCGCCGGCCCTGATCATGGAACGGGAAGCTGACGGCTCGTTTCTGGCGCGCGGCGATACACCTTTGCATGAGCTCGACCGCCAGTTCGGTGTCGACATCGCGCCGCGACCCGGGGCGACCACGGTGGCGGGGGTTGTGATCCAAGCCGCAGGGTGCATACCAGCGGTTGGCGCGCGCGTGACGATCGCACCCGGCATCGAAGCGGAAATCATTGAGGCGTCGCCGCGCCGCGTCAGTAAGGTTCGGCTGCGCACCTCGAAGGTCGCGCCGGAGCTCGAGCCGTGAAGGCGCATTCTACCCACGCATCCTATCCACGCATCCTATCCAGATGGTATGCAGTTAGCGCCATGACCCACGCACTTCGTCCCATCCGCGCGCTTTGGATCTTGCTGCCGCTACTCGTCTCTGGTTGTCCCGACCTGAAAGACGAAAGCCCGAGTAAAACCTGCTCGAAGGCCTACGAAAAGTGCACACTCACTTCGGGAGTGCTCGGGGTATGTGACACGGTACCCTGCCCGGAGGGAGCCCCCACACCCTGCTTGGTATGCCGCTCCCAACACTGATCTGCCGGACCCGTCCGCAAAAGGTATAATCGTGAACCCAGCCCAAGCCCACGAGCAGCTCCTGTTTGATGCGGGCTTGCACAAGACTGAGCACAGCTATCAGGGCGCAGCACGTGACGTGTACCGCGGCGGAGACGGCCCGCCCGTGCTCGTGTTGAGCGAGATCCCGGGCATCACGCCGCCCACGATCGCTTTGTGCCGACGCTTGATCGGCGCCGGCTACTCCGTGCTCGTGCCGCAGCTGATGGGACAGCCCGGCCGCGCGATCTCAGTCAGCGCCTCCTTGCAGGTGGTGGCGCGCGCCTGCGTGTCCCATGAGTTCGCCTTGTTTGCGACGCGCCAAGCGAGCCCGATTACCGAATGGTTGCGATCGTTGGCACGCGCTGCACACGCGCAGCATGGCGGGCCAGGGGTGGGGGTGATCGGCATGTGCCTGACGGGCAACTTTGCCCTGGCGATGATGGTCGATGCGGCGGTGGTGGCCCCGGTCTTATCGCAACCCTCCCTGCCAGTTGTATGGAGCCGGGCGAGCGCCTGTGCGCTTGGCATCTCGGATGCAGACCTTACGGTGGTCAAGGCGCGCGCCAAAACCGAAGATCTGAGTGTTCTGGGGCTGCGTTTCACGGCGGACCCGCTGGTGCCTGGCGCACGCTTTCGTCGCTTGCGCGAAGAGTTAGGCGACAACTTCATCGCCGTCGAGATCGACTCGCGCCGCGGTAACCCGCAAGGGATTAAACCGTGGGCGCATTCGGTACTTACCCATGACTTTGTCGATCGGCCCGGCCATCCCACGCGTGCCGCACTGGACGCGGTACTCGCGTTGTTCGCACGCAAACTGATAGTGAGGAACTCTTCAGTTGCAGAATGAACGCGTTCGCTTGAATCATGCGCGCGGGGTAGGTAGACCACCCTCAACCTATTGCGACGGCGCGTGATCGAGAGCGCGAGCGCGCAATGTTTGAGCGGCTCGGGGGAACCTGATGACAAGCGGCATGGATCGAAGCAACAACTACGACGTGGTGGTGGTCGGTGGAGGCCCCGTCGGGTCGGTGGCCGCGATCTCGGCGGCACGTACAGGAGCACGCGTGCTCGTGCTCGAGGCAAATCCCGATGCGGCGCGTCGTTTTGCAGGCGAGTGGATTCACCCCACCGGGGTGTCGGTGCTCGACCGCTTGCGTATCGGGCGCCTCGAATCGGCCAAGCCACGCACTGGTTACGGCTTCGTCGTGTTCCCCGATGATGGTAGCGAGCCTATCGAGCTTGCCTACCCCGATCACCACGTGAGCCTGGCGTGCGAACACGGAACGATCGTCGAAGCGATTCGCGAGCATGCGAGCGGTTTGTCTAACCTTACCTTTATGGCGCGTGCGCGCGTCGTCGACATCGATGATCATACGGTCACCTACCGAGTCAATGGTCGCGACGTAAGCGTCTATGCAGGGCGCATCATCGGCGCCGATGGCCGCAGCTCGCTCGCGCGCAAGGCACTTAACCTCGAGCCGCACAGCACCGTGCTGTCTTATATGGCGTCGGTCGAGCTGCGCGACGTGGAGCTGCCCGCAGAAGGGTATGGTCATGTCGTGCTCGGCGGCCCCGGCCCCGTGCTTATGTACCGCATTTCAGGCGATACGATCCGCGGCTGCTTCGACGTGCCGTTGAGCTTTGATGCCAGTCGTCGCAACCCCGCTTTTCTCTGGGATGCCTTTGGCGCGGTCCTTCCTGAGCGTCTGCGAGAGTCCTTCCGGCGCGCGCTCGAGCGGGGCCCTGTGCAGTGGGCTGTCAATCGTTTTGCACCGCGCGCGTTGTACGGTCAGGGGCCGATCTGGCTTGCAGGCGATGCCGTCGGTCACTTTCATCCGCTCACCGCGGCGGGCCTTACCCTTGGTTTTCTCGATGCCGAGCGCGCAGGCCAGCTGGCATCGCTATCGGAGTATCAGCGCGAGCGCGAAAAGGGTAGTTACGTACCCGAGCTGCTCTCCAATGCGCTGTATCAAGTGTTCTCGCGGGACGACGCGAGCGCCGCCTCGATTCGCTCCGCGGTCTATCGCGTCTGGCGTAAGAGCCGCACCGAACGCGAGCGCACCATGCGCATTTTGATGGGCGCTGAGTCCAGCCGCTCGAGCTTCGGTGCAGCCTTTGTGCGCGTGGCAGGCTCGGCCCTGAGCGGCACGGTCGGCGAGTTGACGCAAGCCAAGCGCTATGGCGACATCCTCGGTGCGCTCGCCGAATATCGCGAATGGATGCAATGGCCTGCTGCCTCCCTTGCCCCCTCGCCCGGCCGCAAGAGCTACCGGATCAAGAGCACCTCCGAGCGGCCCCTCTCCATGTTGCCGCAGCGCCTGGCGAGTAACGATCAACTGCGCAGCGAAAGCGTCGCGCTCGTCGATGTACCCGCGCGCGAAGGCGAAAACGTATCGGCCGCGCAAGCGCTCGCGCTGTCCGGCAACGCACTGTTGACTGAGCTCAAGCGCATGCACGAGCGCATCGGGCTTGATCCCGACTGGGCGCTACTGCGTCGCGGCACGCACCTGGTTGCGGCAATCGATGCCGCGGAGCTTGGCGGTAGCATGACCGGTCGCATGCGTTTGGCGCGTCGCTTCATGGCTACCGTCGGCATGCCCAAGTTGCTCGCCGCGTACGCTGCCGACCCACACTTGATCCGCGCCAGCGACTTTGCCTCGTTCATGATCAGCTTGCTTGCGCCGCGCGACAGCGAGAGCATCGCGCGGCTAGACGACGGCGTGCGGCACCTGCTCGCATGTCAGCACCCGAGCGGCGGTTTTTCGCCCTGGGCCAACCTTAGCGCCGAGCCCGATCTGTTTACGACCCAGCTGGCCTGTCGCGCTCTGTTCCTGTGCAAAGAGCGCTTTCGCGACGACGGCGCCTTTCGCTACGTCGATGCGCTCGAGCGGGCGCGGCGCTTTGTCAGCGAACGGCAAAAGCCGGACGGCAGCTGGCTTGCAGGCGAGCTTGAAGGCAGCTTGAACAACACCGCCTACGCCGTGCGCGCGCTGGTTGCATGCGGCGCCCAGCCGAGCTCTCCCGTGCTGCGCCGCGCGACGCGCGCCCTGTGCGCCGCCCAATCTGAGGCCGGCCTGTGGCTCGGGGGCAGCGACGAACGTACGCCGGCGATCGAGGTCACCGCGCACATGGTGACGGCCTTACTCGAAGCACGCGGTCCACACTGGGGTGTGATCCAGCGCGCGGTACCGCATCTGATCAAGACGCTGGTCGAAAGCCTCGCGCCCGACACCGAATCGGGCGAGAGCGACGAGGTGGGCGATCGCTGTGCCGAAGTGGTCGAGGCCCTGGCGATGTACGAAGCGCAGCGCCGGTCGCGTCCACGCATCGACAGCGGCGCACGACCGGCTGTCGGCGACGATTGGAGCTTCTGTCGCGAGAGTCTGTACGCCGTATCGCGCACATTTTCGAAGCCGATTCAGATGCTGCCCGGCAAGCTCGAGGTGGCCGTCACCCTCGGTTACTTACTATGTCGCGTGGCGGACACGGTCGAAGATCATCCCAACGTCCCGGGCCCGAAAAAGGACATGCTGTTTGGGCTCTTACTCGATGTGCTCGAGCGTGGCGCGCCGCCCCGCGGCTTCTCTGAGAGCTTTGAGGACATCGAGGGCGATGACGCCGAGCTGAGCCTTGCTCGCAACCTGCCGCGCGTGATGCGCGTGTTTTGGTCCTTGCCAGAGCCGATGCAGGCGATCGTGTCGCGCTGGGTCGCCGAGATGGCGCGCGGCATGAGTCTGTATACGCACCGCGAGCCTGGCGAAGACGGCTTTGTCGCGCTCTACACACCGGCGGATCTCGAGCGCTATTGCTACTACGTTGCAGGCACGGTCGGACACATGCTGACCGAGCTGTTCGCACTCGAGCTCGGCGAAGGGTTGTCGGCAGCCCAGGTCTCTGAGCTTAGAAATCACGCGGAGTCGTTTGGCGCGGGTCTGCAGCTCGTCAACATCCTCAAGGACGTGACCGATGATCGCGAACGGCGCTGGTCGTTTGTGCCGCGCTCTTCCTGTGAAAGCGTGGGTCTGAACATCGAAAACCTAGTCGACCCCGAGCACAGGTCTCGCGCGCACTTGGCGGTCGAGCCGCTGTTTGCAATCGCAGAAAAGCGCCTTGCCCACGCGCTCAACTACGCACTGACCATCCCTGCCGAGCACAAAGGCATCCGCCTGTTCTGTCTGCTGCCGCTGTGGATGGCGGCGCTGACCCTGGTGCATGCACGCGGGCACGACGCAATGTTCGAGGTCGGCGAAGACGTGAAGATCACGCGCGAGACGGTGGAACAGGTGGTCACCGAGTGCATGGTCAACGTGGCCGACGACGCCGCCCTGCGCGCGCGTTATCGCACGCTGTGGCTGCCGAAGGAGCCCGCTACCCACCACGCCGAGCTCTGAGGGGAAACGTCATGGAGCCTACTTCCCATGGCCAGACGCCAGCTGCGGCAGGCGTCGAGCGCGCCCTTGATCGCGCCCTAAGCCACCTTATCTCCCATCAAGCAGACTCAGGCGCTTGGCCCGGCGATTATGGCGGCCCGATGTTCCTGTTGCCGCTCTACATGGGCACCTGCTACGCGACCGGCGTGCCGATCGCAGCGGACGTGCGCGCGGACATGGTTCGTTACCTGCGCCACGTGCAGAACGCGGACGGTGGCTGGGGCTTGCACGTCGAAAGTCATAGTTACCTTTTCACGAGCACGATCATCTACTCGGCCCTGCGCCTTTTCGATGTTCCCGCAGAAGACCCGATGTTGGTCAAGGCGCTTGCCTGGATTCGCGCGCAAGGTGGACCTTTGGCTGCGGCGTCGTGGGGTAAGTTCTTTCTGACCTTACTCAATTTGCACGATTATGCAGGGCTCAATCCGGTGCCGCCCGAGCTGTGGATCCTGCCCGAAGCCTTGCCGATTCATCCGTCGCGGTTGTGGTGTCACACGCGCATGGTCTATCTGCCCATGTCCTACCTTTATGGTCATCGCGTGCAGATGCCGGTCAACGCACGCGTGCTGCAAATTCGCGCCGAGCTGTATATGGAGCCTTACGATCGGATCGACTGGGCGAGCGCCCGCGAACGCGTGGCGGCGACCGACAACTATACCCCAGTCGCCCAGATGATGCGCCTCGCGAACCGAGCTCTGCTCGCCTACGAAAAAAGGCCAGTCCGTCTGCTTCGCGCACAGGCTTTGGAGCGCGTGCTCGAGCTCGTCGACGCCGAGGATCGCAATACTCAGTACATTTGTCTGGGCCCCGTCTCCAAGCTCTATCACCTGTGGGTGTGGCAACACGCGCGCCCGAACGGCAGCCAGCTTGCACATCACGTCAAACAGCTGCCTGAGTATCTGTGGCGCGCCAAAGATGGCACCAAGATGCAGGGTTATCACTCCTCGCAGCTATGGGACACCGCCTTTGCCGCCCAGGCGATCCTCGAAAGTGGCCGCGCTTCAGCCAACGCACAGGTGCTCGAACGTGCCCACGCTTTCATCGCCGCCAATCAAGTCAGCGAAGACTTGCCCAGGCGTGCGCATGCCTACCGCGATGCAACCAAGGGCGGCTTCTGCTTTTCATCCAAAGACAACGGCTGGACGGTCAGTGACTGTACGGCGGAGGGACTGCGGACTGCGCTCGCGCTCGCGCCGCACGTGAAGACTCCGATTGCAAGCGAGCGCCTGCTCGACGCAGTCGACTTGCTCTTGCGCAGCCAAAACCCAGACGACGGCTTTGCAAGCTACGAGCCTTACCGAGGGCCCGCCTGGCTCGAAAAGCTCAACCCCTCGAATTGTTTCGGCGACATCATGATCGACTACTCCTACGTGGAGTGCACCGCCGCTTGTATGGTGGCGCTCAATCAATTCAAAGCTGAGTACCCTGGCCTACGCGATACTCAGATCGACGAGGCCACCCGCCGCGGCCTGAAATTCTTACGTTCACGTCAGCGTGAGGACGGTTCGTTTGAGGGCTCCTGGGGGGTATGCTTCACCTACGGCACCTGGTTCGGCATCGAGGGCCTGCGCGCCGGCGGCCTGTCTGCCGGGCATTCGGCGATTCAACGGGCGTGCGCCTTTCTACAAGGCAAGCAGCTTGACGATGGCGGCTGGGGCGAGACCGCCGAAAGCAACCTCAAGCGCCGCTACGTGCACGCCGAGTGCAGCCAAGCCGTGATGACCTCGTGGGCGATGCTCGCGCTGATCGCAGGCGGCCAAGGTGAAAGTCGCGCCGTCGCGCACGGCGCCCAATTCTTACTGTCTAGTCAGCAGCGTGACGGCAGCTGGCCTGAAGAGCACATCGCCGGCATGTTCAACAAGACCTGTGCCATCCACTACGACAACTACCTGAAGGTCTTTCCATTGTGGGCCCTTGGTAAGTGGGCTGCCCGCAACGAAAAAGAGCGCGTTTAAACGAGAAAAGCCGCACTCGCTCGCGGCTTACTCGTCAGCTTACGTTGCTTACCGTCAAATCACATGCTCGTGACGACGGCGCCGAGCATCGCGGTCCAAAAGCCGTCTGTCAGCTCGTTGTCGCCATCCAAGAAGTAGTTATCGCTTGCGATTTCGTACCGGAATTCGGGCCGCAGTATGAGGGCGCTGCTGTTGGGGACCGGCTTGAAATCTAAGGTGCCAGTCAGCGTGATCAGGCTGGAATCCTCGGCGGCCGTCGCTCCCGCAGCGTCCGTCGTCATACCAAACACCGCGTTGGCACTGTCCGACAGGTATTCGGCGCGCGCTCCGACGCCCATCCAATTGGTAAGGGCGTAGGCGGGTGCCACGCTGACGCCCCACCAATTCTCGCTGTCTTCCACACCCTGGGGTCGGTACAGATTGTAGTCGAAGTTGCCGACTACCTTGAAATCACCGAGCGTGAGGACAGCGACCAAGTCGAAGAAGTGATCGAAGTTCTGGGTGGCCGAGGTCTGCTCATCGCCATCCCGAGGATGAATCGCGCCCATGTAGCCAGCCGCGATAAACAAGGACTCCATCGGCGTCAGCAACGCTTGGACGCCGACCGTGGGG
>JBBSJC010000279.1:0-10079 GCA_038257655.1 Polyangiales bacterium | reverse complement strand
TTCGCATTGGCTGGATGCTGGCACCAGCGCATGTCGCAACCGCGTGCGAGGTGGTGCAGAGCCAAACCACGACCAGTCCGGCGACTGTCTCGCAGTACGCTGCGCTCGCTGCGCTGCAAGGTCCCCACGCTTCCGTGGAGCACATGCGCCAAGCTTTTGAACGTCGACGCGATCTGGTGCTGTCTGGCTTGAACGCGATCGAAGGCATTCAGTGTCGCGTGCCCGAGGGAGCGTTTTACGCGTTCTTCGACGTGCGCGGGTTGTACGGTCGAGCGGGGCTGGGGAGACAGCTCAGCGATGACCTCGCAGTGACCGAGCTGCTGTTGGAGCGGGCCCATTGTGGACTTGTGCCCGGCAGTGCCTTCTTTGCGCCGGGTTACGTGCGCATGTCCTATGCGGCACGTGAAGATGAGCTGCGCGAAGGCCTATCGCGTATGGCTCGTGTGCTCGGCGGCGGCACGATCTAGCAGCGCTCACTTCTCGTCTTTGCGACCGAAAAGGCGGCCGAGGAAGCTTGGGCGCTTGTCGCCGCCCTGGTGGCTCTCGTCAGGGGGGTGCGAGGGCACGAGGTCTTTGGCTTCGCCGTCTTCATCGAGCACGATTTCGAACTCGGAGGAGCCGAGCTCTTCCTCCGAAGGAAAGGGGTCAAACTGCGCAGCCAGCGTGTTGGAATCGGCGAGCTGAGTGGCATCGCCCGGCTCGATGTCCGAAAACAAGGCGCTTGTCAGCGCATCGCTCTCGCGAATGGCCGGAGCAGACAGACCGCTTAAAAGGTCGTCGGCATTGCTTGCTTCATCGTCGCTTTCGAGAGCGTTGCTTGTCGGAATGCCACTTGGATGCGTAGCTTCGTCGAACAGCGCATCGAACTCCGCATCTGGATCGCGCGCCTCCATTGACGCGACGGTATCCGGCTCGACCTGCTCGTCTGTGAACAGAGCAATAAGCTTTCGCTCTTCGTTGTCATCGCTATCGCTATCGAAAGCATCGAGTGCCAAGGGCGTGAGCTCGACCTGCGGGGGCATGCCGTCGGGAGGTCGCAGGGAGAGCGGCTCGGCCTTGGGTTGGCTTGCGCGCTTGGGGCTTGCGAAGACGTCGGGCGTGTTGCGTTCGGTGCGCAGGTCCTGGTCAGGCAGCTCAAACGATCCGCTGCGCGGCCGATCGCTGTCGAGCAAGGTAAGCTCGCTGCTTTCGGCGGTCCTGCGGCGTTGCACAGGCTCGCCCAAATCGATTTCGCCGCTCTTCGGGCGCAGCTGCTCGAGCCGTTGCGGGGCGGAACGCTGGTGCAGTCGGGGTGCGGCGCTTGGCTCGACAACTCCGGCAGCCAGCGCCGTTAGCGCGGCGTCGATCTCGCTGAGCGTACGTAGCTCACGCGCTTGCTCTGCGGACCACGCGTCTAGGTCGCGCGGCACCTCGCCTAAAGCGTCAAGCTCGGCATCAGTGCCGGACAAATCAAGCCCCATGTGTCCAATTGGGGCACAAAGTGGGGGGCGCGATCAAGGACTGATGACGCGGGATGACGTCAACTTGAGATCCACCGACAATTCGAGCGCGCTCAACACGGAAAGTTCGGGCAATGCCTGGCCTATTAGCTGGTAAACGTGGCGCCTTAGCGCGGCGCTGGTGACCAACGCGCGCGGCTCCGGTGTAGCCTGCACAGCCCCAGCAATCGCTTGCTCGATCTCGCGAGCAAGTGAAGGGGGCAAAGCGAGCCACTCCTCGGCCCCCTCGCGTGCCAGGGCATCGAGCAAAGTCTCTTCGAGCACTGGATCGAGGCGCAAGATGTTCAGCACGCCTTGCGGAGCCACGCCATGGCTGATGCGACGTGCGAGCGCGACGCGGACGCGATCGGTCAGCACGGCAGGGTTCACGATCTGTAATTGCGCAGCGCCGCTTTCCCGGAGGTCGAGTGCTTCTAGTATTTCGGCTAAAAAATGGATGCCGACGCCCTCGCGCACCAGTCGCCGCAGGACTTGCGTGAGGCCATGGGGCGTGATGCCCAGGCTTGGCAGCTTGTGTACGAGCGCTGGCTCATCGCGTTCGATTTGATCGAGCATGCGCTGCACCTCGCTGACGCCAAGACATACGTCGGCATGCAGTCGCGCGCTGCGCGCAAGGTCTTGGGTTAGGGCGTCGAGCAACGCTGAGCCATGGAGCGGCCCGTGATCGCGGACAGGATCGGGCAGACCACGAAAAGACAGCCGATGCGAGCGAGCGGGCAGCAACGCATCCCCGCTCACGGAGATAGCGGGCAGAGCGAATCCCCAACGTGCCCGCACCCGATCTTTTGCGCGTCTGATTGCTTGCTCGAGCGGCGCGCTCGGTCTGCCACGCACAAGCAGCTCGCTGCCAAGCTCGCTACCCAAGCGCAGCTCGAGCGCGGCCGCTGCGTTTGTTGTGCTGCCTTCGGCGTGCAGCGAAGGGTTCGGTCGCGCATGGGCTCGCGCTCCCAACAGCGCGCATACCAGGGCCATCAACGCAAACGGCCAGCCGGGAATGCCCGGTACGATCGCCAGGACGACTAACACGAGCGCGCCCACGAACAGCACGCGCGCATCGCCGAACAACTGCTCTGCGATGTCGCCGCCAAGCGAGCCATCGCTGCGATCGCTAGCCACGCGCGTGACGGCCAGTGCCGCCGCAGTCGAGCCAAGGAGTGAGGGGATTTGCGTGACGAGCCCGTCGCCGATCGTCAATAGCCCGTATGTTTTGAGGCTGCTTGTGAGATCGAGACCGCGCGCTGTGGCGCCGAGCGTGACACCGCCGATGAAGTTGATAAGCGTAATCACGATGCCAGCGATAGCGTCACCCTTCACGAACTTCATCGCGCCGTCCATCGCGCCGTAGAGCTGACTTTCGCGTTCCAGGCGCTTACGAGCGCTGCGCGCGGCATCGGAACCGAGCGTGCCTGCGCGCAGCTCCGCATCGATCGCCATTTGCTTACCGGGCATGGCATCGAGGGAAAAGCGTGCGCCGACCTCGGCGACGCGTTCGGCGCCGCGTGCGATCACGAGAAACTGAATCAGCGTGATCACGACGAACACCATGGCGCCAACTGCGTAGTCTCCGCGCACGACGACGCTGCCAAAAGCCTCGATGATTTCTCCCGCATCCGCTTGCAACAGGATCAAACGCGTGGAGGACACGTTGAGCGCGAGCCGATATAAGGTGGCGATCAAAATTAGCGTCGGAAATGAGGCGAAACTTAGTGCATCGCGCATGTACAGGGCGGTTGCGAGCAGCAGCACGCCGAGCGTCAGGTTGGTCGCGATCAGGGCATCGATCACCAGCGTGGGCAGCGGCACGATCATCATGCCGACGATCACGAGCACGAGCACCGCGAGCACCATGTCTGCTGTGCGCGTGCGTGTTTGCAACATCGCGCTCGTGAGGCTCACAACTCGCGTCGTCCTTCAAAGGCGCGACCGAGCGTAATCTGATCGGTAAACTCGAGCTCACCACCGTGCGGAACGCCGCTGGCGATGCGTGTCACGCGAACACCGTAAGGTTTGAGCACCTGCGCCAAGTACATCGAGGTCGCTTCACCATCGACGCTCAGAGGCGTGGCGACGATAACTTCGCTTATCCCGTCTTTGGCGATGCGCGCCACGAGCTCGGCTATCGGTAACTTATCAGGGCCGAGGCCTTCGAGCGGCGCAAGCAGGGCGTGTAGCACGTAGTAGCGGCCGCGGAAGCCGCCGGCGCGTTCGATCGCCATCAGATCTTGGACGCGCGCCACGACGCACAGCTCGTGGGAATCCCGGCGCGGATCGAGGCAGATCGCGCACTGCGCCTGAGGGCCGAAATTGCCGCAAATCTCGCAACGTTTGACGCGCTCGTGCAGCGTTTCGAGCGTGCGCGCTAGGCTTTTTGCGTAGCTCGGATCATTGACGAGCACATGAAAGGCAAGGCGCGTGGCGCTCCGCTCGCCGATGCCTGGTAAGCGCGCGAGCAGCTCGACCAACTCGGTGATCGGATCGGCGGCCATCGCTATAGGATACCGGGCATTTTGATGCCCTTGGTCACCTTCTCGAGCTCGGCATCCACCATCTCATGGGCCTTCTTGAGCGCGGCATTGGCGGCCGCGACGACAAGATCCTGCACCATGTCGAGCCCTTCGGCTTTGAGCAGGTCGGGATGGATCGTGACCTTGACGAGCTCGAGCCCGCCGTTGGCCGTCACCATGACCTGGTCGTTGCCGGCCCCGGCCTCGACTGTCTCGTCCTTGAGCTCTTGTTTGCGCTGTTCGATCTTGCGTTGCATGCGGCTTGCCTGCCGCATGAGCTCGCTCATCCCACCACGAAATTGCATGACCGACTTCTAGCCTTCTCACAGGTTTCGATCAATCAGGGTCGACTTGAACGTCTTGCTTTGTCGATAGCTCGGGGAAGACCTTGAGCGCTTCGATCACGCGCGGATGGCCCATGGCCTTCTTTTTGAGGGCTTCTTTGCGCTCGTCGACCCGAGACGCTTCGATTTGAGCCACGGTCGACCCGCGCAGCTCCGTCGCAAAGCGGATCACGACCTCGGTGTCCGGGCCGACAACGCTGGCAACCGAACGCTTGAGCGCGCCGCTGCCATCGGGGCTGTGGGCTTGGCGCCCGAAAAACGAGCCGTCGAGGAATGCGACTTCTACGCGTGTGGCACTGATTTCGCCCGGCACCCCGTTTTTGTGGACGGCAGCCCAACGCGGCTCCTTTTCGGCCAGGTGCGTCACGATGCGCAGCCAAAGCTCCGGAACCGGCGCCAGCGGCACCGCGGAGGGACGGAGTGGGAGGGGAACTGCCGCTTGCGCGCTAGGGGTAGATGCTGGCTGCGCCGCGGGCTGCGACTGGCCTGCCGATGGCGCCGACCATGCGCTCTGCGGCGGTGGACTCGGCATGGGCGCCGCCTGCGGACGTGGCGCCTGCGCTGCGGCTACGGCGTAATGTGGCCGGGCGCTCGCAGCGGCGGCTGGGGGCTGGGCAGGGCTTGCGGCCTGGGAGCCAGGCTGCGCGTCGAGATCCTTAGGGATAAAGCGTTGAAAGGCTTGCGCGCCCGTGCTCAGCGCCGGCCGGGCCGGCACCGTCGGTCGTGCGTCGTGACGTGCGTCGTCGCGCGCATCATGGATGGCCACCGGGCGCGCGGATTCAGGTCCCGACGGGCGCACGCCGAGTTCATGTCCCGTCGAGCGCGTCGCTGTCGGGCCGGCGTCGTGCGCGGTGCGCGCGGTGGTGGAGGCGGCAGGTGCTGAGCCTGAGCGCTGTGCTGGCGGCGTGGGGCGCGGACCTCCGCCTCCTGCGCCACCGCGCTCGAGTGCTTCGAGGCGTGCAACCAAGATCGCCAAATCTCGCAGAGGAGGGCGTGTCGCCAGACGTACGGCGCCCATCTCGAGCGTGGTGCGCGGTGCGCTCGAGCGACCCACTTCGTCGACCAATAACGAGACGCCTGAGAAGGTGCGCTCGATCTCGAGCAAGTCGACGGTTTTGGCCAGCGCTTCGACGCGCGTCCGTTCGGCCGCGGGCAACTCGACCAACTTCGGCTGATCGCCTGCGACGCGCAGCACCACCATGTCGCGTAGCAGGTCGAGCCATTGCCGCGTGAAGTGCAAAAGGTCGAGGCCTTGCTCGGCGACTTCGTCGATCACTTCGAGGGCTTGTTTGCCGTTGCCCTGCAGCACGCCCTCGCACAACGCGTGCAAGTGCTCGCGATCGGCGATGCCGAGGTGACGCGTGACTTCTTCTCCCGACAAGGCATTGCCCGAGAACGCGACCACCTGGTCGAGCAGCGTCAGCGCATCGCGCATCGAACCTGCTGCTTCGCGCGCGACGATAGCGATCGCGTGCTCGTCGGCCGTGATTTGCTCGCGCGCGAGAATGTCGCGCAGGCGATCGCCGATTACCGATTGCGGGATCAAGCGAAAGTCGTAGCGCTGACAGCGCGAACGAATCGTGACCGGAACCTTGTGGGACTCGGTCGTCGCAAAGATGAACTTGACGTGCGCCGGCGGCTCTTCGAGCGTCTTCAAAAAGGCATTGAATGCGCCTGTCGAGAGCATGTGCACCTCGTCGACAATCACTATTTTGAAACGATTGCGCGCGGGTCGAAAGGGGATCGACTCTTGAAGCCTTCGCACGTCGTCGACGCTGTTGTTCGAAGCGCCGTCCATCTCGAGCACGTCGAGGTCGAGACCGACCGTTATTTGCGTGCAGGCGTCGCACTCGTTGCACGGCTGCGGCGTGGGACCCTTTTCGCAGTTGAGCGCTTTGGCAAGGATGCGCGCGCTGGTGGTCTTACCGACGCCGCGCACGCCCGTGAACAAGAACGCATGGGCGACGCGTCCGCTCGTGATCGCGTTGGACAGCGTGCGCGTGACGTGTTCTTGCCCGACCAAGTCGGCGAACGTCTGCGGACGATACTTGCGCGCGAAAACGGTGTAAGTCATGGCCGACCGGCACTGTAGCGCATCAGCTATCTCGTGACGCGCCGGCAGTCCGTGACTGCGCCCGCGGTGCATTGTCGCCCGCACCCACGGCATTGTCGGGCCGGTTACAACAACCTTGTCATCAAGGGCAGACGCCCAGCGAGCGCAGGCTGACCGCGAGTCGAAATGCTTCGCACGCGTTGTTGTACGTGATGCCATCACAGCCGCAGACAGGCTCGCTATCGTTCACGCACGCGCCGGGCCGTATCGTGCACAGGCCCATCAGGCTCGGATCGCAGCTCCCGAGATCGAGCCGACAAAACGTGTCGGCGCCACACTGCGGGGTTACTGGTGGTACCAGATGCAGCCCCCCGCAGCGCAGGTCAGGTGGCGGCGCGTCGGGGCAGCGCCATGCGCAGGTGCCGCTCTCGTCGCGCTCACAAGCGCGCGCCTCTTCGTTTGGGCACGGCGCTTCCGTTTTGATGCTCTGCTCCGGATCGAGCGGACAGTGGTCGGGCGTGCAAGGCCCGGTATCGGGGTGCGAGCCGTCGAGATCAACAGCGCTGTCGAGCTCAGTGGCTGCGTCCGCAGCTGGCGCAGCGTCGGGCGTTCCTGCGTCGCTGCGCCCATCGACCAGGCGTTTCGTGTCGAAGCCCACCGTGACGTCTTGCAGACACGCGCTCAGTAAGAGTGTGCCGCAGGCCCAGCCGTAGCGGGAGCGTCTGTTCATACTCACTTCCCTTGGCACGCCGCGCGAACCCGCGTTTTGAGTGGCGATTCGGGGGCGCTTTCTAAAAAGGCTGTGAGCACCGCTGAGCTCGCTTTGCCTTGCGCACAGAGGGCCAGCATTTCGACGGCCGCGCGTTCTTGGCGCAAGGCGCCGCGTGGAAAGCGCGCGGAATGTTCGCGCGTGTGCGCGAGCACGTCATCCGGACGTCCCGCGCGCAAGGCCAAGTGAGCCTCACGTAGCAGCGCGAGCTCCTCGGCAATGCTGGCTTCGGGCGCGCTCGTTGCTGCCTTCGATCTCGCACGCTTAGTGATGGCGGGCGTGGTTGTAAGCGCGACCGGCGCGCTTGGTGAGAGCTGCTCGACGATCGGCTGGGGCGCTGTCGCGACCGGTTGCGCTCGTTCGAGCCGCGAGGAGCGCTTCATGTGCATGCCGCTGTGCACGCTGCTTTGCGGCTGGCCGGAAGCGGTGATCGCAGCTTCGTCGCGCGTAGCGCGCAAGCTGACGAGTGCCGTGGTGGAGACGGCGCCCGCTAGCGCTGTTGCGATCGCAAGCTTGCCGAGCAAACCGAGGCTGGTCTTACTTACCGTCAGGGCGCTTGCGGGCAACGCGCTGGCCTGGGCTGTGATTGTCACCGTCGCGGTCGCTAGCGCTGCGGCGCCAAGCTTGCACGCGAGTCTTTGCCGGATGCGGGCACGGTCTTCGTCACGCGGCGCATCGCCACGCCCTGCAGCGTCGACCCACGCGCGTGTCTCGGGGCTCAACTCACTCATCGCATCCTCCACTACTGCGCATCAGCCATTGCTCGCGGCTTCTCAATCGTTTGAGGGCCGCCTCGAAGCTCTGTCGCGCGGCACGTAGCCGCGAATACACCGTGTTGACATTCAGCTCGAGGGCGAGCCCGATTTCAGGGGCGCTCATCTGCTCAAGCTCTGCGAGCACGAAGATCTCGCGCTGGTCATCATCGAGGCTCTCGAGCACCTCGTGCAAGAGGCGTGTGCCCTCGCGTTGCACGGTCGCTTCATGCGGTCCGCCCCCGGGCGCCTCAGGTTCCTGCGACAACGCTTCGGTCGGCTTACGACGTTGGGTGCGGCGCAGGTCCCGTACCGTGTGGCGCAGGATGCCAAACATCCAGGTGCGCAGCAGCGAGCGCCCTTCGAACTCGGAGAGCCGTCGATACACGGTGACAAACACGTCTTGCACCACATCATCGATGCTCGCATCGGACACGCCGAGCCTGCGCGCGGAACGCCAGACAAAGTCGAAATGCGCTTCGTAGGCTTCCGCGAAGGTCAAGGGCGGCTGGGCCAAGATCGGTGGCTCCCCGCCAGCCGTGGGCGCGGCCTCGGCCAAGCTCGGGGCCTGTCGCATGCCTGGTAGGTGGCCGGCCATGGTCGACTCCGTGGCAAAATCGCTAAAACGCAAACTCAATGCCTAGGCTAGCGCGCGCCGTCAGAAGCTGAGGAGTGTGGAGCGTCGTCTGACTTTGGTCGCCGGTGTTTTGGGTTACGAAACGCTGACGAAAAAAGGGTGCCGATAACCCGAGATCACTAGCGAGCCACACGCGAGGGGCGAGGCGGAGACGTGTGCGGAGCAGGGCGTCCATGGCAGCGAATAACGCACGTTTAGCGAGATTCTCGCGCAGTCCCATGCCATGGGCGGACACCCGGCCGAGCTCTGCGCCGAGACAGCCACCGATAAGCCAGCGCTCGGAGCTGCGATGCAAGCAGCCGCGCAGGGCTACCGCCCACAAGCTGACTGCGACCCGCGGAGCTCCCCGAGACCTGCGCTCTGGCAGCCAAAATCCGCTCATCTCCGCAGCGAAACGAGGGCGATGGACGCCAAGCGCGAGCTCCGGCCCAAAGCTCGGCGACGGCAAAAAACCGAGATCCCCGAGCAGAGACAAGCGTGCCCTCAAGCCGCTCCTGGTTCGCGCCTGGTCCCGTGCTGGGGGCCACGGCTCAGCGTGCTGAGGTCCGGTGCGGCGAGGCGTGGTTGTTGCTGGGCCTGCCTGTTGATCGGGTCTGGGGGGCGGCGCCGCCTGCGTTGAGGCATTCGCTTGCGCTTGCGCCAATTTGTCCGCCTGGGCCTGTGATTCCCGCAGCGCGCTTTCGTCGATCGCCAGTGCAATCATCAAGGTAGCGGCCTCGGCCACGTGCTCGCAGCGTGCATCTTCGAGGGTGCGCTCGCCTGTGATCTCGCCGCGGCTGGTGCGCAGCGTCAGTCGAAATCGCGCGCCAGCGTGCACAATTTCTACCTGCGAGCGAAGCTGAGTCTCCGCTGCGGCCGACAGCTCCCGCCCGAGCTGAATCGTAATCTGTTGCGCCGCCCAGATGGCATCCGGACAGCCCGGAGCAGATCGCCATACCAAGTCGAGCTCGGCCTCGGCCATCGCGCTGGTGCAGGGGAGCCACACCAGTGCCAGCGCTGTGCACGCAAAGACGCGCAAGAAGACGCAAAAGGCGTGCGCCAGCGCTGTCCTCGCTCGTAGCCAGCGTAAGCTCATGCCTTCGCGGAGCTAGCACGCGCGCCGCACCAACTACAATGAGTCTCGATTCGGCACGCATTCTCACGCTGCGCGTTGACAGACCTGCGTAGGCTTTCTACCGTGGGCTCCCGTGCAGTCGTACTCGCGCGGACCTTCATTTTTGGGCTCGTGCTTTGTGCTTCGTGCGCAACCAACATTGTTGCACTTGGCGTATTCCGAGGTAGAGCCGGGCGCCGCTCGAAGGGGAGCGTGATCATGAAGCGCACCAAGTATATTTTCGTAACGGGCGGCGTCGTGAGCTCGATTGGTAAGGGCCTCGCCGCCGCATCGATGGGCGCGCTGATGGAAGCGCGTGGCCTCAAGGTCACGCACATCAAGCTCGACCCGTACATCAACGTGGATCCCGGCACGATGTCGCCGTTTCAACACGGCGAAGTGTTCGTCACCGACGATGGCGCAGAGAC
>JBBSJC010000278.1:0-10084 GCA_038257655.1 Polyangiales bacterium | reverse complement strand
TCCGAGCACGCCGCCCACGCCACCTACACCCAACACTAAAATGCGCATCGCTGTCATTTACCACGGGCGCGGCCGACGCAGCGCCTCACTCAGCTTTCGCCTTCACTCCCCGGCGCTTCGTGGCGCAATGCTGCGAGTGCGGTGTTCAAGCTCCTGGGCAACCAGTGACCATGCGGACAAGGTGCGTAGCAACCGTCGGGAATTTCTGGCCGGGTGGAAAGTAAGCTCCTGGGGCCTGCGCAGTGTAGAAGGGCAGGGATGAGTTGAGTCAAGCCCGCTCAAACGCGCGGCTCGCGCTCCGGCCCGCTATCGCCCGTCGGCGAGTCCGGCCCCGGCCATTCGCCCTGCGCCGAGGCGAACGCGCGTACCTGCTCTCGCTGTCGATCTCCCCAGGTCACACGTACGTCGGATGAGGGGCGATTGCCGCGGGCCAAGCTGTCACGCCGCTGCAACCACGCAGGCGGCGTGGCCCATACGAACGCACCGTCATAGCCGCGTTGTTGGATCAACGATAGGCGCCCTCGCAGGTAAGCGTGGGGGTCACGTTCGCTATCGCGGGCTTCGCGATCCCCAAAAACCCAATTGGTCGGGTGCAGCGAGCCGCTGAGCAGACCGCCGAAGCGGCTGCCCTGGGCGCTCGGAAACTCACCGACGATGCACGGACGAATCGGTGAGGCGCTCACGGGCGGCAGCTTGCGATCGGTTACGAGCGTCGGGTAGTGGTGAAGCTGGTGCACATAGCGACCCTGACTTGCTTGATTTTGCATCAGTCTTACTGTTTGAGGCGCAAGCCACGCCGGCGCGAGCTGTTTGAAACCCACCGTCGCGCACGCGCCGCTTTGCACGATGCGTTCGATTGCAGAAGCCAAAAGCAGGTTCATCTCGGCTGCCGACACCAGCTTTCGCGCCAGATTAGAAGGTCCTCCGGTGACCACCCAGTCAGGCTCATTGATCACGTCCCAGGCAAATATCGCGTCGAGATGTCTTGCGGTTACCGACAGCAGAGGCTCAAGGGTCGCATCGAGAAAGCGCGCGACGAACGCCAGCGTCTGATCGTACATGCCGTCGCCGAATACGAGGTCGCGCCGGCCACGGCTTCTTCCTTTGGCACGCATGAACCACTCGAAGCTCAACAGTGACGGCATGAGCTGGACGCCCGCCGACTCGCACGCCATGCACAGCGCTTCGAAATCGCGCACGAAGGCTTCGCCCAGCGCAGGCGGGCTTTCGCCCGGCTTGAATCGATAGCCGACCGTCAGGCCGCGACGGCGGACCACGTTGGCGACTTCCTCGATCGATCCCCCCACAGGGTAGTTAACCCCACCTGCCAATATCCACCAGCGCACGACCCTGACGCCGAGCGTGCGCAGCTGCCTGAGGTCCTCGCTGACCTGCGCCCACGGATGGAGCGCCGTGCCCCAGCCCACGGGGCGTGGTCCGAAGTCGTGACCGCAATCGACCCAGGGGAAGTTTGCTCCGATCAGGAATGCTTGGAACATGCTCTCTTCTACGAGACCAACCCGCGCGTTAAGAGCTAACAGTGTTTGGAATCGTGAAGCGCACCGTCGTGCCTTCGCCTAGCTTGCTTTCTGCCCAAATCCGCCCGCCGTGCGCTTCGACGATGCAGCGGGAGATGTACAGACCGAGGCCTACTCCTCTTCGATCGCCCTTGCCGACCTGCCAGAAGCGCTCAAACACCGCTTCCAGCATGGTGCTTGGGATGCCAGCACCGGTATCGGTAATCGTAAGCTCGATCGTGTCCCCAGCGCGCTCGGCGCGGACGCAGATGCCCCCGCCGGGCGCGGTGAACTTGATCGCGTTTGTGATCAGATTGGCCAGGACCTGCAGCATGCGGCCCTGGTCGAACTCGGCGAGGAGAGGGCGCTCGGGCAGCTGCACTTCCAGCGACAGGCGCCTTGCGGCCGCGGCCGCCTCGAAGGTCTCGACGGCATCGACGACCAACGTGGCCGCATCGCCCTGGGCGAGGGCGACGTCTAGCTTGCCGGCGTCGATGCTCGCGACATCGACCAGATCCCCGATCAGCCGGTTCATACGCGCCGCGTAGTGCTGAATGCGCTTGATACCTCGGAGCGTCTCTTGGCCATACTCGTTGTCGGGGGCGTTTTCCGCGAGCAGCGCCGAGCTCATGACGATGCCACTGAGCAGGTTGCGCAAATCATGGCTGACGATGCCCAGGAAATCGTCGCGAACCGACAGGGCATCGTCGGACCTGGCGCGCTCGGTAAGCAGGTATCGGTCCGTTTTAGCGCGCTCGAGCGGCAGCAATCTTGCAAGGACGCGCGCGTTCGCTTCGCGTTCGTCACGCAGGCTTTCATCCGCGATGGCGCGCTCCTCACGCACGACTTCGTCTTCAAGCACGCGCTCTTCAATCACCGAAGCGCGAGGCGCGCTTGAGCCAAGACGCTCATCAGCTTTGTCCCGCGCTGCCACCAGGATAGCATCGGCGTTTTCGCGGGCTCGTAGCACGATCAGATCGGCGTCATCCTCGATTCCATTATGTTGTTCCGTGAGCGCGCGATCGGCGTTTTCCCGTTCGGTACGCAGCCCCTCGTCCGTTTGCTCGCGCTCTGGCGAGCTCTTCTTACTGTCGAGCGTCACCGCACGACGGTATCACGGCCGGCTTGCAAGTACCGCGTGTTCGCTGCGGGCCGTGTCCAGGGAGGCTGCAATTGCGGAGGGTTGCCGGTGCCCTGGACGCCAAGGGTAAGGTCGCGCGGGCCGCCACGCGCTCGCTTGCACGTGAGCCGCGCTTAGCTTCGGACGCGTGGGACTTGCTCTGGCTCGCCGCGGTATCAAAATGCGCCGAAGCTGGGCGATTACGGTAACCCACCGGGATCGAGCGGCGACCAAGCAGGCGCGCGGAAGGCCCGCGTCTGTAGACGATATGTTCCCCCTGACAAAGTGTGGCTACCGGTGCGCTATCTCGTACCCTTTTTGGTAATTGTTCTTCTTGTCGGCGGCTTGGTTGCGGTCAAGTACGCGCAGATTTCCACGCTGACCGAGGCCGGCGCCGCGTACGCAAAGGCCGGTCCGCCACCTGAGGCGGTCAGCACGGACGTGGCGCGGGACCTCAGCTGGGAGGGGACGCTCTCGGCGGTCGGCACGATTGCGGCCGCGCGGGCCGTGGCGATTAGTAACGAGGCGGCGGGCGTGGTGAAACGCATCCGCTTCGATTCCGGCGCGACCGCCAAGGCAGGCCAGGTTTTGGTCGAGCTAGACACCAGCGTGGAACGCGCGCAGCTCGCGACGGCGCTCGTCCGAAAGCAACTTGCGGAACAGACGGCCGCGCGCACCGCGCAATTGTATGAGCGCAAGGTGATGACCCAGGCCCAGCAAGAGGCGGATCAATCCCAACTTCAGGCGGCCACCGGCGAGGTCGAGACGCTGCGCGCGCAGATTGAGCGTAAGGTTGTGCGGGCGCCTTTTGCCGGTCGACTTGGTATTCGTCAGGTCAACCTCGGTCAGTACCTAAGCCCCGGCACGACGCTCACGACGCTCGACGCGTTGGACTCGGTCTTTGTCGACTTCACCTTGCCGCAGCAGGCGCTGCAGAGCGTGAAGCCGGGACTACCCGTGCAGGTGACGCTCGGGCCCGAAGGAGGTCAGGTCACCGCCGAAGGTAGCATCGTTGCCACCGATCCATCCCTCGACGCTGCGACGCGTAGCATCCGGGTGCGCGCCAGCGTACCGAACGAAAAGCAGACGATGCGACCCGGCATGTTTGCGAATGTGGCGGTCATGTTACCGAAGACCGACAACGTCGTGGCGGTGCCACTGACTGCGGTGGTGCATGCCCCCTACGGAGATTCCGTGTTCCTCGTGCAGCCGCGTAAGCAAGCTACCGAGGCGCGGAGCGGAGCGGGCGAAGCGAGCCAAGCCGGTGAACGTAGCCAAGCCGGTGAAGCGAGCGAGCATGGAGGTGCCTCGCCCGTGCACGAAGTCCGGCAGCAGTTCGTGAAACTTGGCGAGCAGCGCGGTGATTTCGTGGCTGTGCTCAGTGGCGTTCAGCCAGGCCAACAGATCGTGACGGCGGGTGCGTTCAAGCTGCGCAACGGCGCCAATGTCATCATTGACAACAAATTGAGGCCGGACCCCAAAGTCGATCCGCGCCCCGAAAATCGCTGAGCCATGAAGTTCACCGATATCTTTATACGGCGCCCGGTGCTCGCGATCGTGGTCAATGTCGTGATCCTGATCGCGGGATTGCAGGCTGCCCGCACGCTGACGGTACGGCAGTACCCTAAGCTCGAGAGCGCCACGGTCACGGTTCGCACGCCTTACGTTGGCGCGAGCGCCGATTTGGTGCGCGGGTTCATCACCACCCCACTCGAGCGGGCGATCGCCGCGGCCGATGGCATCGATTACATCGAATCCCAGAGCCTGCAGGGGCTGTCGACGATCAATGTGCGGCTCAAGCTGAACTTCGATGCGGCTGATGCACTCTCGGACATCAGTGCACGCGTCAACCAGGTGCGCGCGGACTTACCGCCGGAAGCGGAGGTGCCTTCGATCAACATCGAGCCATCCGACGCCCAAGTCGCGGCCATGTACCTGAGCTTTGGCTCGAACATCCTCGAAGACAATCAGGTCACGGACTACTTGATTCGCATCGTGCAACCGCAGCTGTCGGCGATCGAAGGGGTGCAGCGCGCGGACATTCTCGGCGGCCGCACCTTTGCGATTCGCGCGTGGCTCAAGCCCGATCGCATGGCCTCACTCAACGTGAGCCCGTCCCAGGTGCGCGCGGCGCTCGCAGCCAACAACTTCCTGTCCGCGGTGGGCGAGACCAAGGGCGCGCTCGTCCAGGTCAACCTGACGGCCAATACCAGCCTGGAGAGTGTTGACGAGTTTAAGCGCCTGGTGATTCGCGAAGAGAACGGCGCGCTCGTCCGTCTGCAGGACGTGGCCGACGTGGTGATGGGGGCGGACACCTACGAGCAAGACGTGCGTATGTCCGGCAAAAGGGCCGTGTTCATGGGCGTCTGGGTGCTGCCGAACGCCAACTCCCTCGACGTCATCGAACGCGTGCGCAACGAAATGGAGCTGATCAAACGCGGTCTGCCCGGCGGCATGGAGGCGAGCATCGCGTTTGACTCGACGAAGTACATCGGCAGCGCCGTCGACGAGGTGGTCAAGACGTTGATCGAGACGGTCATGATCGTGATCGTCGTGATCTTTCTGTTCTTGGGCTCCTTACGCAGCGTGCTCGTGCCGCTCGTGGCCATTCCGGTTTCGCTGATCGGTGCCGTGTTCTTGATGCAGGTGCTCGGCTTTACCGTGAACTTGCTGACGCTGCTGGCGGTCGTGCTCGCGGTCGGCCTGGTGGTCGACGACGCGATCGTGGTCGTGGAAAACGTCGAGCGACACATGCGTGAAGGCAAGAGCCGCATGGAAGCGGCGCTCGTCGGCGCGCGCGAGCTCGTGGGTCCGATCGTCGCCATGACGATCACCCTGGTCGCGGTCTACGCGCCGATCGGCTTTCAGGGAGGGCTCACGGGCGCCCTGTTTCGCGAGTTCGCTTTTACGCTGGCAGGCGCGGTCTTCATTTCGGGCGTCGTGGCCCTGACGCTTTCGCCGATGATGTCCTCGCAACTGCTCAAGCACCATGGCCATCAGGGCTGGCTTTCGAGCACGATCGACCGCGGCTTTGAGAAGCTCAAGCGAGGGTATGCGCGGGCGCTCGGCGCCACGTTGAATGCGCGCTGGGCGGTGTACACGGTCTGGATCGTGCTCTCGTTGCTGGTCGTGCCGATGTATATGTTTTCGCCAGGCGAGCTTGCGCCAACTGAAGATCAGGGCGTGGTGTTCGGCGCGATCGATGTGCCGGCCAATGCCACGCTCGAGCAGCTCACTCCTCACACCGGCGAAATCTTCCGACGATTCAAGAGTACGCCCGAGTTTGATCACAGTTTCCAGATCACGTTCCCATCCAATGGATTTGGCGGCATGATCGTCAAACCTTGGGGAGAACGGACGCGCCCGATAGGGCCGATCCAGCAAGAGCTGGCCGCTAAGCTGAGCACGGTGACGGGGGTGAGTGCGCCCGCGTTTCTACCCTCTGCTTTGCCGAGTGCCGGCTTCTTCCCGGTTGAGTTCGTGATCGCGTCGACGGCGGGCCACGAGGAGCTGCTGGGCTATGCCGAGCAAATAGTCGAGGCCGCGATCAAGAGTGGCCAATTTGCATTCCCGCCGATTACCGACGTGAAGATCGACCAGGCGGCGACCGAAATCGTGCTCGATCGCAATAAGCTGGCGTCGATGGGACTAAGCTTAGCCAGCGTCGGCAACGATATGGCGGCCATGGTGGGTGGTAACTTCGTCAATCGCTTCAATATCGAGGGTCGTAGCTATAAGGTTATCGCCCAGGTCGAGCGTGCGGCACGGCTCAACCCAGAGCAGCTCAAGGAAATTCACATCGCGGGGCCAGACGGTAAGGTGATGCCGCTCGGCGCGGTGGCGACACTGCGCAACACGGTCGAACCTCGCTCGCTCAATCGCTTTCAGCAGCTCAACGCGATCAAGATTTCAGGAGTTGCGCCGCAGTCGCTGGAAGCGGGGCTCAAGGTGCTCGAGGACGCCGCGGCACGCATTCTCCCGCCGGGGGCGCGCGTCGATTACACCGGCGAGTCGCGTCAGCTGCGTGAAGAAGGCGGCAAGTTCTTGCCCGCGATGAGCCTTGCCTTGTTGCTGATTTTCCTCGTGCTTGCGGCGCAGTTCAACTCGTTCCGCGACCCCTTCGTAATTCTTGCGGGCTCGGTGCCGCTGGCGATGTTCGGTGCGCTCATCTTCACGTTTCTCAAGTTCCCGAATGCACCCGGCATGAGCTTTCCGCTCACCCAGGGCTGGACCACCACGATGAACATCTACTCGCAGGTGGGTTTGGTGACCCTGGTGGGCCTCGTAGCCAAGAACGGCATTCTGATCGTCGAATTTGCCAATGCCGAACAAGAGCGAGGCACGTCCAAGATCGACGCAGTGCGTGAGGCCGCACGTACGCGCCTGCGTCCGATTTTGATGACCACGATAGCGACGGTGGTCGGGCACTTTCCGCTTACGCTCGTGTCGGGCGCTGGGGCGGCGGCACGCAACTCGATCGGCATTGTGCTCGTGGGCGGCATGACCATCGGCACGCTGTTTACGTTGTTCGTCGTGCCGAGCGTGTACGTGCTGATCGCCAAGGACCACGCCAAGGCGCGCGCAAAAGCGAGCGATCCCGCGCCGGCAGCGACGCCGGAGCTTGCGTAAAGCGCAGGTCGGCAAAGTCGGCGCAGGTCGGCAAAAGTCGCTCGATACCCACCTACTAAGAACAGGGCAAGGCGAGGGATAATCGGGGCGGAGGGCCGTCCTTGGATCGCTGCGACATCGTCATTACTGCATTTCGGCTCAATGCTGTTCAGCCCGCTGCCAAGGCACTGCAGCACATTCTCGGTTTGAGCCCGAGCGATGCCGCCGTGCTCGCCAAAAGCTTCCCATGCGTGGTTCGCGAGAACGAAACGGCTGAAGAGGCGGAGCGGCTGTGCTCGGAGCTGAACGCGGCCGGGGCGCACGCAGAGCTGCACGAGCACGTACCAGAGCTACAGGAGCAGGACGCTCAAACCGCGCCAAGCTCCGAGCCCGAAGCGCCGGTGCCCTACGTGATCGGTGACCTTACCATTGGTCTGCCCGCAAGCCCTCGCGTCTCGGCCCCCCGGCCCGTGAGCGCAGTAAAACCCGCGCCCATGCCCGTTGCTGCGAAGCCAGCTGCTGCGAAGCCAGCTGCTACCAAGGCAGCCGCGAGCGCCAGCGCGGAGAGTGCGGTCAGCGGCAACGTGCAAATGCTCGATGATGGCTTTGGCGGTGAAGGTGAGCACGGGGCTGCACTCGAGCTCGACTACGGCCCCGGGGCCAATCGCGCGAGTAAGGTCGAGGTCAAAAAGCCGGGCCAGCCGATGCCGAAGGAGGCCCAGAAAAAGCCCGGGGGCGAGCAGAAGCCCGCTGAGCCAGCAAGTACAGTTGCAGGCAAAAAGGCTGTACCGATTTCTCCTGCGGCGGCGGCCAGGAGAGGTGAAATCCACGTACGGGATAGGTCACCCGATGAGCGCGGTTTTTTGGCCAAGGTATTTCTACCGCTCGTGCTCTTCTACGCGGCGGCCCCACGGCTGTGCATCGCAGTGTGCATTGCGGCCGTATCAGCCATCGCCGTTTATCAGGTTTACGGAGCGCCCGCGGAGGAGCCCAGCGCAAGCGCGCAGGTGCACAAGCCGGCCCCTAGAAAATCAAAGAACCTCGCGCCCAAACGCAAAGGCGCCCGGCTACTTGATGCAACCAAGAACGAGAGATCGGTGGAATCGGCTGCGGCGACCCAAGCTAAGACGGATGTGATGGAATGGTCGGTAGCTACCGCTCAGCGGGAGCGCATGCACGGCATCCATAAGGTAAGCGTCGAATGGCCGGTCGGGGCGAAACGCGCCGACAAGACAGAGTGCATGCTGCTCGACGCGAAGTACGCGAACAGGCTGGACGAGCTCGCGCGGACCGGTACGCGCCTCACGCTACCGTCGTCGGTCGAGCGGCAAATGGTGGAACATGTGAAAAAGCTGCAGTCTTCGCGGCGCTATCGCGGGCGAGAGTTTCTACCGATCTGTCTCGCTAACTAACTGCCGACGATAGGCGAGTAGTACGCTCGCAAGCGCTGATGTGGGTGCTTAGTTCAGGCACAGTCGACAGGCGCAATCGATCCACCGTCCAAACGGGACGTTAATGCCTGGCAGCAAATGGGGCGTTCGCGCAGTTCGCACGATTCCGCCCCCTGTTCAAATTGCCGTCTACTATTGGGACGCGCGTTATTGGTAACAAGGCTGCCATTAACTCGGGCTTTCGAGGGTACTATGGGGTCTGGCTCGGCTTGTGCATTGCAGCGGAGCTAGTTCCTGGTCGTCGACACCCTAAACCTTAGGTTGTCCCCATGACGGCAGGAGGTGCGGCTCATTGCGCACACCGGCTGCGCGAGACCACCACTAAGTTATTTGCAAGGGGTTACGAAGTTTATGAAATTGAAATCAAGCTTATCCAAGACGCGAGCCGCCTTATTGCTGCTCGCGCTTACCGTTGGGTGTGGCGACAGCATCTCGGATGGCGACTCTGACGGTGGAGACGCTGCGAATGGCGGCAACTCCAGCCAGGGCGACAACTCCGCAAACGGCGGCGCAGACGCTGATGGCGGCGGGACTGAGGGTGACAACTCCAGCGCGGGCGGCGGCGATGGCGGCGATGGCGTAACGGGGGGAAGCACGACGATACCGACCGTGCTGTCGACTCTTCCTGCCAATGCAGCGACGGCAGTGCCCGTCAACAGCAGCATCAGTGCCACCTTCAGTGAGGCTATGGATCCCAAGACGCTGACCGCGAGCACCTTCACGGTGACCTCGGGCGCCATGGCAGTACCGGTGCAGGGCACCGTGATTTACTCGAACGATGAAGTCGAGTTCTGGCCCGCCGCATACTTCGCGAACAACGTTCCCGTAACAGCCTCGATCAGCACAGGGGCGAAGAGCGCATCGGGCATTGCCCTCGCGGAAGCGGTCACTTGGAGCTTTACGACAGGCGAGATGCTTGCTGCCGGCAAGCCCGTCAGGCTTGGAACTTCGGCGAACTACGTCATCCTGTCAAAGACAGGTATCTCGTCGGTCGCTACTTCACCTATCACCGGCGACATTGCTGTCAGCCCGATCACGTCCACGGCGATCACCGGCTTCTCGTTGAAGCTGCACTCCACGAACGTCTATGCGACTTCTATCCAGGTGACCGGTAAGGTCTACGCAGCGGACTACAAGGCGCCCACGCCCGCCAATCTGACCACTGCGGTCAGCGATATGCAGACCGCACTCACGGATGCGGCGAGCCGCGCACCGGACAAGACAGAGCTCGGCGCAGGTAAGATCGGTGGCCTGACCTTTGCCCCTGGCGTTTACAAGTGGGGCACCGGCGTAGAAATCGCGACCGACGTCACGCTCGAAGGCGGCGCCTCGGACGTCTGGATCTTTCAGATCGCAAAGGGTCTCACGGTAAGCAGTGGAGCGAAGGT
>JBBSJC010000277.1:0-10090 GCA_038257655.1 Polyangiales bacterium | reverse complement strand
GCGCAGGCGGCGGCCAGGCACGCGAGCAGTGTGAGTTTCGAGCGCATGATACCTCTGGGTTCGTCAGGTGCCGTCTCGACTGACCATACACGGCGACGGCGGTCGGGCTCAAGGTACGCCGGTCAGATAGAAAAGATCCCACGCCGGGTCCCCGCGAGCGCGCAGCGTGGCACTCGCTGTACGCAGTGCCTGCTCGGGAGCGCTTCGGGACAGGTGCTCCGTGTACAGATCCATGAAGCGCTCCGCCTCGCCGTCGCCAGCAGACCGTCGGGCAGCGACCACGAGGCGCGTGCCTGCGGCGAGAAAAGCCTCCGCGAGCTCTGCGCTCGTCGGCTCCGTGCGCGGGTCGAGCGCGCGCTCGCCGCAGGTGCTGAGCACGACGACGTCGGGAGGGCTCGGAAGCCGGGCGATCTCCAGGGCGGTGAGTGCGGCATCGTCGGCGAGCAGCAGAGCGTCTCCCGCTGGATGGAGCGGGCGCGACTCGGCGTGACCTGCGACGTGCAGGTATGCGGCCCGGGAGAGCTCCGCGAGGACGGTCGTGCGGCTCGCTCGCTCCGCCACGAGCAGCCTTCCAGCGAGCGCCTCTGCCACGCGCCTGCCTTCGCGACGCGCGTGGGGAAGATCTTGACGGCTGTCAGCAATGACGAGCACACGCTCCGGGCGTGCCTGGTGCGGGGCGCGGTCTTCGAGCAGGCCATCCAAGCGGTCGAGCCTTGACACGCTCGTCCGCTCCACGAGCGCCTCCTCCCAGGGCTGCGCGGCCGCTGGGACCGTGCCGTCCAGGGGAGCGACGAAGTACACATGCTGGGCGGCAGTACGCGCGACCACCTCTGCGATAGAGTGAGAGCCAGCGACCGAGGCCTCCACGCCCTGCTTCGACACAAACAGCCGCAAGGGCAGGCCGGCGGCGGTGGCGTGCTCGATCACGAGCAGCTCGCCTGCCCGGAGAGCCGCCTGCAGGGAGCGCGCGGGAAGCGGAGCGTCACGAGGCGCTTCGCGCTCCCGATCGAACAGCTCGGACAGCTCGAGCGCGAGGTCGCGCTCAGTCTTTTGCAGGCTCGCCAGGGTCGCCGCGCGCGCACGCTCGGCCTGCGGCGGCAGAAGGCCTTCGTCGCTGGCCAGCCGCCGCAGCGATTCCCGCGTGTCGCCCAGCCGTTTGAGCAAGGAGCTATGGGCCGAGGAGAGCGCGAGCCCCTGGCACGCGCTGCAAGGGCGAGCCGCTCGCCGGCGCGCCGCGAGGGCACGCTCCACGAGCGACAGCACATCGTCGTGGTGGCCGTGCTCCAGGAAGAAGGCGATCGCCCGGTCGAAGGTGGCGCGCTGGCCGCCGAGGAACGTCGCACGACCGAGAGCGTGGCTGAGAAAGCGCTCGTGGGAGAACAGGAGCGCACTTGCCTCGCGAAATCCCTTCAGCGCCTCGGGCATGCGCCCTTCCTGCGCCGAGAGCTGCGCCAAGCTGGCTGCGGAGAGCCAGCTCAGGTCCTGGGGCGCACGGCCGGTCCGCGCGAGCACGAGCGCGCGTGAGAAGCTGTGCCTCGCCAGCTCCCGCTCTCCTTCCAGTGCCTGCACCTCGCCGTTCAGCCAGTCCCAGTAAGGTGCGCCGTAGGTCTCGCGGCGTGGGTCGAGTGCCTCGGCCTCCCGCAGCCAGCGCCGGGCCTCCGGCGCGTTCGCCCTTCGCACGCCGAGCCAGGCGAGATTCGTCCCAACCTCCGCGCGATCGAGGGCCGCGCTCGCGAGCGCGAAAGCCTCGAGCAGGCAGCGCTCAGCGAGCTCGGCGTGGGCGCGCGTGGGCGTGGCCTCGAACATGCGAAGGCGCACCCAGCTGACGTTGATGGCGTGACGTGCCCGCGCTTCGCTCTCCTGTGCTCGCGCTCCGAGGACGGCTCTCGCTCGCGCAAGCTGCGCGAGAGCTCCGTCGAAACGACCGAGTCGCTCGAGCAGGAGCCCGTGCGCCTCCAGGGCCGAGCTCGCGACCGAGGCGAGTCCGAGCTCTCTGGCACGCTCCGCTGCAGCCGTCAGGCTACCGTGCGCCGCGACGAAGGCGAAGCGCTCGAGCGCGTGCAGGCCTTCATAGTAAGTCAGTGCAACCTTACCTTCCACGTCGCGCGGCCCCGCCCTGGAAGAAGCCTGGGCAAGCAGCGCTCCCATGCGCGCAACGTCCCGCTGCCGGTGAGCGAAGTAGGCCGCGTTGCGCAGGCGCTTGCCACGCAACGATGGAAAGGAGCGGGCGGAAGGCAGCTCGGCCGCGCTCTCCCAGGCGCGCCGAGCCTCCTCCGCGTTACCCCCCTGGGCCGTTCGGGCAGAGGCATCGTCGGCGAGCGCCCGTGCCAGCGGCTCGAGCGCGGTCGATGCCACGACGACGGGCAGCACGGAGCAGGCTTCGGCGCCACGAACCATCACGAGCTCGTGGGAACCGAGCCCCAGCTCTGCGACGGGCAGCTCGAAACGCGTCGTGCCCGCCTCCGAGGCGGTGCGCAGCACGCGACCGGCGCGGCGCAGCTCGCAACCTGCGCAGGCCCTCACGACCGCGCGCATGCTCGTTTGCTCGGCGAACCAGTACCGGCCGCCCGCGTCGATTGCAGCATAGCCGAGCAGCTCGACGTCGCAGCTTGCCTGCGCGCGCGTGATAGAGGCCTGCTCCCGGTCCTCCGTCGGGCACGAGAGCAGAGCCGCGGCGCTAAGGAGGAGAAGGGTCGCCGTCTTCGTAGCGCGCCATGAACGAGCGGGCATGCTTGCGAACCTCGTGCTGGAAGTTGTAGACCGTCTGCTCGTCGGTTCCGAGTGTCCTTGCCACCTCTGCCACGCTCTTCCCATCGGCGTAGAGCAGGACGTACGCGTGCTGGGCCCGGGCAGAAAGCTGGGAGCGCACGAAGGCGTCCACGCCTGCGAGCACCTGACGCGTTGCCACGATGCACTCTGGCGAGGGACTGTCGACGGAAGAGCTCGCGCTCGACTTGCTCAGGGCCGCCTCGGAGCTGCGCTTCTGCGTCTGGAGCTGCTCTGCCGCGTGCCATAGCTCCCGCTGGGTGATCATGCCCACGTACCCTTCGAGCCCCATGCCGCGCTTGGGATCGTAGGCGCGGAGCAGGCGCGCTCCGTCGGCCCACAGCGCAAGCCAGACCTGCTGAAGCAGGTCTTCCGCATCATGGATGCCGATGCGCCGCGCCACACGCCGCGCGACGAAGGCGCGGGCGCGGGCGCGGATCACTGGCTCGATGCGCTCGCGCAGCGCAGCCTGGGCGTCTGCGTCGCCGCTAGACGCCTGCTCGACGAGCAGCACGGCTTCGCTCGGCTCCACCTGCTGGCGCGGCCCCAGCGCGCGCGAGAGCGCCGCGATGATGGCGATTCGTCCTGGTGCCAGGCGCGTTCGCGGCCCTTCGCTCATCGCGGCTCCAGGGGACCGAGATACTCGACCTCCACGGCGAGCCACTGCGCGCCTGCATCTCGCGTAGGCACTTCGGGCGGCAAAGAGCCCTCGCCGATGTCACCGAGGCCGAGCCACACCTCGCAAGCTGCGGGGGCGCTTCCGAACCACTCCCGTCCTTGCCCCGACACCTCGAGGCCGCCGCCGGGCGCCGACACGACGCGAGCCTGCACGCGTCGTGTCGTGCTGGCGCAGCGCGTGAACACGCTGCAGGGCGGTGCCGGACGGGCGCTGCTCGGACGCAGGCGCAGCGAGAGCGTGCTCTCGGCCATGACGCGGACCGGACGGGTGGTGGCGACGCCTCGTGCCTCGGATGCGCCGCCGAGCACCAGGCCCACTTCGTAGTGCAGAGGCTCTCCCCTCAAGCGCAGCGAGACCAATGCGAGGCACGCCGCCACCGCAACGAGCGCGCCCGCGACCAGCGCAGGACGTCGACGAGCCCGAGCCCTGGGGCTGCGCCGAGCAGCTGCCTGAAGCAGGCCGTCAAGCGCAGCGTCAGACCAGGGCCTCTGTTCTTCTGGCCAGTCTCCGGACATGGGTAACCTCGGGAGCGCTCGACTATAGGTGGGCCTGCCCGGAGGGGCTAGCCACTGAAAAACGAGCATGGCGAACACGCCCGCCGAAATCGCCACCAAGGTTTTCGCGTGGGGCCGGTAAGCGCTTGGGAAACGCAGAAGCGCGGCCCGGTGCACAGCTAGGCGTGCGGTGAGAGGAAGAACATGCTCAGTCGATCGATGACGCTCCCCCGGTTTGCCTGGGGGAAGGAAACGGGAAGAATTCGCCGGGCAGCCAGAGCGCACGTCGTCGCGGCGCTCCTGGCTGGGCTTCTGACCAGCAGTGCAAGCGCACAGTTCGAAGAAGCCGCCGACAGCGTCCGCACCGGCTCGGGCGCGCACGGCAATCCCAGGTTTCGCCCCACCGGGCGCGTGCTGGAGACGGGCGATGGGTATCAGATTCTGGAATCGAACGTTCCCTCGGGAAGCTCGATTCTGCGCGCGTTTGGCGTCCCGGGCGACACGGCTGCGGTCGATCCCGGCGACCTGCCCCCTACGACAGGTCCACACCGCACGTTCGTGCTCACCACGCTGGCCGGCGTCGACCACGTTCCGCTGCCCGAGGCAGTCAAGGTCGACCTCGTGGCGGAGTATGGGCGGGTCGGCGTCCCGTCCGCAGAAGTCCAGATCAACACGCTGCTCATCGACGAGGTGGCCGCGGCGGCCGCCTACTCACCCGACGCAGTCGAGCCGCCGGAACCTGGCACCGCGGGCCGTGTACGGCCGCAGGGCTGGAATCCGTGCAAGAAGAAGCACATCGCAAAGAGTCAGGGCGTCAGCTACTCGCTGACTCCGTCCAGCAGCTCGCTCCCCCTGAACGTCGCGGGCTTCAATGGGACGCTCTCCTCGACCTGGTCTTCGTCCGGCCAGGTGTCGGCCACGCTCCACTACATCCAGAAGAAGCGCTGCGGCATCACGTATGGCATCGAGTTCGATCGCGTCGTGATCGCGGGCGAGCTGGACCTGAACGGGTCCGACCTCACCTACAGCGGCACCGTGTTCTCCGTTCCGGAGCGCACCATCGCGGAGGCGACCCTGCTCAACGTCGAGCAGGGCTTCTCCTTCTGGGCCGGCCCCTTCCTCATCGTCATAAGCGCCGGTCTCGATACGCGCGTCGGCCTCAACCTGAGCGCCGCGATGAGCGCCAGCGTCGGCCTGCGCACACCGGTTACGGGCAGGTACAGCTTCTCGTACGTGTGCAGGGAGTCCGGCTGCGTCGCGGAGCGGCCGGCCGAAAACACACTGGCCATGGCGCCACAGGACGTCCAGCTCATCGCTGGCGTGAGCGCCGTCGCCAAGCTCGAGCCGTGGCTGAACATCACCGCCGACGTGTCTGCCGGCCTCTACACGAGTGCGCTGCGCTTCGCCAAGGCAGCAGTCACCGGTCGCCTCGGCGTCCCTGCGTCCTTGTGGGGCTACTACGGCAATACCTGCGGCGACGCCGATGGTGACGGCCTCAACGAGACGGTGAGCGCCGCCATCCTCGACGTGAACGCTGACCTCTACGCGTTCGCGAGCGCCAAGGTCCTCGGCAAGGAGTGGCTCTCGCCCCTCGACTTCGGTGCGAGCGCTCCCTGGGAGCTCTTGCCCGAGACCCCCGGGCGGCGCGAGACCAAGTACACCTACCGCAGGCATCTCCTCTGGCGCGACTTCGTCGACAGCGGCTCGACGGCGCTCAGCCCGCTCGTCATCGCGAGCGCCACGGTGCCGGCCCGGAACTATCAGCAGGCGAGCTACACCCTGCGCACGCGTCCCTGTGTCAGCCATCTGGCCAAGAAGGTCCACTACGCGGTCGATTGGGGAAGCGAGGGGTTGCAGACGATCGAAGGCGTTCCCGCGGGCACCACGCTCGCGCACACCTGGAGCTCTCCCGGCCTCAAGACGCTGAACGCCTACCTCGACCGCGACTCGCTGGGCCGTGAGCTGCGCAGTCCGATCACATCGCGCGCGATTACGGTCGAGGCCAGTCCCGGAACCAACAGCCCACCCGTCGCGAACGCCGGTCACGACTACTCCGTGTATACGAACATCACGGCGGTCGTGAGGGGCAGCGGCAGCGATCCGGACGAAAATCCACTCAGCTACGCCTGGCGTCAGCTGAGCGGCCCGACAGTGGCGCTGCAGAACGCCAATACGGCCCACGCTTCCTTCGTGTCGCCCGCGACGGTGGGCAGCCAGTTGGTGTTTGAGCTGCAAGTGACCGATGCCGGAGGCCTATCCGCGGTCGATCAAGTCATGGTGACCACCATCCGCAAGCCGCCTCGCGAACCCAGGCCCTGCCCGCGCTGCCAGCTCCCGTAGAAGGAGTCCGCAGCTGTACACACGCGCTCGCGCTGCGCCAGCTTCACCACCAGCCATGACACCAAAGATGAGACCAAAGATGACTCCACAATACCAAGTCTTACGCGCGCTCTTGCTCGCCTGCTGTCTACTTGTTCCTCGGCAAGCGCACGCATTCAAGATCGACACGCACCTTTGGATCGGCCAGCAGGTCATCAACGACCTCGAAGACGACGGCAGGATTACGATCTTGCTGGGAGGCAGAGCCGTGACCTTACCCGTGCCCGCGGAGGTGGCGAGCGCTGTGCTGGAACATCGCAGCGAATACCTGCTCGGTAACATCGGTCCAGACGCCATTCCGGACCTCGTGGTCGGGCAGACGCTCGTCCATCCTGGAAGCTCGCAGGGCTGGAAAACCAACGACTGGCTGCGCTTCTTGCTCGTCAAGTCGCGCGGTAACCCACTCGGGACAGCGTTCTCCCACGGGTACTTGGCCCACGCGGCAGCCGACGTATTCGCGCACACCTACGTGAACCAGTACGCAGGCGACGCGTTCGTCCTTGCGGACGAGACGCTGGTGGAGCAGCGGCACATGGCGCTCGAGAGCTTCATCTCACGCTTCAATCCGCCCCTTGTGAATGGGCAGGGGCAGAGTCTTGGTGCCGCGTGGCAGCTGGTGCAGCCGAGCGATGCCCTCGCGGCATTTGTGCGGGATACGCTCATCTACGAGACCGAGCCTGCGGTCCAGTACGGCGCGGGCCAATACTCGAAGCACCTCGCGGGCTATCGGAGCTACCGCGAGGCGCTTCGCTCGGCGGCGGAGCAGCCGATCTGGCGCGAGATCGACAACGCTGTGCTGCAAGCGATCGCCTCCTATTACGGCTACGACGTCAGTCCCGAGATCGCTGGCGAGCTTATCGACTTCGTAAATGGAGAGATCATCCCACGGGTACAGAAGCGCGTAGATCTGAGTCAGGAACAGTTCAATCGCCTGAACGCCACGCTCGATTACTTCGACACAGTTCGCTATGAGGCAGTCCATGGAGAGCTGCGCCGGATTGCAGATCTCCATACTCGGATTGCGAGCAAGCTGGCCGAGCGGCTCGACGCAGAGGGTCGGCTCTGCTGGACGGTCACGGAAGCGGTCTGTCACAACGTCGCCTGCTGTATCATCCCGGCATGGCCGTTCGGCTGCGCGCTCGAAGATCCGCTCTGCCGCCGCGTCTGCGATCAGGTCGCTCGTCTCCAGTGTCCGATCTCGGAGTCGGTCGGCAACGCGGCAGCGGACCTGATTCGGCAGATCGACGGCGAGCTCAATGGCACGAATGGAATGTTCGAACAGCTGCTGCAAGCAGCCCATCGGCTGCGAGATCAGGCGCTCATTGCCAAGAACAGCAGCATCGATCTGGCGCAGCGGCTGATCGACCTTGGCCAGGTCGTCAGCAACGACACTTCGCCGATCAAAGCTCTGCTCGACAATTGGCGGAGGGATTTGGACGTGGCGATGGCAGCCTACGTCAAGGCTGCCACGAGCTCGATGATTAACACCATGAATCCCGCGTCGCGCGAGCTACCGCAGGGGTCGATCACACCGATGGTCGAGTGGTGGGACTGCTATCACCTTACCTTGGTGGGCCTACCTGCGCCTGTCGGCACCGGCGCGTGCGGCTTTCGCGGCAGTCTGGAAGCGACCTGGCGCGCGCTCGAAAACATCGCGAAAGTGCTCGAAGATACGGCGCTCTTGGCACCCAGTCAGGCGGTGGGCTTGCCCTCACCGGCACAGGTCCGTGCCGAGATCGAGCGCCTGAAGACGAAGGCGACCGAGCACCTGACCAACGCTGCGATCGACGCGTTCACCGACCTCCTGTCCGATGAGGTACAGGACCTTATGGCCGTGCTCGAGGACGAGATGACCGACGAGCGGCTGCGCCACTACTTTACCAAACCCGAGACCTCCGGGGCCAAGGGGCTGCTGATGATCGACGACGTGGATCAGCGGGTGAAAGCCGAGATGAAGCTGCGTCCCGGAGGCACATCTTACGATCCACAAGAGTATGCGGTGGTCTATGACGCGGTGGTGTTAGCCAAGCTCGCTCTCCTCGACAACGCGGGCCTTACCGTGTTGGCGACCGAGGCCGGCGTGCCGGCTACAATCAGCGGTGGCGCGCTATTCGCGGGCACGAGCAACATCCTGAGTGACGCTGTCTCAAGCATCGACGGAAACCACCAGTGGATGACGGTTGCACCGCCGCGGCCCAACTCGAGCGGTGCACCTTACGCGCGCGTGGCGCTCGAAGGCTATCCGTGGCCGCAGGGCTATGCGTCGGCAGCTGGCTTCGTGCCTTGGCAAAGCGATGCGCGCGACGCACTGTTTCGCAGCCTGTTCATCGGTCCACTGTCGCCCGGAGTCGAGGCACCAGGCGAGCTCGGCTTCCCGGAGCTCCTGCCGGCGACTTATCCCTATCGTCCATGCGTGCAATACCCGTTTCCGAACGACGAGTACGACACGACCTGTGCCTCGGTGTACGGCGCCGAACCAGGGCCTGCGCCGATTCGCTCGGCCCTGACACTCAGCGTCTCATCCACGCAGGTTCCGTCAGGTCTGTCCGTCACCCTTACTGTTGTGGTGTCGGGTTCCGATCCCAGGGGAAGTGTCGTCTTCTTCGATGATGGCGCGACGATCGGCACCGCCGCGCTCACTGATGGGCGCGCATCGCTCACCACGGCTGCGCTCGCGTCAGGGCAGCACGCATTCACGGCTAGCTATCGAGGAGATGGTCAGAACCTCGCGACCAGCTCGGAGTCTGCACTCTTGGTGCAGGTCGAGGCGGCGCGCCGTCCGCCGAGCGTCGAAGCCGGGCCCGACCGATTCGTGAGCATCGGCGCCACCATCACGCTGACGGGCGTGGCTGTGGATCCAGATGGCGGAGCTCTTCGTTTTGCTTGGCGACTCGTGGCGGGGACCACGCTCGAGTTGCACAACGCCCAGAGCGCGGCTGTGTCGTTCACCGCGGCCACCGCCGGCGCTTCGACGCTCGAGCTGACCGTCACCGACGAGACCGGACTCAGCGCCAGTGACCAAATCTCCGTGACCGCACGCGTCCCCGTGCGCCCTCCGATCGACGATTGTCCGAGGCCGCGCAACGGAACGCGCTGCATTCCGCGGTAGCCTCGCAGCGTTCGTACTTTCGTATCCTTGCGGCACGCGTGCGTGAGCACGAGTGCTTGATGCACCATGCTGCGACGGCGGGGGTTGTGTTCGGGTAGGCGAGGACGCCGAGCGCCCTCGACGGTCGCCCTGCTGCCCTGCCAACGGCCTGCACTGCGCGAGCGCGCGTGAGCTACGCGGCTGCGGTCGCCTGGACGCGCGGTTGAGCCGAGGCGGGAGCACGAGGATGCTGCTCGGCCAGACGCGCGAGCGTGGCGCGGTAGGTCCAGGGCATCCAGTCCGCGGGGTTTTCGGCGACGGCCTTCTCGTTGCGCAGCACCGCGGTGAGATACTCGAAGGGGTTCTCGCCGCGCAGCTCTGCGGTGTAGATGAGCGACATGAACATGTCGCCGATCTCGGCGCCTCGCTCGCTGCGATAGAAGAACGAGTTGCGGCGATGCCGAATAGCCATTTTCAAGGCTCTTTCGCACACGTTGTTGTCGAGCGGTGCGCCGGCTCTTCTCAGGAACAAGGTCAATTTGTCCGCCATTCGGCCCTGGCTGGGCGGCTACGAGGAAAATTGGCCGGGGAGAACCGGGGCGGGGGGGGCTTCGCGGTGGCGCGAGGCGGTTTGAAGCGCTTTCTGTGAAGCGGCCCCCCCAGTCAAGCAAAAGGGTGCTCGTC
>JBBSJC010000276.1:0-10142 GCA_038257655.1 Polyangiales bacterium | reverse complement strand
CGTACGCGCGCGAGTAAGTCGTGAAGGACCTGATCCCAGCCCAGCCGCACGCGTAAGGTTTGCAAATAGGCGAGCACGACCTGGGTGCCGATGCGCTCGAGTCCATGCACGCCTCCCACAAAGGCCAGGCTCGGCGCCTGTGGATCCAAGCTGCCAAGGCTGAGCGACCAAATAGGTAACGTCGCGTCCGGGAGCGCTACGCGGGCGACCACGCGAGCTCTTACCCAGGGGGCAAGCTCTTCGATCAACGCTTCGAGCGCAAGGACCTCAGGCAAAAGCAAGCTGAGGGCGTGCGGCCAGCCGCGAACGCTGCGCGTGCAGGGAGCCGTGGAGCGCGCTGGCGATCATGCTCCGCGCTTCTTCGGCAAGCTCAGCGGCACTGCGGTCGTGGCACTCGATCGCGGGCAGAAAGCTTACGGTCACCGGCGTGAACGGCCGCGCCAAGGTGCGGGCAAAATGTGGAAGAAAGACCTCCTCGCCAATCCACGCGGCTTCTGGCTGGGCATAACGCAGAGCGACTGGCGCGATAGGTACGCCTGCAAGCTGCGCTAAACCGAGTGCACCTCTTTTGAAAGGCAGAACCTTATGTCCAGTGGTGGTGGTGCCCTCCGGAAAGACCAAGACCGACACGCCGCGATCTAGGGCGCGACGGGCCTCGCGCAGCACCCGGGCACCACTCAAGGCGCAATCGCGTCGCACGAACAACACGTTGGAACGTCGTGCAGTCTCGCCGAGCACGGGCCAATCGCGCAGCTCTGCCTTGGCGATTGGCAAGCATGGGACAAGACTGGCGAGCACGAGCGGATCGAGGTAGCTCACGTGGTTGGCCACGATCACGCAGGGCCCTGCGGGCAGTCGGCCTTGCACATGCGGCCGGACCCCACTGAGCGCCGCTAGGTTCTCCCCCAGCCAGGCGAGCTCCCGCGCGGACTCGAAGGCACAGTTGCTGATGCCATCGATCGCATGACGCGTCAGTGTTTCCGCCATGAACATGCTCACGCGCGTCAGGCGCAAGCTCGAGCGTAGGCTCGCGCGCAAGCTTGCGGGTAGGCTGGCCGTTGAAGTCGAGTCTGCCTGCAGGCGGGCAGGTGGCGTCATGCTCGAAAGCATCATGGGTGCATGATCGGGTCGCTCGGTGACAGCCGTGCAACGCGGGCTTGAACTGTTCGCAACGTCGCTGACAGCCGCCCTGGTGCGTGCGACGCTGCCGATCCATGGCATCTCGCACCGATGCACTTTTAGACCAGCTGCTCGCCCGGCTTGCTCTAGGCGCGATCAGCACCACTGTGCATTCCGCCGCTTTCGTCGCGCGCGCGCATTCCGAGCTCAATCGAAGTTTGTGTGACCTGAGTATCGAGCGCGGCGTGGCCTACGGTAGGCTGCCCGAACAGCGTCTTGATATCTATCGACTGCGCGCGGCCACAGAACCACGGCCTGTGCTGCTGTATCTGCACGGCGGCGGCTTTCAGCTGCTCTCACGCCGCACCCACGCTTGGTTCGCGGTCCAGTTTGCCCGCGCCGGGTATCTCGTCTTCAACGCCGACTACCGGCTGTCGCCCCGCCATCCCTATCCGGCAGCCAGTGACGACGCCCGTAGCGCAGCGGAGCACATCCTGGCCCACGCTGCGCGCTGGGGGGGCGACCCGGCCGACCTTACTGTTGCTGGTGAGTCTGCCGGCGCGAACCTGGCGCTCGGGCTTGCGATTTCGGGGCGACCTACCGCACTGCGCGCAGCGGTGCTGTTTTCAGGGTTGTTGCAGGTGAGCCACCCTGCGCGCCTGTCGCGCACCCCCGCCCTTTCGCGCATCGTGCGCGCGCGGATCGCCAGCATCCCGCGCGACTATGTCGGACCGCATGCACGCGATCGCGAGCCCCGCGTAGCCGATCCGCTGCTGGATCCGTTGCTGTGGCTCGAACGGCAGCCGGAACAAGCATGCAGGCTGCCGCCCATCTACGCTTCAGTCGGCACAAATGACCCGATTCTATCGGACACGCTGCGTCTGCAGACGGTGCTTGCAAGCTCAGGTGTACGCCATCGCGTCGATGTTTACCGAGGAGAGCCCCACGCGTTTCAAGGAATGCCGCGGCGTCCCCATGCCGAGGCGAGTTGGCGCGCGTGTCTTGAGTTCCTCGCGGCCGCACGAGCGTCACGCCATGGGGCCGAATCCGTCGCGAGCTCGGGCCTTTAGGCCTCGGCCTTAGAACGGAGCTTTTGTGCTGAACGCTCAGACTACCAGCGCGCGAGCGCCGCCAGGTGTGCGATCGTGGCCAGCAGGTCGTCGGGGTTCACAGGCTTGCCGATATGGGTGGTGAAACCGGCCGCGAGCGCCGTGCTGCGATCCTCTGCCCGTGTGTAGGCCGTGAGAGCCACTGCAGGGATGGCGCCGCCCTGCTGCACATCGCGCTTTCGCAATCGCCGAATGAGCGAGTAGCCATCCTCGTCGGGCATTCCCACATCACTGACGAGCACGTGGGGTCGGAATTGCGAGATCTGCTCGAGGGCCTCAGCGGCCGACCCCGCCGTGTCGACCTCACCTCCTGCCTGGGTGAGGACCGCTGCCAGCAACTCCCGCGCGTCGGGCTCATCGTCAACGACGAGGACCCTCAAGCCATGGAGCGCCGATGGAGCAGGATGCTGCGATGCGGTCTGATCACGGGTCTTGGGCTCGGGGGTGACGGCAGTCGTGGTGATAGCGCGGATCGGTAAGGTCACCGTGAAAGTGGCGCCCCGGCCGGGCCCTTCGCTGAAAGCCTCGACCGCTCCTCCGTGTAGCTCAACGATGTGGCGGACGATCGCAAGGCCCAATCCCAGACCTCCCGCTCGGCGTGTGATCGAGCTGTCTGCCTGCTTGAAGCGGTCGAATACGAAGGGCAAAAACGCAGGCTCAATACCCTTGCCCGTGTCGGAGACGACCAGCACAAAGCGCGAGCCTTCCCTACTGACCTCCACGCGCACTTCACCACCGCGGTCGGTAAACTTGACGGCGTTGGAGAGCAGGTTCCAGACCGTCTGCCGGATCCGATCCGAGTCGGCGATCAGGACGCAAGCTTCGGATGGCGGGGGCACTACCAGCGTGATCTCTTTGGCAGCTGCGGAGGGTCGTACAACCTCGATCGCGTCCTCGATGATCGCCAAGAGGTCGGTGGGTAGCGTTTCGAGGATCAACTTACCCGTGATAATCCGGGAGACATCGAGGATATCGTCGATGATCTTGGCCTGCGATTCAGCATTGCGCTGAATGACTTGTAGGCCTTTTCCGAGCTGCTCATCGCTGCCAGCACGACGGCGCAACAGCGTCGACCAGCCGAGGATCGCGTTGAGCGGTGTGCGCAGCTCGTGTGATACGGTGGCGAGAAACTCGTCTTTGCTGCGGTTCAAAGCTTCGGCTTCGTCGGCTCGTTCGCGTAGGGCAGTCTCGCTTCTACGCAGGGCTTCTTCAGCCTGCGCGCGGCGAGCGACCTCGTCGTTGAGCTCGGTAATCTTTTGATTGAGCAGCAGGAACGGGTTCGCTTCGGCGCGGCGCCAAAAACGCACGAGAAGTACCGCGGAGGTGTCTACCGTAGCCGGGACGATGACGCAGCCCTTCGCGTTGAAAGTCGTCGTGCCTTCCGCGCGCAGGGTGAACGCGCCCGGTGTCGGCGCGCTCGAGCTTGCCCAGCTGCGTAAGGTGTCGGCGAGCTTTGCGGGCGAATCAGCGAAGAGCGCTGCGAAATCGCAAGCGGTGGGTCGCTCTTCGGCGAGGCCCAGGGCTAGGCGTGCTGCTGCGTTCGCAACGAGTACCTGTCCTCGTGCGGAGGTGAACATCGCAGCGTCAGGGAGGGCGCGGAGCAGGCGTGTTGCATAATCTGGCAGCGGCACGCTACTCAGCGCGAAGGTACTCGCGACCCTCCGCCCCCTCGGCGTCCGGCGTCCGCTTCAAGTACAGGACCACACGGCAGCCCGCGTCGCCCTTGGCGATCGTCTCTTCCAACGCGACCTTACCGTATCCGAGGTTCTGCGCTGCAATCGTGCCAAAGACGTTGCTTGTCATCATGCACAGCGCCTCGCGACCGACCACCTTCTCTGCAAACGGGCAGACACGATTGCCAAAGACGATCTTCTCCTCATCTTCTGAGATCACGTAGAAGTCTCCTTGGATGCGCCGCTTGAGGTCCACGCACACGTCGCGCACCAGGTCGCGTTCAAGATGGTCGACCCCGAGGGCGGTCTTGTAGACATCTCCGATTTCCTCGCCCATGCGCTGTCCGACGATCGAGATGAAGCCGGCCGCTTCCGTCAGGCCGACCACGTCTTGCAGCGCTCCGGACAAATGCCGAATCAGCGTCCGAAGGAACACGTCGCGCTCGAGCGGCAAGCTCAGTGTTTCGAGGTGAATTTTGCCGCTAGGGGATCCGCTAGCAGATGCGGTGCTCGTCATCGTGTTCCTCGAAGAAAAAAGGCCCTATGAGACTACCCCACGCGCGGTTTTCGCGCCAACGAGACTGAGTAAAGCGGGGCGCTATGCCACCCCAAAGAGGTCGCAGAAGGGCGCCCAGATCATCCCACGCATCGGAGTAGTCTATGGCGCAACTCCCCGCTAAAGCCCATCGGACGATCGGAAACGCAGAAGGTGGGAGTAGCGCGCCTGCCATCCCACATCCTGGCGCCAAATGTCACCGTCCTGCATGCGCGACGTTACGTGTGACAGCTACTTGGAAGGCATGACGCCATCGGTCGAGCGCGAACTGCCGGGTGCCCTGCCACAGGCGGCACTGCCGAAGCCCGCGATGTCGCTTTTGGCGATGCCTGCGCGGGGCGCCAATCCCTATCTCGAGGGGCTGTATGGGGCGCTCGCTAAAAGCGGAGTGCAGGTGCTCGATGACCAACGCTTCACCGCGCGCTTTCTGCGCGGGCAGCGGCCCGACTTCGTTCACTACCACTGGCCCGAAAACCTGTATGCCCATCACCTGCCCTTTCGCCAACTCGACCGGCTGACTTGGTTCCTTAGTAAGCTCGCTCTGCAGCGGGCGGCTGGCTCCCGTATCGTGTGGACCTTCCACAATGCCGTCCCGCATGAAGCTCCGTGGGCAAGCCTGCACGCGTTCGCGCGTCGACGCATGGTCGAGATGAGTGACATCATTCTCGTCAACTTCGAAGGCGCGCGGACAGAGCTTGAAGCGCGTTACGGGCGAAGGGATCGGGTCTGGCACGTTCCCCACGGCAGCTACCGCGGCCTGTACCCGGACACGATCACCCGGGATGAGGCGCGCCGCACCTTAGGCATACCTTATAAGGCACGAGTTTTTTTGCTGTTTGGAGACCTGCGAACCTATAAGAACATAGACCTCGCGCTCGCAGCTTTTTCACGCATTCCATCGGAACACGCACGCTTGGTCATTGCAGGCACGCCCCGCAGCAGCCACGACAGCGCACGATTGGCCGAGCTTTGTCACCGTGACAGGCGTGTCGTGCTGCATGCGTCGCGCATCTCCAGCGATTCCGTGCAGGTGTACTTTCGAGCGGCCGATCTGCTCTTACTGCCGCGCGAGGCCTTCTCCTGCGGTACCGCGGTTCTAGCGTTTGACTTCGGCTTACCAGTCCTTGCCCCACGCCAACACCACCTTGCTGAGCTTGCGTACGGTAGCGCTTGTTTTGACTTGCGTGACCTGAGCGTCTCGGGCGTTGCGCGCGCTATGCAGCGTCTTCTTACTGCGGATCTTAGTCAGGCGTGCATCGATGCCAAACGGTCCACCGACGGGCTGGGGTGGAATGGTATCGCCGAGCAGCTCGCGCAACGCCTTGCCGGCGCTTTGCCCGGATCCCGTCAGCGTGCCTGAAGAGGCCGCACTGCTCACCGTGTTGCGTAGGTTAGCAGGGGACGCCTGCTCACTAATCGCAAGTCGCCTGCTCAAGCAAGTCGTCGGGTTTATCGTCGAAATCATGCTGGTGCGCTTGCTTGCTCCCGAGGTCTGGGAATCCGTGGCGCGCTTCTTGACCTTCTCGTTGGCTGCGCAGGTGGTGTTGCAATTTGGCTTTCCGGAGAGTCTGCTCAACCTCGGCTCACGCGCGCCGAATCACGCGCACGCCAAACGCATGCTGTTTCGATCGAGCCTGATGCTCGTCTGCGTGGCACTCGTGTTCGCACTGGTGCTCATTCCATTGCCCGCGCTCAGGCTACGGGTGCTCGGTTCGGACGCCCTGGGCGTCCTCGCGTCTTTCGCTCTTTTGCTCGCAGCCGAGCTCGTGTCGGGCATCGTGCCCTCCTTTTTGCTGTCGCGCCGCTTCGTCCGGCACGCCGCGGCCTATGCGGTTCTTGCGCGTATTCCGACCATCGCCCTGGCGCTGGCGGCCGTGGCGCTCGGCGCTTCGTTGCCCGTTGTTACCGGGGGCATGGCACTTGGCTCCTGCGTAGCCGCCGTGGCTGGTCTCATCCTCGCGCAGCGGCTTGTTCCGCAAGGGAGCGAACAGCTGCCTTACGGTCTGCGGGAGCAGCTCGCATTTGCTGCACCCGTCGGGCTTACTCGCCTTGCCCAGATGCTGAACAATCAGCTCGACAAGCTGGTTGTTCTAGCGGCCCTGCCTTCGGTAGCATTTGGAACCTATTACCTGGGTGCGGTCGAGGTTCAGCTCGTGCCGATGCTTTGCCAGACTGTGATGTCGGTGATGGTGCCAGAGCTCGTGGCCGAAAAAAATCCCCAGCGCTTCCTGTTGCTCTTTCATACTTCGGTCAAAAAGCTTTCGCTGTTCGCGTTGCCCAGCTTTGCCTTTCTCTTTGCTTTTGCGGAGCACGGGTTCATCGCCATCTACGGTCCAGAGCATTCTTCCGCGGCGCTACCGTTTCGCATTTTTCAGCTGCTTTTGCTGCACCGTTTCACCAACTACGCCCTATTGTTTCAGGCCTTGGATAAGCCGGCGGTGCCTTTGATCGCATCGGTCATTATGCTCAGCCTCAATGCGCCCCTGAGCTTCGTCCTCTCGCGTAGCTTCGGTGCTAACGGCGCCGCGACCGCCACCGTGACCGCGTTATATCTGTCGACGCTCTATACCTTTTTCGTCCTGCAGAAAACGCTAAACGTACCGTGGTCACAGCTTCTCCCTTACCGCGCCTACGGCCTTACACTGGCTGTTGCCGGACTGTCACTCGGGCCAGCCTGGCTGGTGCAATGCGTCATGCCGCCACACGCCGTTGCGCTTAGCGTCATGTTGATTGTCTATCTCGTCACCTACTTCCTGCTCGGCCGTGCCAGTGGCGTCATTTCGAGCGCGGATGCTGCGTTCGTGAGCGACATGGCACGCCTGCGCTTTTTGCAGGCGAAGCACAGCGCCTAGTGGGGCGATATGTTTCATCCGAACGAGCTCGTGCATTGGTTGCAGACACGCACCAATCGCAGGCTGGGAAGCGGCGTCGCTGAGGCTGAGTTCTGGTCTCTATACGCGGAGTGGGGCGTGGTCTTAAGGCAAGAGCCCCCGTCGATCACACGGGCGACAGCGGCGCCCTGCGATCTCTTGGTGGTGCTCACCACCTATGAACGGTCGGAGCTGTGTTTACGTAAGCTTCAGACCTTGCCCTCACTCCTGGGGGCTTGTCCCGACAAGCTCAACGTGCACGTGCTCGTCCTGTGCGACGCTTCAAGGGAGGACTACAGCACGTGCAAGCGCGCCGGCCGTGAGCTGTTTGGCGAGCGCTTCACCTTTTTAGAGGCCAAGGAGAGGCTCGGAAAAGCCGGCTACTGGAAGGCCTACCAAGTCGCATTCCTGGCCGCGAAAGCGCTTAGACCTGTCCATACTCAATTTCTGCAGGACGACGTTCAGTACACCGCAGACATGCTGAAGGACGCTTACCAGCTGTGGGCTGAGACCGCGGCGGATGAGCAGCGCAGGGTTCTATACCTTTTTTCGTCTGAGGACGATGAGCCTGAAGGGCGCTGGATACGCTTCAGGCGTCAAGTGTGCAAAGGGCTCGATCTGCGGCTTACGCAGTGGTTCGACCTGCAGGCTTACTTAGTTGATTTGCGCTTCTTTGAGCAGCTCGACTACCGCATGGTGCCCGTGTCACCAAATCGTTGGCGACGTCGGCCCAGCCTGTCCAGTGGTGTCGGTGCGCAACTGACGCGCAGGTTGTTCGGCCAGTGCAGTGTCTACCAAGCGATGCCACCGCTCGTGCTCCATGGCGCCCACCAGAGCCAGATGAACCCTGAGGCGCGCGCGGTACGAAGCTTGGATAATTTGGGCATGGCTCGGCGTTTCGTTCAGCCCGTGATTTGCTGATCCACTTCATAACCAAGGAGCTTCTCTATGATCCGAGCACCGCTCTGGAGTCTGCGCAGCCTTGCGCTTTGCGTGTTGTCAGTCAGTTGCTCCCCCGGTGACGAAAGTCCCGAACCGCAAGCGAATGCCACAACCCCCGCCCGCGGCAGTGACGCTCTCAAGTGCGACAAGGTTCCCACCGCCTACGTTTGGTATGGTGAAGGTGACTCAGAAACTGCGAGCGAAGGCGCGCGGGACCTGCTGACCGAAGCGGGTTTCGTCGTGCAAAACCTGCCGCGCGACCGGTCTCCCTGGGAGCTGCGCGGCATGATCTTACTCGGTTCCTTCGCGAGTAAGGACGCAGCCTACGCCGATTACATGCAGCGATACGGCGACGCGCTCTTCAACTTTGTCGATAAGGCGAATCTCTTGGTTCAGCTTGCCCAAACATCGGGTACTGAGCCCGAACCGCCATTTTTGCCCACTACCCACGGCGCGCAGCGGGGGCGCGCCAGCCTTGACCAGCTTACCTTGCTGACACCCGGTAGCGCGTTGGTGCAGGGCGCCCACACCAATGCCACACAGCTTGACTGGCGGGGGCCCGGTGAGGTCGACGCGGCATTCCTCTCGCAAGCTGGCTTCGAAGTGTTGATCGCTTCGGACGATGCAAAGAAGACCGCGGCGCTGATGGAAGGCGCCTACGGACAAGGCCGGTTCGTACTCAGCGCCTTACCGCTAGATTTGCCCAGCGAGCGCTCCGCTGAGGCAGACATGTTCCGGCGCCGTCTGTTTCAGAACCTATTTGCTCATACTAAGAACGTGTGCGGGCGGCAGACCGATGCCTTGCGGGTGAGCTCCGATGGCGCTACCGGCCGTTTTGATCCGCGTTCGTCGATGATCGCCGTGCTGCCGGACACCCAAGTGTACTCCCTGCGCAATCCAGGCCTGTTTCATGCACAAACGGACTGGATCACGGACCACGCCGCGGAACACGATATTCGTTACGCCTTTCATCTCGGCGATATCGTCAACAACAACACCGATCTGGAGTGGAGTCGCGCGTCCCAGGCGATGGCTAAGCTCCACGGCACCGTACCTTACGCTATCGTCCCTGGTAACCACGACTACGGGCCATCGGGGGACGCCTCCACGCGGGACACCCTGTTTAACGAGTACTTCGATTTCGAGACTCACGCGGCGATGCCCGGTTTTGCAGGTGCCTACGAACAGGGCAAGCTCGACAATACGTACCACCTGCTGTCGGTAGGGGGGCACGATTATGTTGTGTTGGCGCTCGAATGGGGGCCCCGCGACCGAGTGCTGGCGTGGGCCAATGACATTATGGACGCGCACGTGGAGCGTGAGGGTATCCTGATTACCCACGCCTTTTTGAACAACAACAACCGTCGCTACGACCACACGGACAAGAAGCACCCCCAGGACTACAACCCGCACGAGTATAAGACCCCCGGCGGCGTGAACGATGGCGAGGAGATCTGGCAGAAGCTGGTACGTAAGCATCGCTTTGTGCTCACGATTAACGGGCACGTGCTGGGAGACGGCGCGGGCTACCGTCACGACCAGACTGACCTGGGGACGACCTGCCATCAGATTCTCGCCAATTATCAGATGCGGCGTTTGGGCGGGGAGGGTTACATGCGGCTCTTGGAGCTGATGCCGAACGGCACCACGGTGCGCGTCTGGTCTTACTCTGTGCTGTACGACGATTTCCTCGAGGACAGCGAGCAACAGTTCAGCTTCGAGCTGGACCCTTAGCGACCGCCGCGAAACAATCAGGTCGGATCGGCGTCGAGGCGCCCCGCCTGCAAGGCGCGAAACCGCCGGAATACTGCCTGTATTTCAAGGTTTCGCAACGCCGCAGGCGGGGATGCGTCGGCGTCGAGGCGATCTGATT
>JBBSJC010000275.1:0-10145 GCA_038257655.1 Polyangiales bacterium | reverse complement strand
GTCGGCAAACTCGTTGATAAGCTTGGCGACATCGGCCGCGATGCCATCGGGCCCTTCGATGTGCGGGGCCACTTTGTCTCGCAGGTGTGCCAGCGCTCGGTCAGGGCTCTTCTCATACAGCCGCTGTTCACGCGCGATCAACCCCTCGACGTACTCTGCGCCTGTAGCTCGCACACGGTCGAGCAGCAGCTTTTGAAGCGAGATAGGCAAGACGCTCCAGCCTTCAGTGCGCAGCTCGTCGGTAAGCCTGCGCATGTGCTGCCGCAGCTTGAACTCGTCCTTGGGACGGTAAGGTAAGATTGCAAATCGGTAATTGCGCATCGTGCTGATCTGCGGCCCGTTCTGCGACAGGAGATCACCACGCAGTGCGGCCACCGCTTCATCGAGGGCATCGTGCCGAAAGAGAAGCTCAGTCACAGGTGCGCCTCCGCCCAAGCGCTGAGAGTAGGCGCCTCCCACTCAAACTCTGTAAGGTTACCCATGCGGCGAAAAGTAAGGCCACGCAGGGCTCGAAGACGCTGGTCTACAAACGCCTCGGTCAGCCCCACTGAGGCCAAGTACGGATTCTCCGTGAGCGTGCCCGCGAAGCGAACGTCTCGCAGGAGGTAGAGGAGATAGGTGAGCGCCTCGTCCGACACCTTCGGGATGAGAAGAGATCGCGGATCGCGCTTGGGCGTGATGACCCCCGCTTCAGACGCAGCCGACAACAGCTTGCTCGCGAACTGCACGTAAGTCGCATCGGCCCAGCGCTCGGGGTACTCGCTCTTCAACCAGCGCAGCACCACCTGACGGTTCACGGTCGCGTCTTTCAAACCGCGGCGATCGACGAGAAAGCTGCCGGTGAACCTGCGATAAAGCGCATCCGAGAGCTGAAGGTGAAAGTGACAAATGGCCTGGCGCGTGGCCGCATCGATCGAGCCCCAGCGCCGCAGAACACTCAGGGCTTCAGGGAATGCGTCGTAGCGGCCGACAAAGTTCGCGAGCACAAAGCGCACCCGTGGCAGGCTCTTACTGCCAAACCAGCGCTGCTCGAAGGCGGTAAGGGCTCGGTGCGCGACGGGAACGTCAGGATTTACGTGCTCCCAATACGAGCGCGACTCCTCCACACCGAGGGCGAGCCTCAAGATGCGCGAGTGCACCTCGGTCGCTTCCGAAGGGCGTTCGGCTCGATGGGGCATAAGATCGCTCGAAGCGCTCACGACCTGCACGTCCTCATGCCTCCAACTTGTAGAAGGGTAAGGGATACTGATCGGCAAACGGTACGAGCCCGGCCGCCAGCTGCTGAACCATCGTCGTCACGGCTGCGGGCCGCTTGCCCTTCAACTGTCGACCCCCCGGCACGACAGTGAACACCGCATCGCCGCCATGCAGGGCGGTCACGAGCGCAGCCTGGGTAAAGGCCGCCGTGAGCTTGATCGGCAAGGCGAGAGCCTCACTCGGCAGCCGACGGGCCTGCTTGAGCGCGAGCAAGCGATCGTCGAGCTGCTCATCGAGCTCGAAGCCGAGAAAGAACAGCGTCCGCATCTTGTCTGGGTCAGCCATCTTGGCCCTGGCCTTGGCATCGACGCGACGCCCGCCCTCACGAACCGCCTCCAGAGACGCCCAGGCGTGCGTTTGAGGCAGCAAACGAGCAAGCAGGTCTCCACCACCTGCATCATCAATCAGGTCGGTTTCCCACCAGCCCAGACGGCGAGGCGAACAGCGCCCTTCGCCGGCCCACGCCACAGCAAGCTGGATTGCGAGGATCGCATCGAGATCGTTGTCAGAAAGCTGTGTCGTCACGGGCCGCAGCGTAGTCCCATATTGTCATGCTGATCAAGGTTGGATATGGTCCATCTGTGGCGCGCAAACGCGAACCCGATCCTGCCGATCTGCTCACGATTGCCGAGGCAGCAAAGCTGCTCGGTGTGAGCGTGCAGACGTTGAGGCGCTGGGATGAGAGCGGGAAGTTTGTGGCGCGACGCCACCCGATGAACTCGTACCGGATCTATGCGCGCGAGGACGTGATCGGCTTGCGCAAGAAGATCGTCGGCGGCGGGTGGGCGGCGTAGTGGGTGGGCGAGGCCGCCCGAGGGATGTGAATCGCGCTCTGCTTAACTCGCCGCGCGAGTCGCGCCTAGGGCCAGAGATACTAGTATCGGCGAAGTTGACGAGCGTCGGAGAACCTACATGGCCTTGATCGAAGGGTTTCGCGTGCAGAACTACCGAGCCCTGCACGACGTTACGCTGGGCAGATTGTCGGGGCAGCAGGAAGGCGAACCGCTCACGCCTCTCACGGTTGTCATCGGAAAGAACGGGGTTGGCAAGAGTACGTTGTTCGACGCCTTCGGGTTTGTTGCTGACTGCTTGGCCACGGACGTGGAGAGCGCATGTGACCAGAAGCAGCGGGGCGGCTACGAACGGTTGCTGTCGAAGGGAGCGAGCGGGGCCATACGCTTCGAGATCTACTATCGTGAGGCGCCCAACGAGCGCCCAATTACCTATGAACTTGCCATTGCACTCGATGCATCGGGAAGACCATACGTCGAGTCGGAGCTGCTAAAGCAGCGCCGCAAAGGACAGACGCGTGGGCGTCCATACCCTTTTCTACGCTTACAAAATGGGAAAGGTAAGGTGTGGGCCGGCGAGGAAGCGGTAGAAGCCGAGGACAGGGAAGAAGAGCGAGCGCAGGAATCGGTGGAGCTCACGGACATGCGTCAGCTTGGTATCGCGACGCTAGGCACACTCAAAGAGCACCCACGAATCAAGCGTTTTCGCGACTTTCTAAAAGGGTGGTATCTCTCGTACTTCTATCCAGACGCGGCACGTAGTCTGCCCAGCGCGGGGCCCCAAAAGCACTTGAATATCCACGGGGACAACATCGGCAATGTAGTTCAGTTCATGGAACGGGAGCACAGCGCGAGATTCAAGGCAATCCTCGCGCGCATCGCGGCGAAGATTCCGGGTGTAACCAGTATAAGCACTCACGTTACGGAGGATAAGCGTGTGCTTTTGAGGTTCAATGATGGAGCGTTCGAGGACCCGTTCTTTGCTCAACAGATGTCTGACGGAACGCTCAAGGTCTTTGCATATCTCCTCCTGCTGGAAGACCCAGACCCCCCAGCATTTGTCTGCATTGAGGAGCCTGAGAACGGCTTGTATCACAAGCTCTTAGAGTCCCTGGCACAGGAGTTCAGATCTCACGCAACGGGAAAGAAGAGCGCACCACAGATTTTCGTCACCACTCATCAACCTTACTTCGTAGATGCACTCACACCTAACGAAGTATGGATATTAGAGAAAGGCAAGAATGGGTACTCCGATGTACGTCGCGTTTCGGATCTAGAGATCGTGAGGAATCTGGTCGCCGAGGGATTGCCTCTCGGGGGGCTCTGGTACAGCGACTATCTCGATGCGAGGTGAATGTGCACATCGAGATCTTGGTTGAAGACTCTTCCGGTCAGAAGCTACTTGATCAACTGATTCCAAAGCTCGTGGGTGGGCAGGGAGAACCGCATACGTGGCGCCTGCACGCCTATAAGGGCATCGGTCGCCTGCCACGAAACCTCTCGTCAGGTAGCGACCCCGGTAAGCGGATCTTACTGGACCAGTTGCCGAGGCTGCTCCGTGGTTATGAGAAGACCCCCGGCATCGACGCCGTGGTCGTAGTGCTCGACACGGACAGGCATCCGTGCGTCGCATTTCTGGACGAGTTGAAGGTGCTGGCAAAGGAATGCGCACCAGATCGCCGCACGTTGTTCAGGCTTGCGATCGAGGAGATGGAAGCATGGTATTTCGGCGACAGAGAAGCATTGCTCGCCGCATATCCGAAAGCAAAGCAAGACGTACTGGATAGGTATGTTCAGGACAGCGCCTGCGGCACTTGGGAACTGCTCGCTGACGCTATATATCCAGGAGGCTCGAAGACGCTAAAGAGAGCGGGCTGGCCTCTTCCTGGCGAGGTTAAGCACACATGGGCCGAGAAAATAGGGCCTCTTATGACCGTGGCGGCGAATGCGTCGCCCAGCTTTTGTAAACTTCGCGATGGCCTAACGCGTTTGGTGTCGGAACTTGAGTGACAGTCCATGGTGCCCCTCAAAGGGCCCCCCGCGCCCTCAGCTTGGGCCACGACCTACTCCATCCACGAGGCGGCAAGACTCCGCATGGACTTGAGATCGATATCAAGAATCTCGGCAGCCCTGCCAAGTGAAATGACGCCCCGGTCGACGGCCGTTCGAACGAGGGCGAACAGGCGATCTTCCACGAAATCAGATGGTAAGAGACGCTCAGGTTCATCAGCGACGCGCGACGCGGGTGCGGCATTGGCAGGCGCGAGGAAGGCATCAGGTGCAAGCCCGTCAGGCTCCTCGATAGCTCGAAGCGACTTGCCGGTTGTGCGTTTGTACGAGCCGTAGAACTGTGCCCAGACCTTACCCGGATCAGGAGACCGCTCCGCGATGCGGTAGACGACCGTCTTCCAGCTCACGCGGAAGATGCGCTTGACCTTGAAAACTCGCTGGACGAGCGCGAGTCCGCGCGCTTCCTCCCATTCCTTCCTGAAGAGATCGTCCGGCATCAGGAAGTGGCTCGCGAAGAGATTGGCTTCGTTCTCTTGCTCGTCTTCCTCGTCGGCCTTGGAAACGTCGTACGCATGCAGATGAAGCAGCAGATGCCCAAGCTCATGCACGGTGGTGAAGATCCAACGTTCCACCGAGATGCGATCCCAGCAGTTGACCACGATCGCCGGTCCGCCGTCCTCCTTACCAACCGAGAGCCCGAAGAAGCCCTCGGAGGCGATCTCTGGAGTGAAGATTTTGACACCTGAGTGTTCGAGCAGACCGCACATGTCGCGGACCAACTCCTCGGGCGCAAGGCCGAGCTGTACGCGGGCCTCCGCAGCGAGGCTTTTCGGATCTGCTTTGCTGCGCGACTTGCTGCGCTTCTTCGCGAGCTCGCTCAGCTTGAAATCGGCGTGATCACCGAGCAGCGCTTCGAGCTCCGAGTAGTTGTCGATCCATCGCGCTACGGAAGCGAGCAGATCCTCTCGGGAAGTCATCCGCTTCTGTGCCCGAAACCGCACTGCCTTGAGTTCGCGTACGGGTACGAGCAACTCCTCCACGCGGATCTCCAGGATCGAAGCGATGCGCATCAGCGAGTCGATCCGCGCTTCAACGAGTCCCTCCTCGATCCGGCGATATCCTTCACGCGACAGCCCTGCCTGCTCAGCCAGCTCACTTTGGCTTAGCTTTCGGGCAGTTCGCAGCCTGCGAAGGTTCGCGCTCAACGCTGTCGGGTCCATCGGTCGCCTCCAAACACAAGGTAGCAGCTTGACATAACTTGTCGATATGCCCATTTTGATAAGAGGCGGTTGATGTTCGACCGTCTTGGTGGAGGTTGGCTATGGCTAGAAAGAACATTCATATAGTCCCCAGGGGTACCGGATGGGCCGTCAAACGTGAGGGGAGCGATCGCGCCTCGAAGGTGACGGAGACTCAGCGCGAGGCCATCCAATCTGGACGACAGACCGCGAAACGGGAGGGCGCCGAGCTGGTGATCCACGGGGAGAACGGTCAGATCCGCGCCAAGGATAGCTACGGCAACGATCCCTATCCCCCCAAGGGATAGGCTGCGAACCCCACGAGGCGCTCCGAAAGCGACGGCACGAGCGATGTCTGAAGGGCGAGGGGCCGCGATTTGCGCATGCTTCGGGGTTGGGTCGCTGCGTTGAGAGCGTCTGTCGTGAACGGAGATCGTGATGGGAATTGACGTGCGTGTAGAGTCCGAGCGAGGCGACGTCCTCGGCGAGGTGATCGACCCTCACGGCCGAACTCAAGGCTATTGCCTAGCCATACCGATCCCGAGTCGCGCTGTCTTCGGTTCGTAGATCGCTGTGGCGATGCGGTATTCAACCAGCTCCAAATGCCCGTGCTGATCACCGAGCTGCGACGTCAGCTCGACAAGATCCAGAACGCAGCGGTGAAGCAGCACGCGGAATCGGTGGTTCGGCTGGTCGAATCCGCTGAAGGTAAGGTGCACACTTATGTGCGCTTCGTTGGTGACTGACCTATGGCGATCGCAAAACAAGGCTGCTGGGCCGCCTCGCTCGGAGGATGCGGCGGCGGCCTCTCGCGCGAGCACATCATCTCGGCGAGCCAGTTCGACTCGGACAGCATCACGCTGAGCGGTTTGCCCTGGTGCAAGGAAGCAAAAACGGTGGGCTTGGCCAGCCTCGTAGCAAAGAACCTTTGCCGCGATCACAACTCGGCGCTGAGCCCCGTGGATGCCGAAGCGGCCCGCTTCAAGAAGGTGGTTTGGGCTCTGGTCGCACCGCACACGGTTCCAGTCCAATGTTCGATCGATGCGCGCCTCGTCGAGCGGTGGCTGCTGAAGACCACCATCAACATCGCTCTGCAACAGAAGAACCCCACTATATATGTCAGCGAGAGCTTGGCGCGCTTGGCGTTTGGCCTCGACGCTCACGAACCAGGTCGCGGGTTCTTCTGCGTCGCAGAGGTCGGTGAGCAGGTCACGACGGGCCTAGGGATTCAGTTCGGGACATTGGTTTCGAAGGCTGACAAGCGCAATGCCTTGGCTTCGCTCCGGTTCCACGGCTGCAGGTTGATCTACGCGTTTGCCCATGCGCCCCTGTGAAGGGTGCCTTTCGACTGCGAGAATGGAATGGACGCGGGGACAAGACGACCATGGTGTGGAATCCGGAGCTTGCAGACAACGACAGGGCGATGCCCGACCTCATCCCTCCAAAGCATTGGAGTCCGTGATCACGGCTGCGCGGTTTGCGCCTTCCAGCAGGCGCTATGATCCGGCGATGAATGTGTTCGGCAGCCAGCATCTTGAGTGGGCACGACCCGACGTGGACGCGATCGTGCAGAGACACGGCCTCACGTCGATCACGACCGCGAAGCACGACGAACTTCGCGGCTGGCTTGAACAGCACGGCTACTCGGTCATCCGGGTCGAGTGCGCGAACGGCTTCGCGGCCCTCCTCGACCACTTCAACGACTTGTTCTCGTGGGAGGTTCAGTTCGGCTATCGGCTGAGCGACGGCCGCGCGAACCTTGACGCCCTGAGGGACGGGTTCGACATCGAGGTTCCCACGGGCGGCGGAATGGTCCTGGAGTTGGCGAACCTCGATGCCGTGTACCGGACCCACCCGCAATGGACGCTGGGCATGCTGAGCATTGCGTCCGAACACTCGCGCTACCACCTCGCCATGGGCCGTAGGTTCTTCGCACTCCTGGTGCTCGAAGAGCAGTCGCCGCTCATTGGGGCTGTGGTCGATCAGATTACTGTGCCCTCGACCTACTGGACTCCATCAGGCAAGTTGCCTGCGTAACTTCCTGCACCGCCGCCTGGCAGGACAGGGGAGAACTTCACCTTCCCGTAGGGCGCGTCTTCGCTCCTCTCGACCAAAGGAGCGACTTTGCGTGTCGAGCACGGCCTTCACCAGTCGACGGCGCCCAAGAACGCAAACGGCTCCCTTGCGCAAGTCGCTGCGGCAGTGCGAGAGCATGCTGCGACCACGGGCCCAGTATGTCCGCGACTTACGCGAGGGCCCTGCACCATTTCGAGCGATGGTTGATGCTCATACGATCAATCGCCATTAGTGGAGAGTTCGGGCGCCACTGGGAACGCCGCGCACCACGCGCACGGCCGACTCCATGCCGAGCACGCTCATCGGCGTGTCGTTGAGCTTGGCGTTGATCTCCACGATGTTGGCTGTCGCGAGGCCACCCTCGTACTCGACCATGACTTCGAACATCTTACGGTAATCGAGCATCGACCCCACGATGGCTCGATCGTTGGTTGGGGCGTAGACCTCCGGGTGATGCACAGTGGCCCGGGCAGATCACGGGAGCACAGCGGTTGCTAGGAATGTTCAAGCCCAGTCGTTTGACAGTGACACGGGCGCACTCACTGGCGATAGGCGCTGCCGCTGCTGAAGCCGAGCCCACATTGAACGCGAAGGTCACCTTCACCAAGGCTGTGAAGTCGTGCAGCAGAGGGCCCCGCCACGATGGAGAGCAGGGAGCACTCTGGGATGATTGAGATGTGAGCACTCGGATGGAAGGCGAGGCCCAAGTGTCCACCCAACCCGACGAATCCCACGCTCTTTTGCGTCGTACGCACGCCGAGCTGTACTTCCGGGGCCAGCATTAGGTCAAGCCAGGAAGTGGCAGCATAACCCCCCAGCAACGAAAGGTAATTTCCCTGCGCCACGCCACTGGGTCCGCCTGCGCTGGGTCTATCGCCGATCAAGGCTAGCTGCGCTCCTGTTAGGACCGCAAGACGGTATGGTTTCTCGTCTAACATGCGAACCTTGGCGCCCGCGCTGGCACCCAGGCCATGGTGCTTCACACTCAGCTCCACCCGCTCGGTGATCCCCACTCGAAGTTGGCCTTCGAAGCCTCCAGAGTGATAGCGGGGCTTGCCGCCATAGTAAGACGCACCCACTGCCACCCGAACTTGTTTTGGCGCAAGATTGCTGGGCTCTTGCAAGAGGCTCGTAGAGTAACAACCGCACAGTAGAAGGGTGGCTGCGGTAACCATCATAACACTCAGAGAGGCCTGGCCCATGCGCACCCCGTAGCACGTCCTGTGCCCAAAGAATCCCGCATGATTTTCGTAATAGCAAAACCCCTGGCTGCAACGGCGCGTGCGCGCTTTTCACTTAAACTGTGCCTGCTGCGCACTGATAGGAGACTTAGCCTGGAGCCTATAGCGCCCGCGTCATCCCGCGAGCTACAGTTTGCCCTTCGCGATCGCCCCGACCCTGTCCACTGCGGATACGACTCGAAGCCAAGGCCTTCGAGCAAGACACGCAGGACGGCTAACACCGCGGGCTCATCGTTGGCTACGAGCACACGTTCCGTAGACCGAGTCTTGTCGCTGCGCAAAAGGACGAGCAGAGCTCGCGCGCGGCGTTGCCAACATGACGCCAAGACACAGGCGTATTTCTGCGGACTCTCGAGGATCGCTGCGGTCTCACGGATTCGGCCGAAGCCAGAAAAGTCTGTGGAGTCGAAGCCGAAAAACGTGCGTCATCGATATGTTGGAAGCACAAACCAACACGGCGAGACCTTACTAACTTTAGTACGAGGAACAGGACTTGAACCTGCACACCTTGCGGTACCGGAACCTAAATCCGGCGCGTCTGCCATTCCGCCATCCTCGCGTGAGCAGCAAGCTGCTCTGGCAGCGGGATGTGGCGCGCTCGAATACCCCTGTCAAGGCTGCGGCGCCCCCCAGCTTTCGCGCGAGGCTAAAGCCATGGCTTTTCACCGCATTTTTTGCCCCCGGGCTGCGCTGCCTTTCGCCCGCAGGCAGCGACTCCGGCGCCGACAGCCCGGCAAACAGCCCGGTAAACAGCCCAGACGAGGGCAACGAGCAGGCGCGCAAAGGCGGGCACCACGCGGGCGTGTCGACGGGCGATAGCGCCGCTCGCTCGATCCTGCTGGCAGCGCCGGCTGGTGTAAGCGCAAGCCCGGCACGAGGACCATGGCAGCTCTCACGCGAGGCTGTCTGGCTGGATGCCGAGAATACGCCGGTCTGTGGCGCGGCACGCACGACCCGGTCGCCCATGCCTAGTAGATCGTAGACTAATATTACTTCTTAGGTCGCGCGACTGAGGGTAGTAGCAGTGGCACTAAGTAGCCGTTTTCGCGTCCTGCCAATAGGCGCGGGCCATCGAAGGCGAGTGCTTCGATCCCGTCGCCTTTGGGCAAGCGAGAAAGGTGTAGTCGGTGCAAGAGCTCGCGGCCGTTGAAACGGTACACGTAAAGATGTTTGTTGGTGGTAATGGCGACGCGCCTGGCGTCGCGGGATATGTCCGCGGCGGTCACGGGCGCTGAGCCTTGGGATCTTTGCGCCCTTAGATCGACGTCCGCCACGCGTTCTATGGTGATAAGCTGGCTATTGAATACGGCAGGCAAGCGGTACAGCGTGCTTACCGTCGACATGCGATCCTTACTAAACAGATACAAGTGACCGGCCGCATAAAACAAGGCTTCCGCGTCGGTGCCTGGTCGTAGACTGGCCGAGGTTCGGCAGCATCACACGCGCGGGCACGAGAGGGGCATCATGAGCACGGCAGCAGCAGGTGACCGCACCCCCGCCGAGGTCGCGCGCGAGCAGGCGCTCGGCGAGAT
>JBBSJC010000274.1:0-10186 GCA_038257655.1 Polyangiales bacterium | reverse complement strand
GCCAGGCTGAGCGCGCTGGAGCTCGACGCGCAGGCGTTCTCGATGTTGACGATGGGCTTACCGAGGAGGCCCGTATCGCGCAGGGCGACCTGACCGCGAATGCATTCCTGGCCCGTCAACAGCCCGCCAGCTGCGTTGCCAAAGAAGACCATGCCGACCTCCTCGGGGCTGACCTTGGCGTCCGCCATGGCTTCGCGTGCTGCTTCCTCGGCGAGCGACTTCAACGAGCGCTCCAGGTGCTTGCCGAACTTGGTCATGCCGGTGCCGACGATGAACGCCTTGCTCATGCCTTTGCTCCTCGATTTGAACGAACGGTTAGATTGTTTACCGCTCGGGTAGCAAAGTCAACGCTTGGCCGTTTGGCGCTGGTGCTCGTCCAGCCAGGCCTTCAAGGCCGAGTGACGCGGGTAGTACTGCACGTAGTTGATCGCATCGCCGCGGACGTTGAACGAGAACGTGTCGGAGATGACGCGCCCCAGCTTTTCGTCTTTGAGCACGAAGGCTTGGGCGCCCGGCGGGATGTTGATCAGGATGCCGACGCCATCGTCGGTCGTCGTCGTGCGCCCGTCGATCACCGGCGTGGTCTCGCCCTGGATCGGAATGAAACGGAAGCCCGTGACGCCCGCGCTCGGCACGATCGATACATCGGCCGCGCTCTGGCCGCCGCAGTCGTAGACGAGAAAGACGTTGGTGCCCGAGCTCGAGTCGGCGCTCGTGCCCGCCAGAGCCCCGAGCAAGCCATACGTACCTTCATCGATCAACAGCGCCCGATCCTGCGTGACCACGTCGGTGACGAGCGGATTCTCAGCGGTGTAATGAAAAAATCCAGGCAACACCGGCTTGGCCGTGGGGCTGTCTGCGGGCAAGCCCGCGAGGATTTGAATCACGCCCACAAAGCCCGAGCTGCCGACCGCCGAGAACGGGACCGTGAGCACCTTGTCGGCGCCTACGGTGACGGCGCTAGCAGGCACCTTGGGACGCTCGCATGCGGGATCGGCCGCGCTGCAGGCCATGGCGCTGATCTCGCCGAGCAGCGTCGCATCGTCTGGGCTCTGCAGACTGCGCATGGTCGACTCGTAGGTGAACTCCTGCTTCACGTTGTCGAGCCAGTCCGGGTCGTCGTCTAGGCAGCCCCACTTTTCGTAACAAAAGCCGTCAAAGCCGCAGCGTTCGCCCTCGCTGCAATCCTTGGCGTTCTTGCACGCGACGCGGGTGTCGGTCGCGGCATCGGCGCCCGCGTCGCTGCTCTGTGCGCCTTCGATCGCGACGCATACGCTGGCCTTACACTCGTAGCTGCCGCTCTCGCTTGCAAGCCGGCTGCAGTCTGCGTCGCTTGTGCACTGCTTTTTGTCCGCGTCACTGGCGTATAAGAGCGTGCAGCCCGAGGCAAAGGCCAGCGTCGCGCACATCACCATCATGTTCATCGTTGCGCTACGCATCAGAATTCTCCTCGCGCCAGAAGACCGTTTGGCACCAGCGAAAGCTGTAGCGTGGGCCCCTTACCTTTGACGTTCTTGCCTGTTGGTCCGGCCGCTGGCGCCGTCTCCTTGTCTTTCATCACGAACAGGACGAGGGAGGTCACGCCCAGCGCGAGAGCTGCACCTGTTAGGCCGTCTGTGATCAGGCCACGCAGCTGCATGTCGTCGCGTGCCGAAGCAATCTGACTGCGCGAGCCGGGCACCTCTTTCAGCGCGTCCTGGTACCGGTCGTGGGATTGCTTCGTCAGAAAGCCGAAGATGCCTGCTGTCACACCAAGGGCGGCTGAGCCTGCCAAAAGGCCGACAGCCCAGCGTTTGCGCGGCGTAAACCAGCTTCGCTTGCTGCTGGGAGCTTGGGTTGGTGGCTTGAACTGCGCGACTTCACGTACGGGTGCCACGAGATCGAGCGCGATTTCCTTGAGGTCGCCACCCGCTACATCGATGACGATGCTGGCGTTGGCACCAGCGTCGCCTTGCGCGTAGACGCGATGGCGGCCGACGCTCACTGGGATGGTGGCACTTAGCGGCGACTTGCCGGCAAACGTGCTGTCCACGTACACCTCCGCGCCTGTCACGTTGACGGTGATCGCGAGCGTCGCCACACGCTTTCGTAGCTGCGCCATTTCCTTTTCGGTATCCGTGCGCCGTTGGGCGTCCACGGCAGCGCCGCCCTGCACGAGATAAGCCTCAAAAGCCTTGATCGCTTCCACGTACTCGCCGAGCTGCAGCTGCGTCTGTCCGATATTGAACAACACGCGATAGTCGGGTGAAAGCTCGTGCGCGCGCTGTAGCTCCACCAACGCTGCGCGATAGGCGCCCTCGCGAAATAGTTCGACACCTTGACTAAAATGGGCGCTTGCTTCTGTTTCGACAGCCAGCGCGTCCGCTTCGCGTGCACGGTCTTGCACGTTTTCGTCTTGAGCCGACACATGCAGGGCCAAGGACCAAAGAGTAAGAGAGAGCAACCAAGAGCGTTTCATCGGTACGGATCCTCCTCGAGGACAATGTTGGCTTCGACCGCGGCGCGGTCTGCGTTGAGGCGCCTGAAATCCATGCCCGGCTCGACCGGCGCGCTGGGGTTGTCGCTGAGCGCTATTGACGGTGCGCCTGCACTGACTGAGGCCGGCTGCGCGGAGGAGCTCGAAATGCCGGGCGCCGAGCGAGCGGACGCAGGCCGTGTCGGCGGGCGCTTCTTGGCGGACACCAAGGGGTCGAGCGTGACCGCCACAGATTGGTCGCGATCGTAAGGCAACAGCGTGCGATGGGGGGCAAAGCCCTCCGCTGTGATCACGATCTCATGGGCCTCGCGCGAGGCGGCTACCTCTGCATCAAACGGTAAGGTAACCTGTGCGCCATCCACGGTTGCTTCGGCCGTCGAGGGCTCGGCCGTGATGCGCAGTCGAATCTGCTCTTGGGCACTTCGCTCGCTGGCTTGCACGCGCGTAGGCGCTTGCGCGCCTTGGGTGCCCACCGCTTGCGCGCCTGGCGCTTGGCTGGCGAGCGCTTGCGTGTCTTGCGCCGTTTGCGTGTCCTGCGTCGCTGCAGCGCCCTGCACGTTGCTAGCGGCGTCCGGGCTTGCTGGCGCTTCCGCCGAACGCATGGCGAAGTAGCCGCCGCCGCCGACCGCGAGCAACATCACCACGATCACGATGGGCCAGGGTGCTTTGCGTGCGCGTGCTTCCGGAAACGCCGTACGGGTCATCTGCGAGGGTATGCCCGAGCTCGTCGTGGGCGTGAACGTGACAGAGCTATTGCCCGCCTCTTGCAGATTCCAGACACCGGAGGCCTGCGACACTCGCGGCGCAGGCAAGACGGGCAGGGCGCCAGTGGTCGATTCGAAGTTGGTCATCGGATCGAGCGCCAGCTTCATCTGCTCGTCGATCAACTTGCGCAGCTGCTCGCGTTCGCGCCTGAAGCAGGGACCGATCATGTCCGCGAGCTGCTTGGCGTTGGGATGCAGCGATGAATCCGCGAGGTAGTCGTCGAGGTCCTGGGACAGCTCGAGCGCGCTCGGATGACGGTGCGTGGGATCGAGGGCGATCGCGCGCTCGCAAATCTGAGCGAGTCGTTCGGGCACCTCGGGGTTGACGTCGCGCAGCTTGGCCTCTCCGCCCGTCAGCCGCTGGTGCATCTTAGTGATCTCGGAGACGTCGATACCACCCGCGAAACGTCGTCCCGCGAGTGCTTCCCACATCATCACGCCGAGCGAAAAGATGTCGGCGCGACAATCGATCTCATCGCCACGAATCTGCTCGGGGGCGATGTAGTCGGCCTTACCCTTGATCACGCCCACCTTGGTCAGGTGCAAAGCGTTGGCGGCCTTGGCGATGCCAAAGTCAAGTAGCTTGACCTGTCCATCATAGGTCAGAAACACGTTGTGCGGGCTCACGTCGCGATGGACGACGCCCAGGTGCTCGCCATCAAACCCAGTCAGCGAATGGGCGTGATGCAAACCCTTGGCGACGTCGGCGATAATGCGCAGTTGCATCGGTAGCGGCAGGCCACCTGGCGAGAGTCTGCGCTCCACCGTCTTCATCGACTGACCTTCGAGGTATTCCATCGCGATGAAGTAGCGGCCCTCAGCCTGACCGACCTCGTAGCTCTGCACGATGTTCTGATGGTTGAGACGCGCCGCCAGTCGCGCTTCATCGAGGAACATCGTGACAAAGTCATCCGTGCTGGCGGCGATGTCCTCGCGCAGCGCTTTGATGACGAGCAGCTTGTTGAAGCCGGCGACACCGGCCATGAGCGCCAGGTGGATGTGGGCCATGCCGCCGTGCCCGATGGTGGCGATCAGGCGGTACTTACCAATGCGGCTGAGCTGGGGGGCGGTGTTCACGATGTACCCTTGCAGGTGGGTTTGCGCCTACATGTGTCTGGCTGGCGTACTGCTAACGCTTGGAATCCGCCGCCAGTGCACTTGCGGGCCCCACCCTAGACCACCCGGTTTAGGGTGTCGAGGGAGCCACCACACCAAATTGACAGCGTAAACCGGATGAAGAATCGGGGTTTAGGCAAGCCAGGCCACAACAGTGGATCGCGCGGTGGGCGCGCGAACATTACGAGCGTCAAGGCCACACAAGAGTGAGATCGGCGACGTTGGTGCCGGTCCTACCGGTGCGGATAGCGCCCCCCGCCAAAGAGAGCAGCGTCCCCGCGTCATGTCGTGTAAGAAACACCGAAGGCTCAAGCCCCAACGCCTTGATCCGCGCCAGCAGCGACGCGTCAAACAAGCCCCCGGCCGCCTCACTCGCGCCATCGATGCCGTCCGTGCCCATGGCAGCGAAGAGCCCGCTGCCTGTGCTGCCCATCCTGGCGTCGCGGCTGAAGGCGGCACCTGCGCTGAGCACCAGCTCCTGATTGCGTCCGCCGCAACCGACATTCGCACCGAGCGTGACCGTCGTTTCGCCGCCCGCTACGTAGATCGCCTGCTGTCTTTGAGCTTCGCGCCACAGCCGAGGCCCCAGTAAGCGAGCCTCACCTTCCACATACGCTTGACGCCGCAGCGCATGATGACCGCGCTTGCGCGCCTCGTGAACGAGCGCCTCCTGCGCCGTCAGATTGTCTGCTGCGATCACACTCGTCACATGCTCAAAGTCATCGTTCATCGGCATGGCGCTCTTCAGTGCGGCCTGAACCGCGGGCGGTAGCCGCGCGGTGAGTCCGTAGCGCTCCACGATGGTGGTCAGATCGGCACCGTCCGCAAGGCCGGCAGGGGCCGTGGGCCCCGATGCGATCGAAGCGAGTGGACTTCCGACCACGTCGGACAAGACCACGTTGATCACCTGCGCCGGCGCCATGGCGTGCGCGAGCTTGCCGCCTTTTACTGCACTCAGCGCACTGCGCACGGCATTGACTTCCTGGATGCTTGCCCCCGACGCGAGCAACACGCGCGTGGCCGCCTGAAGGTTGGACAGAGTAAGCCCCGTCCTGGGCACTTCGAGCAGCGCAGATCCGCCTCCAGAGATCAGCACCAGCGCTAGATCGTCGGCTGTCAGGGAATGGGCGAGCTTGAGCATGGCTTCACCGTGCTCGGGCGCATCGTCTGACGGCACGGGGTGGCTGCCACAATACAACTGTAAGGGGCCTAGTCTGCCCGTCTCGAAGCCGATCACGATACCGCGCGTGACGGGTACTTCGCTCAACGCCGCTTCGGTCATACCGCGCGCAGCCTTACCGAACGCAAACAGCGTGACTGGGCGACTCAGCTTGCCTTGCGTGCACAGCTCACGGAGCACGCGGCGCGTACACAACAGCGGATCCACCGCGGCGAGCGCGGCGTCAAACAGGTCGAGCGCAAGCGCGCGCCGAGCTTGCGCCTCTTTGCCATCGGCGCCCGCGATAAGCTCCGCGCGATTCTGGATGCGTGTCACTTTTTCTTGTGCGCCAAGCTCGCATCGAGCCCGTTGACAAGGATGGCGACGAAACCTTCGGCGATTTCGCGCCCCGTGCGCGCACCCTCAGGTGAGTACCACTTGGGAATCCAGTTCACCGCGCCCATGATCAACAGGTCGGCAAGCTTGGGATCGCAGCCACGGATGCTCCCGTCGTCGATTCCTTCCTGGATGATCGTGCGAAACGAATGATCGAACTTGTCACGGCGCGCGATGATGTCGCGCCGGTCTTCGGGACGCAGCGAGTCCACATCGGTCAACACCACACAGGAGCCAAATTCGCCGGTCAGTGTCTCGATGTAGCTCGTCAAAAATAGTGTCAGCTTTTCAAGCCCGCTTTTGCCGTCCCTCTTGGCTTCATCGATCGCTTCGTCACCGAGGTCGTGGGCCAGCTTGTGGCACTCGTAGAGGATCTCGTGTTTACCCTTGACGTAGTGATAGAGCGCGGCCTTGGTGACGTTCAACGTCTTGGCGATGTCTTCGAGGGATGTGCCGTGAAAACCCTCTTTGCTGAAAGCGCGCCCGGCTTCGCGGATCACGGCCTGACGCTTGAGTCGGTACTGCTCATCGCGCGTGAGCACCGCGTCGTTCCAGCGTCCGCTTTTTTTCTCGATGCCGTTTTCGTCCACGTCGATTTTTCCTGTCACTTGCCGAGCAGCTCGCACGCCCTGTCGCGTAGCTTGTGCTTTTGAACTTTACCAGTCGGCGTCGCGGGTAGCTCAGCCACGAAGAACACGCGCTTGGGAACCTTGAAGCTTGCGATCTTACCCTTGCAGTGATCGAGAATTTCTTGCTCGCTCGCCGCGACTCCGGGTCTGACCACCACGAACGCTACCGCTATCTCGCTCAGGCGCGCATCGGGCACACCGACCACTGCAATCTGCGCGATCTTAGGGTGCAACAAAAGGTAGCCTTCCACTTCAGCAGGGGACACGTTTTCGCCGCCCACCTTGAGCATGTCCTTGTAGCGCCCAATGAATTGAAGGTGCCCGTCCGCGCGCAACATGCCCGTGTCGCCCGAGTGAAACCAGCCATCTTGATCGATAGCCTGTGCCGTGGCTTCGGGCCTTTCGTAATAGCCCTGGGTCACCATGTAGCCGCGCATCAAAATCTCGCCTGCGCATCCGGCGGCCTGCTCTTGCCCTGTTTCAGGATCGACGATCTTGAATTCATATCCCACGGATGGAAAGCCGGAGGCGCCTATCCGCTGTTCTACGGTGCTGCTCGGAAAAGAGATGGCCGAGAACGTCCACACCTCAGTCATACCGTAGCCACTAACCGTGGGACAAAGCTCCGTCTGCGTGCGCTCGGCGATCGGACGGGAGCTATCGCTGCCCGCGGGGAAGGTGCCAAGACGCAAACTTGACAAGTCTTTTCTAAGCTCCTTTTGCGCATCCATGATGTCGCGAAAGTGCGTGTCGAAGCCGTGCAAGATGCTGCCGCGTTCGCGCTCGATCAGCTGCACGCATCGCGTTGCCTCGAAGGTGTCGAGCACGACCTGCTTTGCGCCGGTGAGCAGTGACATCATTGCGCAGCTCGAATAGGCGTAGGTGTGAAACATAGGGAGGTAGTTGAGGATCACGTCATCGAGCGTGATGCCCAGGCGATTGGCGCAATCGGTGACATTGCGAATCACCACGTGTGAATGCATCGCGCCCTTGGGGTCGCCAGTCGTGCCCGACGTGTATACGATTACCAACAGCGCATCTGGGTCGACACTGGCTGCACGCTCGGCGAGTGCGGCATCGGAAATCCGCGCCCCTCGTTCGAGCAAGTCGTTCCAGGCCAGCGTGCCCTGGTGCGGGTGTACATGGTCATCGCTGACCAGCACCACACGCTTGAGCTTTGGATACTCCTTGGCGCTGAGCGCGAGCGGCGCGCTCGTCTTGAGCTCAGGCAGCGCCTCGTCGAGCATGCCGATGTAATCGATCGGGCCTGAGCGATCGAGCGAGATTAATGTGCTCGCATGCGACTGCCGAATCGTGTAGCCGACGTCGGCGGTTCGATAGCGTGTGTTGAGCGGCACGAGCACCGCCCCCACTTTCGCGACTGCGAACATCAGAAAGATCCATTCGGCGCGGTTCGTCATCCACAAGGCGACGTGCTCACCTGGCGCAACGCCTACCGCCATCAGACCTTTGGCAACGCGGTCGACCTCGGCATCGAGGGCGCGGAACGTCCAACGCTGGTCGCCGACCACAAGCGCTTCTCGATCGCCCCAGCGTGCCTTGGCATGGGCCGGAAGCGAGCCTAGTGTTTGCTTCGGAAACCAGTCGCGTGACTCGACCACCATGGCTACTCCTGCTCGGCATTCAGAGGGGCGCCGCCTTGGGCGCTCGCGTGTGTCGCGATGGAGACGTCTCGACGGCAACTTAGCTAACCCAGCGGTCAATCTTCCGACGCGCTGGTAGTCTCGTCAACCACGTGCTCGCGCTGATTCGGGATAATCCGGGAGGCTCGCGCCGCCCCACCGAGGAAGCTTGATTGCTACGTTCTGCTGTTATACTGTCTAGTATTTTTCGTAGTCGGCGGGGAGGTGAAGGTGGACGAGGGGCAGCCAACGGCGATGGAAGTTGGTCTGTCGCTGACCTTTCAGAACCTGGGCCGCGCGCGGCGGGATCGCGACGTCTGGGAGCGCGAGCTGCATCTCGCGAGTCTGGCGGAGCCGCTCGGCTTCGATTCGGTTTGGACCACCGAGCATCATTTCACCGACTACATGCTGATCCCCGATCCCTTGCAGCTTTTGACCTGGGTCGCCGCGCGCACGGAAAGAGTAAGACTGGGTAGCATGGTGGTGGTCCTGCCTTGGCACGATCCGCTGCGCGTGGCCGAGAACGTGCTTGTGCTCGACCACATGTCGCGGGGACGCGTGGTGCTCGGCCTCGGTCGCGGTGCTGCGAAGGTCGAGTTTGACGGTTTCGGTAAGGGCATGGAGTCTTCACGCGAGGTCTTCATCGAAGGCGCAGAGCTGTTGTTGAACGCGCTCGAAACGGGCGTGGCCGAGTACGATGGCGCGCACATCAAGCAGGTGCGTCGCGAGCTGCGTCCCGAACCCTACGCCACGTTCAAAGGACGCACTTACGCAGGTACGCTCTCGCCCGAGGCTGCGCCGATCATGGCCAAGCTTGGCCTTGGCATCTTGGTCATTCCGCAGAAGCCATGGACGCAGGTGGCCGAGGAGCTTACGGACTACGCCAACGTATTTCGCTCCGTGCATCAGGCCGAACCGCCTGCGCCCGTGGCGGCCGCCTGGGTGTTCTGCGACAAGGATCCCGAACGCGCGCGGCAGATGGCCCACCGCTACGCGGGCGTCTACTACAAGTCCACGATCGACCACTACCGTTTCGACTCGGACGAGCTCGCGAGCACGCGCGGCTACGACTACTACAAACGCATCCGCGACAGCCTCGCGAAAACCGGCCACGACAAAGCCGCCGATGCCTTTACTCAGGCTCAGGTCTGGGGCACGCCCGACCAGTGCATCGCAAAAGCGCGCGACATTCAGCGGCGCATTGGCTGCTCTGGCTTCAACGCGGTGTTCGCCTATGGCGGCATGCCCTACGAAGACGCCGAAGCGAGCATGCGCCTGTTCGCGCGTGAAGTGATGCCCGTGTTGCAGCGCTAGCCAGCAGAATCGGCAGAGTAGCACCAATAGTAAGGTAGTCTGCGCATTAAAAACAAAAGCCGGCGGGTTTTGGGCACCGCCGGCTCGAAGGCCGTGACTGAGTCACGTGCCCCAGACTTGACTGGACCGAACCGCGAGGCTCGTCAGCAAGGTACTTAGATTTTTGATGCGGTCTTCATCGTTTTTGTACAGCCAACACATGCAGCAAGAGTCACGTGCACATGCAGACTAAACATTGGCGTAAAAGCTCGGCGACCTCCCTCTCTGCAGCTCTCACGGCCCAACGTTCTAAGATAAGCATGGGTCTTTCCATGCGGCTTCTGCAACACGAATGCGCCGTTGCGTGGGCACGTTCACAGCTACGATGAATCCCTAATGTGGAGCATTGATCTGCGAGCTACATTCAGCGTAGGGCGCGATCAAAGAATACCGGCGAGGCCTATCGTCACACCGATCACGGGCCCAACCAAGCCGCCCATGCTCTGCGAATTTCGCTTCATTTCGACCGGGGTCAGCACATACCCTAACTGCACTCCGAAGATCCCATCGACGCCCTTGGCGATGCTGGTGCGCAGCGTCGAGTGCAGACATCCGATGGCGAGCGTGCGGTTTACCTGAGTCTTGCCGGGGCTCCTAAGGCGAGCCCAGCCGATCTCGAGGGCGGGCAGGATCTCGATCTCGGGATCGCT
>JBBSJC010000273.1:0-10187 GCA_038257655.1 Polyangiales bacterium | reverse complement strand
TCCTTCACTTCCTCCTTGGACGCGCCGACGTCGACCGCGAGCTCGGCACGTTTTTCGGCGACCTCGCCGGCGATCTGCCTGTCGAGCGGTCCCTCTCCTCTGGCTGCAGCGCGCTCCTCGGCCGCCTGTTCTGCGCGATCACCTGCCGCCTCGGCCGGCGTGTCCTTGCAGCCGACCTGCGCGAGCGCGATCGCCGCGATCAGTAGAGCTCCTCGTATTGGCATGTGTCGCCTCCCTCAATATGGATGCTGGAATGTTTCCGCCTCGGGTAATGCATCCGCCATGCCATGGCTGCCTGCGCCGCGGCACGAGTGAGCTCGCACGGCGACCGCCTCAACGAGCCCGCCTTCACTTCGCCGCGTGCGCCGCACGAAACCTTTGTCGCGCCGACTCCGAAGATCATCTCAGATGCGGGCCGTAAATCGACGCGATCTCGCGGATGCCGAGCGCCAACAAAGGAGCGAGTCGTGGACCTGAATGAAGAGCAGCAACAGTTGTGCGCGGGCAACAAGGCGAACTACGCCGGTCTGCGCGCCCTGTTCATTAACTGCACACTCAAGCATCAAGGCCGGCTGCCGGTTCGACTACGAAAACCCCGAGCATCGCGTATGAAGAGCAGGCGCGCCCAACCGACATTGACGTACTGAGTAACCCATGCACCCCTCGCGACGACCAAGCTGCAACGTGCGCAGCCCAACGGATCCCCGTCGTTAGGACCGAGATGCCCAATTTCAGCAAGCTCGTCGATTCGTTCGTCGCGACGCGTGCCCACACCGAGGCGCTCGCCGCTCCGCTGTCTGCGGAAGACCAACAGCTCCAAGCCATGCCGAGCGCCAGCCCGGTCAAGTGGCACCGTGCGCACACCAGCTGGTTCTTCGATACGTTCGTGCTCGCACCGCGCATCGGCGAGTCGCTTCGCCCGCGTTGGAGCGTGCTGTTCAACTCTTACTATGAGGCGATGGGACCGAGGCACGCGCGCCCCGAACGTGGCCTTTTGTCGCGTCCGAGCACCGATGAGATCGGTGCTTATCGGAAGCAGGTCGACGAAGCCGTGGTCGAGCTGCTGGCGCGCACGGATCTCGAACGCGACCACGAGCTGGCCGCATTGGTCCGCTTGGGCGTCGCACACGAGCAGCAGCATCAAGAGTTGATGCTGACAGACTTGCTCGCCGCGTTTGCCCGTCATCCGCTCGCGCCGGTCTACCGCGATCTGCCTCCCGCCTCCCGAGTTGAGGCCACGGGCCTTCATTTCGTCTCGCACGCAGGCGGCATCGTCCGCATCGGCAGCGACGACGAAGCTCCGTTTTCTTTCGACAACGAGGGCCCGACGCACGAGGTGCTACTGAGACCGTTCGCCCTTGCCAATCGCTTGGTCACGGTGGGCGAGTGGCGCGCCTTCGCCGAAGACGACGGCTACAGCACGCCATCGCTGTGGCTCTCAGACGGCCTCGACTGGGTCCGCGAGAACGGCATCGACTCGCCGGCCTACTTGCGCCGCGATGGCGGCCAGGTCTCGAGCTACGGATTGCATGGCCTCCGTCGAGCCCACGATGACGAACCGGTGCTCCACCTCTCGTTCTACGAAGCCGACGCGCTCGCCACTTATCTCGGTGCACGCCTACCCACCGAGGCGGAGTGGGAGGTAATGGCGGAGGGATTGCATGACGACGCTCCGCGGGAGAACTTGCATCCCCAACCGCTGCGCGGACAGGGGCTACTCGGCATGTTCGGCGTGGGTCATCAGTGGACGCGCTCGAGCTACGAACCTTACCCCGGCTTTCGCAGCGCGCCCGGCGCGATCGGCGAATACAACGGTAAGTTCATGGTCAACCAGCTGGTGCTGCGCGGAAGCAGCTTGTTTACGCCGCGCGGGCATTCACGCCCCAGCTACAGAAATTTCTGGCATCCAAGTACACAGTTTCAGGCGAGCGCGCTTCGGCTCGCTCGCGACGAATGAGCGTGCGAGACCACGCGACCGATGGGGGAATGATGACGATCAGTGCAACTGAGCTCACGCCACAAAGGCAAGTCACGAGGCACAGCCCGGTGTTCCGAGCAGTCGCCGAGGGCCTTGGCAATGCGGTCAAAACGCTTCCGGCCTGGCTGTTCTACGACGCCCGGGGCTCGGAGCTGTTCGAAGACATCACCCATCTAGACGAGTACTACCTCACGCGAGCCGAGCGAGACATCCTCGAGACGTACGCGGATGAAATCGTCTCCCTTGCCAGTGATGCAGGCGAGCGTCCTTTGCGTATCATCGAGCTCGGCGCAGGCTCGGCCACGAAGACGCAGCTGCTGCTGCGGACCGTGGTAAAGCAGCAGGGGCATTGCCTGTACGTCCCCATCGACGTCTCATCGAGTGCGCTCGAGGGCGCCGTCGAGCGGCTCGCCCGCGAGGAGCCGAGCGTGGTGGTCAAACCGGTGGCGGCCAGTCACCTCGATGCGCTCCCGGAGATCGACGCCACGGGGCCGCGACGTCTGGTGTTGTTCTTGGGCAGCTCGATTGGCAACTACGAGGATGCAGAAGCCGGTCGCTTGCTCGCATCGGTGGCGCGCGTGCTGTTGCCCGGCGCCGGTCTCTTGCTCGGTGTCGACCGACGAAAAGACCCGGCGATTTTGATTCCTGCCTACGACGACGCTCGCGGCGTGACGGCGGCCTTCAACCTGAACGTGCTCACGCGACTCAACCGCGAGCTCGGTGCCAACTTCGACCTGTCGCACTTCCATCACGAGGCGCGCTGGAACGATGCGGCCTCTCGGGTGGAGATGCACTTGGTGAGTGACGCGCCGCAAATCGTGACCATTCCGGGGATGTTCGACGTGCGTTTCGCGGCCGGCGAATCGATCCACACCGAGTCGAGCGTCAAGTACGACCATGCGCGGGTCGATCGGCTGCTGGGCAGTGCCGGTTTTCAGCGTGTCAGAACCTTCACCGACCGCGACGACCGTTTCGACTTGCACCTCGCGCGCCTGAGCGCCGACTGAGCGCCGACTGAGCAAAACGTCGCACCGTCCAACGGTAAGGTGGTCCACTCCCTCGTGTCGGCGGCCTGCATCACCGCTGCGAAAGACGCGCTGCATGAGTTTTGAGGACCGACAGCCCTAACCTTAGGCTCTGCTCGTGCTATCCGGAGTTGAAACCGGAGGCCTTGTCAATGTGGATCTTGATCTTGGTGGGCTCTGGCATTGCGTGGGCAGCGAGTGGAGAGCTGTGGGCCTTCATTTCCGCGGCCAGCGCCGGCGTGGCGCTGACGACTTGGTCCGAAGCAGGCAAGCTGCGGCTGGAGCTCGCTGCACTGCGCGGACGCTCTGAAGTCACGATGCGTGGCACCGAACAACACCTGTCTGCGCTCGACGCGCGCATACGGGTCCTGGAGAATGCACGCGCGACCGCCCCGGGCCCGAGCCAGGAACCCTCAGAACCTGACATCGCGCGGGCCGCCTACGCAGCCAGCCTTACGGTGCCGACCGAGGTACCCCAAAGCACGCCCGAAGCAGAAGCTCCGCCGGCCGCCCCGTCACAGCCTTGGGCCGGGCCGACAGCAGTGGCCACCGTCCTTACTCCCGCGGAAGCTCCCCCCACGACTGATTTTGGGCCTGTGAGCGCTGCGGCAGTAAGCAGGGGCCCGTCGATGCGGCCGCCGGCAGCGCCTGAGCCGGGCTTCGCAAACTTCGAACGCAGCCCGGATTTCAAAGCCAAGCTGAGGGTCTTCTTCATCGGCGATAACCCCGTGGCGCGCGCAGGCATCTTCATCTTACTGGTGGGAGTGGCCTTACTGCTGCGCCTGGCAGCAGAGCACCACATGTTTCCCATCGAAGCGCGCCTCGCCTGTTTGGCCCTGTTCAGTGTGGGCCTCGTCGGTTTTGGTTATCGCCAGCGCCACGAGCGCGTCACCTTCGCGCGCCTGCTGCAGGGTGCAGGCATTGCAGCGCTGTACATGGTGGTGTTCTTTGCCTACCGGCGCTTTCAGCTGCTTCCCGCCACCCTTACCTTCGTCTTACTCTTGACGGTCGTGCTCAGCTCGGGCGTGTTAGCCGTGCTGCAGGATGCGCTTGCGCTCGTGTTCGTCGACACGGTCGGCGGTTTCGCGGCGCCCATCCTGGCCTCGAGTGGCAGCGGTAACCACGTCGCACTCTTCAGCTATTACCTGATTCTGAACGCGCTCGTCTTAGGGGTGGCCTGGTTCAAGGATTGGCGCCTCCTCAATTTGACGGGCTTCATTGCCACCTTTGGCATCGGCACGACCTGGGGAGTCCTCAAGTACCAGCCCGCCAATTTCGCGTCGACCGAGCCGTTCTTGGTCGCGTTTTTCGCGATCTACCTAGCCATTACCTTCCTCACCGCCCTGCGGCGACCCGCCTCGTTGCGCGACAACTTGAGTAGCGCGCTGCTGTTTGGTTTGCCCCTGGTCAGCATGGGCCTGCAGACCAAGCTCGCCGGGGATCGCGATTGGATCGTGGCCGTGTCCGCGATCGCGGCGGGCGCCATCTACTACGGACTCGCGCGCACGCTGGCCAAGCGCGACCTCGAGACCTTTCGCACGCTGGTGGATGGTTACCTCGCCCTGGCCGTGGGCCTTGGCACCTTAGCCGTCCCCTACGCCATCGATAGCGACGCCATGGTGTCTGCGACCTGGACCCTGGAAGCGGCGGGCCTGTACTGGGTGGGTGTACGAAGCTTACGCTTGCGCGCGCGCGTGGCCTCCGTGCTGGTGCTTTTCGCAGGGTTCGGTGCGGCGCTCAATTCTGAAGTGTGGACCCGACCCGATGCCGGGCCCTTACCTTTGCTCAATCCGAGCTTCCTCTGTGCATCGTTGATGTTTGCCGCAGTCTTGTTCATCGCGGCCTTGTCTAAGCGCCACCAGAAGAAGCTCGCCGACAACGAGAGCATCTTCACCCAGTTGCTCATTCCCCTGGGATTTGCCCTATTCGCGAGCGCCATCGGGATCGAGGTCCACGAGCGTGTGCCAAGCGACCTTCGCCCCCAAATCTGGCTTTCGTGCTTTGCTGTAGCCGCCACGGCTCTTACGGTTTTTGGTCGCAAGCGCTCGCTGACGGTTGCGCGTTTCACCGGCCTTAGCCTTTGGCCCGTAGCGATCATCCTGCTCGGCATCTCGCGCGAGCGTAATCTTACTCTGTGGGCTCAGGCAGGCTTTGTGTCCTGGCCGCTGGCGGTCGCTTCGATCGCAGCGATCCTCCACCAACAGGGAGAGCAACCGCGGCCGTTGGTGCGGCTGGCCCAAGGCGCTACGCCCTTACTTTTGGCCACGCTTGTCCTGATGCTCGCGTCAGACCTCGTCCTGGTGGGCGCGCACCTGAACAGGACCTGGGCAGAAGCCGCCTTGTGCGTGACCGCCGTGTTGTTCGCGCTTCAACTGATGCAGCGCCGCGGCCTGAAAAGCAGCCCATTTTCTGAGTTCGCTCCGGAGCATCGGCTTGCGTCGCATCTACTCGTCGCGTTCACGACCATCTATTGGACTTCCACCTTGGCCAATGCGGGAACACCAACCCCCTTACCTTACGTTCCGCTGCTCAATCCCCTCGACCTTGCCTCGGTGGGTCTCGTGTTGTTCCTGCGCCACTATTGGCACGCGCTCGCCAAGGACCTTTCGGCAGAGGGCCCCGCGGACCTCGAGGGCGGGCCGCAACTCGCACTCGTAGCGATGGTCTTCGTCATCATCAACGTGGTGCTGGCGCGCAGTATCCATCACTTTGGACACGTGCCTTACGATCCCGATGCGCTCTGGAATTCAGACGCATTCCAGGTGAGCATTTCCATCCTGTGGAGCGTGCTCGGCGTGGGCGGAACCCTGTGGGGAAGCCGCAAACTGTCGCGCAGCACGTGGATGGCGGCTGGCGCGCTGTTGTGCGTGGTCGTGCTCAAGATCTTCCTCGTCGACCTCGACAACCTGGGCCAAGTCGCGCGTATCATGTCGTTTCTCGGCGTGGGCGTGCTGCTGCTCGTGGTTGGATACCTCGCCCCCCTGCCACCCAAACGAAGCGACGACCAAGCGCGCGAGGAAACGGCCGAATCATGAGAAATCTTGCGTTTTTCGCTGCACTTTGGCTGTGCGCCTTCGCGTCGTCAGCGATGGCTCAAGAAAAGCCCGCCACACCGACTACGGATGACTTCGCCTTCGGCTTCGTCCTCGAGCCGGAGGAAGGCTTCGGCATCTTTCGCACGACCTTACCGATCGAGGTCTACCGCCACAGCGTGCAGCCGGACCTTTCGGACATGCGCGTATTCGGCGGCCCGGGCGATGTGGTGCCCCACGCGCTGCGGCCCGTCCCCCAGGCGGCGAAAAGGCCGGAAGCTGACGTCTCGCTGCCGTTCTTTCCGCTGCACGGAGAAAATGCCAAGCCCGCGTCTCCCCTGACGGTTGAGGTCGTGGTCATCGCAGACGATGGGCATACCGTGGTTCGGGTAGGCAGTAAGGCCTCGACGACCAAAGAAGCCGACGGTGCCCCCGAGGCCTACCTTCTTGACGCAAGCGCACTGGGTCTGTCACCCAATAGCCTTACTCTCTCGTGGAATGCTCAACCCTCTCTGGTGTGGGCGGATCTCGGCATCGAAGCGAGCCCCGACCTGCGCAACTTCCGCCCAGTGGGCGGCGGCGTCATCGCGGGCCTCGTGCACGCGGGCGAACGACTGGAGCAACGCACCCTAACCCTGCATTTGCAGCCCGGCGATCGCTATCTGCGCCTGCGCGCCAAGGCCGGCAGCATGCCCACGAGTCTTTCGTCCGTGACGGCGGGATTCCAGCCCAGCGACAGTAAGGCACCCGTTGAGAGCCTTCCGCTGAAAGCCGCGGAGCTCGAGCCGCACATCTTACTGTTTGACGCCCAGGGGCCCTTGCCCGTCGTGGAACTGGACCTTAAGCTCGTCGAAGACAACACCTTAGTGCGCGCGACCTTACTTTCCGCCGACTCGAAGGAGGGCCCGTTCGTCGAGCGCTATGCCGGCCGCTTCTTTCGGCTCGGAGGGCGTACGCCGCTACAAAGCCCGAAGGTGGAGCTACCCGAGTCGGTGCGGGCGCGTTACTGGAAGCTCGTGATCGATGGGCGCGGTGGTGGCGTGGGCCGCTCTTTGCCCACGCTGAGCCTTGGCTATCGCCCTGATGAAATCCTGTGGGTGGCGCGGGGTCAGGGGCCCTTCTTACTCGCCTACGGGAGCGCCGAAGCGGAGCCTGCCTCCCTGCACGCAGACGACATCGTCGGCGCCAGCGATGAGGCGAACATCGGGATCGCGGAAATCGGCGCAAAAAAGGAGCTAGGTGGCCGGTCTCGGCTCGTGCCCGCGCCCCCTGACACAACCGTGCCCTGGAAAGTCTATGCCCTGTGGAGCGTGCTGACGCTGGCGGCTATGTCTGTCGTGGGCCTGAGTATTCGCCTTGCGACACGCACACCGCCCAAAGCGTAAGACGCACGTCACCCCGGCTGCGAGCTGCGTATAGCGGGGCCTTAGACTAAACCTTTCGAATGACGCCCTCTGAGCTGCAGCGCCTATCCGATCTCAACGTCCTCGAATCCGTGCGCGACCAGGCTCGCTGGACCACAGCCGGTGAGATCGTAGAATCTGACGGTGTCGTGCGTGCCGTGTCGGCCACGCGTTTTCCGATTGGCACGATGAACTGCGCGATGCTGACCCGAAAACGCGAGCGTGATCTCGATGCATTGATCCATGAGTTGCGCGCGTTCTATGGAGCCCGCGATCGCGGGTACACCATCAAGCTGTGCGGAGAGCGCGATGCGGCTCTCGAACGGGAGTGCGAGAAGCAGGGCATGTTCAAGGCGAGCGAGAATCCGGCATGGTGCTCCAAACCCCGCTGAGTGACCATTAACCTGCGCGTTTTCGGCCCATGGCCCGCGTCCGGCGACCGCTGTACCGGGTCTGGTGGCGACCACCGGTGTCGTAGGCGCCGGTGCCGGTGGCGTGCTCTGCGCCGTCAGGTATCGATCAGGAAGTTGACGCCGAAGCCTAGCTGAAAAGACGAGACATCGATCGTGTCCCGATTGCCGCGCCATGGTGGCGGAGGCCAGAGAAACCATGACACGAGGTCGACCTTGCGCCTCGCAGCATGACCGCCGACCTGGAAGCCGAGCGGGACGAAGACATCGTCGAAGTCGAGCATGAAGAGGCCCGTGCGCGCACCGACGAAGAAGCTTGGACTAAGGTAGACATTGAGGGCGAAAGGTATGTCGAGATTGACGAGATCCAAGTCGCCGAACAGCATCTCGATCTCGAACCCTGTGTCCGCCACCACGCGGCCTCCGCCGATGCGAAGCGGCGCTCCGAGCGCGAGTCCGAAGTCTGTGCGCGTGGGAAACTGCAGCACCGCCTGCAGGGCAAACTGCACATGGCGAGCTTTGGCGACGCTGAAGCGCGTGTGCATCTCGAGGTCGCCGTAGTCTGCGTCCGGCGCGAGCAAGACCGGCGCTGCGAGCACGCCCGCTTCCCAGCGGGAGCTCAGACCGTAAGATAGCCCAAGTCCCAGCTGCGCCACGGCATCGCCGTTACCGCCGCGGTCGATGCGCCCGACGCGCAGCCCGCGTCCTTCGCCGAGAAGCCCGGAGTCGAGAAGCGCGAGGTCTGGCGGGCCTGCCTCGAGCCGCAAGCGCCCTGCAGGTAAGACCAGGGACGAATCGGCCACGGCCGATGACGTGAACATACCGATCGTGAGGATCATGGCCGCGGCGCTGCGCATGGGCGGCATGCTACCAGTGTCGGCCGCGCCCAGCAAAACATGCATGGACCCGCGGCTCCCGCTCGCTTTCTGCGTGCGATCTTGCTGGCACAGGACGCCTATTCGTGCAGAGCTTTCGACCGGCCGCGGCCGCTCCGCGCGCAGTGGTGGTAATCCACCACTGCCTGGCCGATCACTCCGATCGCTACGCGACCTTTGCCGAGCGACTCGCGCAAGACGGCTATGCCGTGTGGGCACTCGAGAGCTCGACACGAGAACCACGCAGGAGCGCACGCGCCTTCACGTCGGATCGTCACCAGCAGCAACGCTGATGATCTTGGCCGCACATTTCGGGGCGCGTTTTGTGGGCCTGCGGTCGATTGCCACCAGCACGTCGCTCACTTGCGACTAGAGCATCGTTGCGGGGCTCGAAGTAGTCGCGCGGCCTCCACATACCTGGACCGCCGATTGCAGAGTCTCCGCTGCGAGGGAAGTGATTCGTCACGAAGGCTGGATTAGTTACAAAGTAGCGATGTTCACGGAGCTTCCCGCTCCGGAAAAGAGGCAGGTTTCCGTTGGACCATGTGCAAGAAAAGTCGCCCGTTAGCGCCGAGGAAGCGGGAGTGCGCGACGCTGCGACTTCCTGTGCCAATCGCTGCGATGACAGTGCTTGCAGGTACCATGTTCTCACCGCGGGTGCATGCGTCAACGAACCCGACCTGATGGCCATCCGCGACAAGGACTACAACGTCGAGTGGAACAAGTGTGTGGTGACGGCAGGCTGCGGTCTCGACGCGACGTGTAACTCCGAGTGCTTCCGTGACAACACCGGCGTGACCCTCGAGTGCGCAGGCTGTTTTGCAGACCTCGTCCCGTGCCTCGTCAACAACTGTGGCGCTCTTTGCCAGGGCGGAATGACCCCCGATTGCTCCGCTTGTATCGGCGAAAACTGCGTTCCCGCCTATCAGGAATGTTTCGGCGCACTGACCTGTCCATTCGAGTACGGCTGCCGCCACCTCCTTGGTCTTCTCGGGCTCGGTCTGAGGGATTAGGTTTTGAGCTGAGCCGACATTACGCCGTTCCCCGTAGTGTCCTAGCGAAGGTGGCCAGAAAGCGCTCCCAGCGCTGCTTGAGAGCCCGTTCGGTGCCGGGTGCGATCAATCGCGCGATCTGGGGCAGGATGACGGGCCCCACGGTGACCGAAAGGAGTGCGAAGAACAACATCTCCGGATCGAGACGGGCGTCGAGCGCGCCCGTTCTCTGAAGCGCGCGCGCTCCTTCGACCTGTCGTGCGTAGTAGGCGCGGCGCGTGTCAGCCTCCACAGGCTCGCCACCTTGGTCTTCAAGTGCTTCGCGCAGAACCAGTCGCAAGAAGTCTGCATCGCGACGCTGCCGCCGGCTCCATGCCACGAGTAGTTCAGGAAGCGTCGTGGGTAGTTGCACGAGGAGCTTTTCGCGCTCACGGACCTGATGACGGAGTGCCTCACGGAACAGTCTCTCCTT
>JBBSJC010000272.1:0-10205 GCA_038257655.1 Polyangiales bacterium | reverse complement strand
GCGGCAGGCGCAGCGTCTCTGCATCTACCCCGTTGGCGTCGAGCACGAAACGCCGCGTCTCCACGTTGCGCGCTTGACGAAAGATGGCGCCACCAGCTTTCAGCTTGGACTCGAGACCTAACCACACGGGGACAGGTTGAGTAAGGTCCAACCGTGCATCGTGAACGGTATCATCGAGCTCGCTGAAGAACCGCTCATTGCTACCGGACAACGTACGCAAAGCGTACTGATCGACCGCCGCTGGACGCACGTACAAGTACTCCAACCTGTCCGGCTCCTCGCGCGAGGCAAGCGAGAAGGCGTACTTCCAGTCGATCTGCAGCCGATTCAATGGATGCACGACCTGCTCGCCGCTGACCTGCTGACTGAAGAGCTGCCGCTCGACGAAGCGATAACGCGCCTGGCGATAAAACCCGGTCAGCTCTTGGGCTTCACCGTTCGCAAACAACGATTCGTCCGTGCTCTGACGCAAGAGCATCGTGTTGAGCTCGAGCTTCTGGTCCTTCAAGTATTTGAGGCCTGTAGTCAGCATGCCTCCCAGGAAGACCTCGCGCTCGAGGATGTCGCTGACGCTCTGACGGTTGATGTCACCCTGCACGTTTGCGAGCGTGCGGCGCTCGTTGCTGATGTAGTTCCACTCATGGCTGTAGAGACCCGCGGCCGCGAAGCCCCACTCCAGGTTGGGCGCCAGGTCGAAGCGGTTTCCGATCGCAAGCGACATATCTCCATCGGGTAAGATCGTTCGATCCTGAGCTTTCCAGCGATTGGAGAAGTCCTTGCCAATCTCGTTGACTTGCGTTCGGCTCAAACCGTCAGGATTGCGCGGGCTCTGCGTCGCGCGAATGGGCGCAGGCACGCCTTCGGTGGCACTGGGCAAACTGCGTCCGCCGTCGTCGAAGCCGAGCCAGTCGTAGCGCCCACCGTCGTAGCTGCGAATCTTGCGGAACGTGGCGCGCGAGTTTCCTCCAATGCCGGCCGAGCCCGAGATCATCAGCTCCTCGGGGTAACCCTTGGTGCGCATGGACACGACGCCGCCGCCAAAGTCGCCCGGCATGTCGGGCGAGTAAGTCTTCTGCACGAGCACACTCTCGAGCAAACCCGCCGGGAACAGGTCGAGGGGCACCACGCGCACGTCGGGCTCGGGGCTGGGCACACGCAAGCCATTCATCAGCGTCGTGCCGTAGCGATCACCCATGCCTCGGATATAGATGAACTTACCTCCTACTAAGGTGAGTCCGGTGACGCGGCGCAAGGCCGAAGCTGCGCTCGAGTCACCCGCCTTCGACATCTGCTCGGCGCCGATCACCTCGGCAACGGCCGTCGTCGCACGACGCTCTGCGAACACGGCCGCGACACCACCTTCCACATGGGGCGCCGTGATCACGTAGTCATCGAGCGTCAGCGACGCGGGTGTGAGCTCGACCTTGACCTCGCGCTCACCATCCGCAGGCACGATCAAGTCGCCCACGGTCTGCGAGCTATAACGCGAGCGGATCACGCTGATGGTATGGTTTCCGACCGGGACCTCGAGCGAGAAGCGACCATCTGCACCCGTGGTTGCCTCGACGGGCTCACCGCGCACGAACACTTTCGCGCCTTCGAGCGACGAATCATTTTCCACTGAGACGACCACACCCGTGATGCGACCTCGTGCGACGGGCACATCGCTTGCGACGACCTGCTTCTCGGGGGCCTCAGCCTTGGGAACCGTCAGATCGATGCCTTCAAAACGTCCGTCCGCATTCAGTTTGGCAATCAGCTCAGTCTCTTCGGCGGCAACCACCACCACACCCGGAATCCGCACGGGTGCGAGCGGCGCGCCTGCTTCTGCCACGGACTGCACCTCGAGCTCGTGCGTCCCAGCCGGCAAGGTCAGCAAGGCACCACCGTCAGGGCCGAGTGTCGCGAATGTGCCTGCAATGCGCAGCTCGGCACCGACCAGCATGGTGCCGTCCGATCCGAACAGCACCACATGGAGCGTGCCCGTGGCGGGACCGAGAGCAGCGTCCGTCTGCGCATGCGCAGGCGCGATCATCCACATCGAGAGGAAGCCGAGCATCCAGGAGCACAAGGAACCAGCGCGGAACAACGAGACAAACTTCGCCATGAGTGACTTCTCGTGAACGTGTCGGGCCGCGAGCTCGACCGTGAGCCAAAACGGAAACCCGGAAGCCAACAAGGCCCCCAGGCTAATACTAAGGTAAATGGGAAGGAGTCGCTCTCAGCCCCCGGTGGGCGCAGGGAAGCTCGTCCAGCCTTCCATCCAGTTGTCGGTCGCGTTGAATGCGCCGATATAGTCGACCTGGTCGAAGAAGGCGTCGCCGGCAACCTTCGAGCCACCCGTCAAGAGCGGCGAGCCATCCTTCAGACGAAGGTCAGGCTTGGTCAGACTGGTGTCGCGCAGCTCGCTGGCGAGGGTACCTGCCGCCACGGCTTCGTTGCCCGTGCCACCTGCGAAGAAGGTGGTGCCCGTCGGATCGTTGGCGAAGTTCGTGGTGCAGTCGATACGGCTACCCGCCATGACGAGATCTCCCGCGGTCAGGCGCGGATGCGTGTCCGCGTTGACGTTGAGGCAGCTTCCATAACCTTTGCCCGAGAGCAGCATGCTATGGATAGCGCCCTTGGTGCCACGACGCAGCAGGACCGCCGGCTCACCGGTCGTGTTGTTGCCGACCACAGTGAGGTTGGCGATCACGCCGTTCGAGATGGGTGCTGCATCCGCATCTTCTTTGGTGTTGTCTGCTTCGATGGCCGAGTCGCCTGCGGAGCCCTTGAGCACCACGCCATACTGAAGCTTGCCGCGCCAGCCGAGCTGCCAGTCGATGTTGTCGTCGCCGTTGCCGACCAGCACCGCGTGCTTGACGTTGACCGTGCCACCGAACATCTCGATGCCGTCGTCCGCGTTGTAATGAACCTGAATGTAGTCGACCGTCGTGCCGCTGCCGACGCCGTTGAACGTGATGCCGTTGAGCTCGTTGCCCTCGGAGAAGGCATATCCTGCCCACTCGACGCGCACGTACTTGAGCGAGCCGCTATTGTCTGCATCGTCAGGTCCACCGAAGAAACCCGACTCGCCTTCTGAAGGACATGCGATGCCGCAGGTCGCCTTGGCGCGACCATTCAACGCGAGACCGCCCCAGGCGCCTGGCGCCTTTTCATCGGCTAGCGCCGTGAACACGATAGGATTTGTCTTGGTACCATTGGCGATGATCTTCGAGCCACGCGCGATCACGAGGTAGCTAAGCTTGGAGCTCTCGCCGTACACCGTCGTGCCCGGCAGCACCGTAAGCGTTGCGGTCTTTTTGCTCGCGTCCGGCTTAGCTTCGCCGCCAACGTCTTCACCGATGATAACCTTACCCTGGAGAACCCACTGCTTGCCTTCGACTGGTCCAATGGTCAGATCGGTCGTGAGCGTCACAGAGGCAGATCCTTCCGGGCCGGTCACAACGCAGTATTCGTCCTCGGACACAACTTGCGGGTGCTTAGGGCAATCAGCGACTGGCTCGACCATGCCGCCATCTTCGTCCGGGGCGTTGCCGCCGTTGGCATTGTTGCCGCCGTTGGCATTGTTGCCGCCGTTGGCATTGTTGCCGTTGCTACCGTCGTTATTGCCGCCATTTTCATTGGCGCCGCCAGTGTTTTCACCACCGTTGTTGCCGGGCGTGTCTTTGTCGTCGTCGCCACAGGCTGAGACGCTCGCTAGGGCGCCGGCTAGCAGCAAAGTCGTTATGGTGCGGGTGCACTTGTTCATCATCGTCTCCGAGTTAAGGATGGGAGGGCGTAGTGTTGAGACATGATTTAGGGGCGCTCGGTGACGCGTCGGTGACAGACGCGCGTACAGCAAGAAACGATTGTCTCCCGCTCGCCGCGTCCGCGCGCAGCGCAACCTACGTGAATTTCCGAGCGATCGCGGTCAGCGGCGGGAAAGTACGACCAGCGTCAGATCATCCTCGACCGGGGCGTCCCCTCGCGCGGTATTGATCTCGCGAACCAGCGTGTCGCGCAACGCCGTCGCTTCCGCCGTACCGTGGCTCTCCAGCAGCTTGCGCAGTCGACGGATACCGAGCTCGCGGCCGTCGGCCATCGACATCTCGAGGATGCCATCGGATACGACCAACACGCGGCTCTCGGGCTCAAACGAAAGAGTCGTCTCGCCGATCACAAAAGGGGTGGTGCCGAGTGCAGAGCCGCGAAGCACGCAGGATTCCACGCTGCCATCCGCATGCCGCAGCAACACGGGGGGCGCTGCGGCGCTGAGCAGGCGCAGGCCGCTTGTCTGAGGGTCCCACTCGAGGGCGAGCAGTGTGACGGTATGACGCCCGCGGCACAGAGCGACCACGGTGCTGTTCAAGGCGGTCAAGAGCGTAGGGAGCTCGTTGACGCCGCTGTCGACGAGGCTGCGGTAGCTGCCCGCGAGCACGGCGGTGACCATCGCAGCACCTGCGCCGTGTCCCGTGGCATCGGCAACGAGCAGCCACAGCTTACCGTCTGCTAGCTCTTCCCACGCCCACCAGTCGCCTCCGCTGTGCGAAGCCGGTGCGTAGGCTGCGCTGAGCTCGATGGTGCCCACAGACACGTCCGCGTGCTCGGGCAGCAGCAGCGATTGGATGGCGCCGCTGACTTGCAAGTCCTTGTCGAGCTCGCGCCGTTCGATCTCCACGCGTGCCGCGCGCGCCATCTCCTGGGTGAGCGCAATGTGACCACCCATCGCTTCCAGTATGTCGAGGTCATCGCGCGTGAACACACCCTTGGCCAAGCTGCTGTCGAGGTACACCACACCACGGATCTGATCGCCCAAGCGAATCGGTGTGCACACCATGCTGCGCAGGTTTGCGGCGACCACGCTTTCGGAGCCGAGCGTTGCGCCGTGCTCGGTGCCATTGAGCACGAGCGGCGTTCCGCTGTCGCGCACGCGTTGCACGAGCGAGCGCGCGAACACCACGTCGTTCTCGAGATCGACTTGCTGCGCCGAGCGACCGGCCAGCCGCACCAGCTCGCCCGACGCATCGTCGGCGAAGATCAAGCCCCGCTCTGCGCCGAACAGGCCGATCAACCGATCAAGTACCACGCGTGCTTGGGCGCGGGGCTCAAGCTCACGGCTGGCGGCGGCGGCGACCTGCACGAGCATGTCGCGCTCACGCTGCGCGGCGTGAGGGCGAATCGCGCTGTGGGCGCCACGGCCGCTGCTGGAGATCTGACTGGTGCTGCTCGCCGCGCGGGTCGGGATCGATAGCTCCCGCTCTATTTCGGCTGCCCGCTGCAGCCTGCCGCACGTGTGCGCTGCGGCGATCGCCGAGCGCGCTTCGTGCCGTGCAGCCTCGTCGCGACCGAGGTCCAACAAGATGGCTGCACGCAGCGCACGCGCTTCGATCAGCACGCTCGGCATATCCCGGCGCTGCGCCTCGCGCTCTGCCTTGGCGAGCTCGGCCTCTGCCTTTTCGACCCGGCCGCTCACCCAGTGTCCGGCCGCGCGCAGCACGTGCACATCTCCGCGTATAGAGGGGGAGCTTCGGGTGCGTCGCGCGCGTTCGATCGCAAGCAGTAGCTCGCGCTTATGTCCTGGTTTCGCCGAGGGGGCTGCGCGTTGATACAGACCTAGTCGCACGTACGCTGCGATGATGAAACCTCGCGCGATAAGCCACGGCGCCGTCTCAGCCCGCACGCGAGAGCGAGAGGCTTGGTCTAACGCGTGGCGCACCTGACTGTCATCCGCGCCCCGTGCCAGCTCGTATACTGCGATCGTCTGCCAGCGGCTGAACCATCCGACCGGGTCGGCCTCCGGATCAGTGAGGCGCTCCTTGAGTCGCGCAACCGGTACTTCGGCGCTCGTCACGCATCCGGACTGGATGAGCACCTCAATCTGATTCATCACGCAAGATTCCGGCAGCGGTGCCTCAGCGCCCAGTCGTGCGTGCACGTGCTCTCGGACGCGCGCGAGCACCTCGGTCGCGCGTTTCACATCGCCCCGGATGATGTAACTCAACGCCAGGTTCGATGCGCCTGTGGCGAGGTAGGCGATGTCGAGATCGCCTGCATGCCGCTCGAGAGTTTGCGCAAGGATCAATTCGCCGCGCTGGATGTTACCCGCGAAGCTGTGTCCGACACCCTCCATGTAACGTACGTAAGCGTAAGCCGCGGCATCTTTCAGCTGCTCGGCCATCGCATAGACTTCGACATAGTAAGCTTCGGCCCAGCGCCTTAAGCCGAGGGTGTAACAAAAGTTGCCCATGCCCGCGATGCCGCCCGCGAGCTCGCGGCAGCTGCCGATGCGGCGGCCTAGATACCAACCCTGCATGCCGCAGCGAAAAGCAGCGGGCAGGGAATCTCTAAAGAAGTAGTACATCCCTGTGAGCTCGCAGAGGCGGAGCTGAGTCTTGGCGCGCGGATCGTCGGCGTCGGCGCCGGCGCGAAAGCCGAGCTTCTCCACGCACAGCGCGATCAAGATGAACCACAGACCCACTAACCAGGACCAGGGGCTCGGGGTCGGCAGCGAACGCCCGAGCTCTTTCCAGCCCTGCTCAAGGTGCTCGCGCAGGGGGCCGGGGTGTCCGCCCTGGTGAAAGAAGCGCAGCTCGCCGCAGCGCAGATGCATGGCGGCTCGCGCCTGCGCATCGGGACAGCTGGCGATGGCGATCTGGAACGAGGCGACGGCCTGCTCGACCTCGCCGCCCTGGGCTTCGAGCTGGGCCAGTGCGCGATGCAATCGAAAGTCCGTCGCAAGTCCGTGGCTCTCTGCGAGCAACGCTGCGTCGATGAGCAAAGACCGGGCTTCACTGAATGCGCAGGCGTCGAGCGCGTGCAGACCCGCGTCGAGACAACGCTCGTAGGCTGCCGGGGCGCTCGTTGCGGTGGCGGTCGAGAAGCACGCGCGCGCGAGCAGCGCACGTTCCGCAGCGCTGGGCGAGGGGGCTTGCTCCAGCGCGCGAGCGAGTGCTGTGTAACGTGAGCGGCGCACCTCTTCGGTAAGCTCGCTTGCGAGCATGTCGACGACATCAAGCTTGACGAACGTCATGTGCCGTCCGTCCGAGGAAGCGATCAGACGCAGCTGAATGCCCATCCACAACGCGCGATCGGTCTGTTCCCGATCATGGCCCGCGTACTCGAGCCAGGGCGCCTCGAAGCTGCGCCCGAGCAGCGCGGCGGTACACAAGATATCGCGTGCTTCCGCAGGCAGCCGGGCCAACACCGTCGGCAGCGGCGCGCTCACGCTGCCGGGCACGTCCAGCGAGACGAAACGCCGTTCGTCGAAATGCCAGCGTGTACCGTCAGTCTCGAGCACGCCGTCAGCGAGCGCAGCACAGATGCGCAGCCAGGCTTCTTCGGGGTTGCCGGCGCTGCACTGCAGGACGAGATCAGTCAGACGCCGGTCAAAGGGACAGGGCCCAAGCAGGTGTCTAATCAGCGTTTCGATGTGGGTGCGCTCGAGTGGCTCGAGCGTGTTCTGGAACCATAGCGCATCGTCCTGGGTCAGAGGGCTATCGGTGCCCGTGCACAGCAGCCAAAGCGGGTGGTTGCGCGCGTAGGTCGCGAGGCGCCGTAAGAGGCCAAGCTCCTGAAGCCCTAGTCGATCGGCGCCCTCGAATACCATGACGAGCGGACGCTCCGGGCTTGCGAGCCCGACGAACGTCCGCGCGAGCGCTTCGAGAGCAGCATCGGGCTGAAGCTCGACTGCGGGCGCCGGCAGGCCTTTGACATCCGGAAATAGGCGCGAAAGCGCTGGTCCTTCCCGGTCCAGCAAGGGCGCAAGCTCGGCCGCCGGCGTTGCGCGCAGCAGATCGGATAGTAAGCCTCGAAATACGCCGAGCGAGCTTTCCCGGTTCAAGTCGCAGCGCGCCCACAGCACGCGCGCGTGCTCATTAGAGGCGGTTAGCGCGCGGCACAGTCGACCCTTACCCATGCCTTGATCGCCACAAATCCACAGCGCGGCGCCCGTCTCGGCACGCAAGTCGAACGCTTGCTCACGCAGCTTGGCCACCACCTGCTCGCGGCCGATAAGCGGCGCAGACTGAATCGCGTCCGCATGGTGATGGTTTGTGGCGAGCTCAAAGCTCGTCTCGCCCGCGGCGCTCCGTTCGAGGTCGAATAGCAAGCTCTCCGCGGTCGGATAGCGATCGTCGGGATCCTTCGAGAGCAGCTTGGCGACCATGGCCGCGAGGCTTTCGGGTACCCCTTCACGCAGCGCACGCACTTCGGGCGGCCGCACTGTCGCATGCAGCGAGAGTAGGGTCTCTACTTCGTCGGCCTGAAATGGAGGTCGTCCGGTGAGGCACTCAAACAGCACACCACCGAGTGCGTAGAGGTCGGATCGACCATCCACTTCGCGGCGCAACATCCCGCTCTGCTCGGGAGCCGCGTAGAGAAAGCTGCCAGCGATACGCGAAGACGATACGTCGAGCGCTGCGAGCGCCATGTCCTCGGCCAACCCGAAATCGCTCAACCAGGCGCAACTGGCACCCTGATCGAGAAGCACGTTGCCTGGCTTCAGATCGCGATGCACGACGCCACGGCTGTGGGCTTCGTGCAGCGCCGAAGTCACTGAGCGCACGATAGCCACGCAGCGTTCCACCGAGAGCGGGCCGCGTCGCAAGAGGTCCGCGAGCGAGCCGTCACTCGCACGACTAAGAACAAGGTACTCGCGACCGTCGTTCGTGGTGTCGAGCGACCAAGCGCGCACCACGGCGGGATGGCGAAGCCGCGCGAGAAAGCGCGCTTCGCGGCGTAATGGGCCGCCGTGTTCAGCCGAGCTGTCCAGCGCGAGCTTGACGACCACTGACGTGCTGGCCGGCCAGGGCATGCGGTCGCTGTGGCCCACGGCCGACCACACGACGCTGTGCGCCCCGCGCCCCAGTACACTCGTCAGATGCAGTCCGTTGACTAGACCGCTTTGTTCAGCCTGCGCGACCACTAGACTCCTGAGTATCCCGTGAGGCTAGAGTATCACCGTGCTGACCCAGGCGCGCCGTCTCCTCGATGTAGACAAGCAAGATCAACGCGAGCGTGTGCGCGGGCATACAGGGCGACATGCGTGGGTAGCCTGTCCGTGCCCCCGACCATGCCCTCGACCGCGGGGTTTACCATGCGTTCGCGTGTTCGCCGAGGTCGGTCGACCTGCACCTCGGTGGGTGAGGGGGCGTCACCCCCTGGGTTGCGTTGGCGCAGCTCAATCGTCTGTGGGAAAGGGTGTGGAACGGTGGAGGAGTCTGCGTATACAAAGCAGGCCCTAAGGACGCGCTCGTCGAAATTGCCGGCTGGCCGCCCGCAGAGCTGTCCTACGTACAGCTCGCTATGCCTTCAATCGCGCGCGGTGTACTCGAGCTGTTTGCTCGTCGCGTCTTTGTCTCCTCGCGTGATGGCAACCACGGGCCCAAGTCGTTGAGCCTCAAGGTCGCCTGGGCGTGAACGGCTTGCGCGCCCAATGTGGGTTGTGGTCGCTTGACGTTGTTCCTGCGTAGTAGACGCCTCAAAGCGCCCGTCTTTGGTACGCCAGCGCACGGGGTTAGGTCTTCTATGAAAGGATGGTTCCATAGATTGGTACTGTTCTTATGCGGGACTAATTGGGTAAGTGCCTCTTGTGCGCCGACGTGCTGTTCCGCGGTCATGAGACGTCATGCAGTCTGTTCACCGAGACTTGAGCCACGCTTCGTTGCCGAGTCGCTTCCGGGCGCTCCGCGTGCTGGGCGAGGGCGGCTATGGCGTGGTGTACGAAGCTATCGACCAGGAGTGGAACGCCCGCGTAGCTATCAAAACGCTGCAGCGCATGGAGCCCGAATCACTACTTAGATTCAAAGACGAGTTCCGCTCCCTCCAGCACGTCGAGCATCGCAACCTGGTGCACCTCGGAGAGCTTATGTGCTCTGGGGGCCTGTGGTTTTTCACGATGGAGCTGGTGGAAGGCAGTGACTTCTTTGACCACGTGCGACCGATCCTCAGCAAGACCAGCTCGCGTATCGTGCGCGGGTTTGACGAGCGCCGACTAAGAAGGGCGCTCGTGCAGCTCGCTGAAGCGCTGATTGCGGTACACGCAAGCGGCCGTGTCCATTGCGACATCAAACCCTTGAACATTCGCGTAGACAAGTCTGGGCGGTTGGTGCTGCTCGATTTTGGTCTCGTCACCGCACTCGCGAGCACGCAGAACGAAGGCCGAAAAACCAAGGTGTGGGGTACCCCTACTTACATGGCGCCAGAGCAGGCGTGTGGGGACAGGG
>JBBSJC010000271.1:0-10226 GCA_038257655.1 Polyangiales bacterium | reverse complement strand
TCTTGGTCGTGTCGAACTGCTTCCCTTCGGCGACTTCGAGGACTACTCCCAGTCCGACCTGGAGCGCCTGAAGAAGCCTGGCATCAGCGTGGGTGCAGCGTACGCCCGGCTACAGAACGCCAAGGGCAACAGAGGTATTCTAGGCAGGCGCCCCGCAGACCAGGGCACGACCGATTACAACAACGTGACGGTGGACGCGATGTTCAAAACCAGGGGCTACTCCCTTGATCTCGCCTATTTCTATCGTCATGGCACCCGTTCGGCCGGCGATGCGCTGGATGAGATGGACGCCGCCATCCCAGCGGAAGCTGCGCGCAATGGTTGGGGAGCGGGCGTGCAAACCGGTTACCTGCTGCCCACGACCAACTTCGAGGTGGCTGCGCGCTACAGCGCAGTACGCGCAGCAGACAAGAACACGTCGTTGAAAGACCTCCACGAAGCGGGCGTGTCTCTCAATTACTTCTTTGCGAACCATCCCTACAAGGTGCAGGCCGACTATCTCCGCTACTGGGGCGAAGGTGCCAGACAGGGGGGCGAAGATTTCGGCCAAGGTGAAGACCAGTTCCGCGTGCAACTGCAGGCGGCATTCTGAGGATTCGCGCCACAACTGCCTCTGAAGGCCAGCTGGACTAACCCCCTTGAGGGCTACCGCGACAGGCTTGAGACCGAGTTGTGGCTGCATTGTCATCGAAACGTCACACAACGCCGGCAGCCTCCTTGCGAGCTCGCTTGGCTGCCAATTGGGCCCGTTGGGCATTCTGGAGGAACTGGTGCGTCACTCATTGAAGACTGCGCTCGCCCTAGCGAGCATCGTGACCTTGGGCTGCTCCAAGCACTCCGAGCAGGCGAGCCCCACCGCGGCTGAGCCGGGGGCCCAAGCGCCCGTGTCCACGCGCCCCATTACGGTCGATGGCTCAAGCACCGTCTTTCCCATCAGCGAAGCGATGGCCGAGGAGTTTCAGAAAACGAGCGCCGCACGGGTCACGGTCGCAGCGTCGGGCACGGGCGGCGGCTTCAAGAAGCTGTGCAACAAGGAGGTCGCGCTCGCGGGAGCCTCACGGCCGATCAAGCCGAGCGAAGTCGAAGCATGCAAAGCCAATGGCGTCGAATACATCGAGCTGCCCGTCGCCTATGATGGCATCGCTATCGTGGTGAACCCCGAGAACACGTGGGTGGATAGCTTGACCGTGGCCGAGCTCAAAAAGATTTGGGAGCCCGAAGCGCAAGCGACCGTGAAGACCTGGGCTGACGTACGCAAGGGCTTCCCTAAGTCGGAAATCCACCTGTTCGGCGCCGGAGTAGACTCGGGCACCTATGATTACTTCACCCTGGCTACCGTGGGCGAAGAGCATAAGAGTCGCGGCGACTACACCTCGAGCGAGGATGACAACGTGCTCGTGCAAGGCATCAGCACGGACAAGCTTGCCCTCGGCTTCTTCGGGTTTGCTTATTACGCCGAAAACAAGGACAAGCTTAAGTTGCTAGGTATCGACGATGGGGATGCTGCGAATGGCACAGCCCCGGTGTTGCCGTCCATCGAGACGATCGAAAAGGGCAGCTACCAACCCTTGTCGCGCCCCATCTTCATCTACGTCCGAAAGGATGAAGCCGAGCGCAAAGAGGTGCAGGATTTCGTCCACTACTACTTGGGCACCGGCACCAAGCTTGTGAACGAGGTAGGCTATATCGCCCTCCCGCCGCAGGTTTACGCACTTGCCACAAAGCGCTTTGACGCGCGCAAGACAGGCTCTCTCTTTGCTGGCGCAGGCTCCAAGATTGGCGTTTCCGTGACGGAGCTCTTGTCAAAGGAGTGATGGAACCATGCACGCCGCCACAGCCAGCGCCGCTCCCACCCAGGAGCACTCCGCTATGAAGGGTCGCGCCCGACGTCTTCCTGAGCGCGTGATCGAGATGCTACTGGTCGCGAGCGCTCTGTTTTCGATCGTGACCACAGCGGGCATTCTTTACGTGCTTGCATTCGAGACCGTAAGCTTCTTTTCGACGGTCTCCCTTTTCGAGTTCCTTACAGGGACGGAGTGGACTCCGCTCTTTACCGATGCGCAATTCGGCATCTTACCTTTGCTGACCGGTACGCTGCTCACCAGTGCCATCGCTATCATGGTCGCCGTGCCCTTCGGCCTGATGGCTGCGATCTATCTGAGCGAGTTCGCACCACGCTGGGCACAGCGTAGCGTCAAGCCGACGCTCGAGTTGCTGGCTGGCGTACCGACCATCGTTTACGGCTATTTTGCGCTGGTATTCGTGACTCCGCTGCTGCAGCGCGTCATTCCCTCATTGTCGGGTTTCAATGCCTTGTCCGCGGGTATGGTGATGGGGATCATGATCATTCCCATGATCTCTTCGCTCAGCGAAGATGCTTTGAGTGCCGTGCCCGGAAGTCTGCGCGAGGCTGCTTACGGCCTTGGCAGTAGCAAGTTGACCGCCATCTTCCGCATTGTGCTACCCGCTGCGACATCCGGCGTTTTGGCCTCGATCATCCTTGCGGCCTCACGGGCGATCGGCGAGACGATGATCGTCGCTATCGCCGCAGGACAGCAGCCACGCTTCACTCTGGATCCGCGCGTGCCGATCGAGACGATGACCACCTATATCGTTCAAATCAGCATGGGCGATGTCCCAGCCGGCACGCTCGAGTACCGCACCATTTTCGCGGTCGGCAGCGCGCTGTTCGTGATGACCTTCGTGATGAACTTACTAAGCCACCGGCTTTCACGTCGTTTCAGAGAGCGTTGATATGGATACCGCCCAATCAGCCCTAGACGATATTGCACCCGTCCCGGGTAAGTTGCGTGGCGCACGCCGTCCTTTCGCCGCGCTGCGCGAACGGCTGTTCGTGCTCGCCTGTATGTTCGCGGTAACCCTGCCGATCCTGATGCTTCTATCGCTATTAGGACGCTTGGTACTCGACGGGGCGCCCAGGCTCGATCTCGACTTCCTGATGGATTACCCATCGCGCAAGGCGGAGCTCGCGGGCATTCTGCCTTCCGCGGTCGGAACCTTGTACTTGATGTTTTTGACCGCCGCGATTGCCCTACCGATCGGTGTCGGCGCCGCGGTGTACCTCGAGGAGTATGGGAAACGCAGCCGGCTCGCGACGCTTATCGAGGTTAACATCGCCAATCTTGCTGGCGTTCCTTCGATCATCTATGGCTTGCTCGGCCTCGGTCTGTTCGTACGTACGCTCGGCATGGGACGCAGCCTGCTTGCGGGTGCCTCCACGCTCGCACTGCTCGTGCTTCCGATCGTGATTATGGCGTCGCGGGAAGCCCTGCGAACGGTACCCATGGGCACGCGCGAAGCCTGCCTCGCGCTCGGCGCCACGCGCTGGCAAATGGTAAGGCAAGTGGTGCTACCCGAAGCCCTGCCTGGCATCTTGACCGGCGCCATCCTATCGCTTTCACGTGCCATGGGCGAAACCGCTCCGCTCGTCGTGGTGGGCGCGCTCAGCTACGTTACCTTCTTGCCCGATGGTATCGATGCGCCGTTTAGCGCCCTACCTATTCAGATCTTCAACTGGGTTTCGCGTCCGCAGCGAGAGTTCCTGATCAACGCCGCCGCAGCGATCGTGGTCTTGCTCGTGATGATGTTGATTCTTAATGCGATCGCCATTGTGCTTCGCGATCGCATGCAGTCGCGCCGCCCACGTTCCGCGTGATGCCCAACGCCCCCCTAAGGTGCCATGACTCCCCCATGTAAGGTTCGCGTACGAAACCTCAAGGCCTGGTTTGGCCGCAACGAAGTACTGCACGGCATCGACTTCGACGTGAGCTCCAAGGGTGTGACCGCCATCATCGGCCCCTCCGGCTGCGGCAAGTCCACCTTCATTCGCTGCTTGAATCGTATGCACGAACTGGTCGCGGATGCGCGGGCCGAAGGCAAGGTCGAGCTCGACGACGAGGATGTCTACGCCTCTGATGTCGACCCGGTATTACTTCGGCGCCGCGTGGGCATGGTGTTTCAAAAGCCGAACCCCTTCCCCACCATGTCGATCAAGGACAACGTGCTCGCGGGCCGCTATCTGACTCATACCCACCGTCGCGAGGATGCCCAGCGCATCATCGAATCCGCGCTTCGGCAAGCCGCACTTTGGGAGGACGTGAAAGACCGTCTCAATGCCCCGGGGGTAGGCCTATCTGGCGGTCAGCAACAAAGGTTGTGTATCGCGCGTGCACTTGCGGTGGAACCCGATGTTCTCTTGATGGATGAGCCCTGTTCTGCGCTCGATCCGATCGCCACCGCCCGGATCGAAGATCTCATCCACGAGCTCAAAGAGCGGTACACGATCGTGATCGTCACCCACAATATGCAACAGGCCGCGCGCGTATCGGACCAGACGGCCTTCTTTCTGCAGGGGGACTTAGTCGAGCACGGTGCCACCAATACGATCTTCACTAAGCCGAAGGACTCGCGCACGGAAGACTATATTACAGGCAAGTTCGGCTGATCCTGCCGCCTTCTACTGCGAGCTGACGACGGCTTGTGTTACAGTCTGATGACTTTTTCGGAGCCGGTGATGACGCGCGCCCATACAGACCGTGAATACGACCATCAGCTGCGGCAGGTGCGGGACAAGCTGCTGTTGATGGCGGGTCACGTGGAATCGATGATCGCCGCATCGATCAAGGCACTGGTTGAACGCGACGTGGGCCTGGCCAAGCGCACCATCGATAACGATCACAAGGTCAACCAGACCGAGATCGAGACAGACGAGCTCTGCCTGCTTATTCTCGCCAAACGTCAGCCGATGGCGTCCGACCTGCGGTTCATTACCCTGGCGCTCAAGATGGTGACGGACCTCGAGCGCATCGGTGACCTCGCCGTCAATATCTGCGAGCGCGCGGTTCAGCTCTCAGGCGAGCCTCCCCTGCGCAACCATGACGACATCCAGCGCACAGCCGACCTCGTGCAGAGCATGGTGCGCGACGCGATCGATGCCTTCGTGCAGGCTGACGCTGAAAAAGCCCAAGCTGTCATCGCGCGTGACGACGAAGTGGACGAGCTCTACCACCAAATCTTCCGCGACATTCTCGCGCTGATGCTGAAGGACTCGACCACGATCGAGCGCGGCATTCACATGCAGTCTGTCGCCAAGTGGCTGGAGCGCATCGCCGATCACAGCACCAATCTGGCCGAGCTCGTCGTGTTCATGGTCAAGGGCCAGGACATTCGCCATGTCGGCCACCTGTCGCATCCGCCACCGTCCAAAGCATAGTGGCTCGCGAGCACACGCTGGCTGCAGAGCTGAGCTTCGGCGCAGCTACCTTGAAATGCGGCCTTTCGGCTGTGGTGTGCCCAACACCTCGCGCAAAATGCGCAAAAACGCTGTCACGGCGGGACTTGCGTCCTTGCCTTTCAACCTGATCAGGTAAAGCGCGCGCCGAATATCCAGGTCTTGCAGCTCCACCCGTGATAGGCGGCACGCCGCAAGCTCGAGGTCGACCGCGAGGCCCGATACGACGGCGACGCCGAGACCCACGGCAACCGCATTCTTGACCGCTTCGGTGCTACCCAGGGTCATCGCTGGCTCAAACTGCAAGCCGCGCTTGGCAAAAGCGGCTTCGATGACTTCGCGGGTGCCGGAGTCTCGCTCGCGCGAGATCAGCGGCTGCTTGAGAAAGTCGCGCCCGCTGACCTTACCCTTCTTTGCCAAGGCGTGGCTCGGCGCAACGATCGCGACCATCTGATCGTAGTGCACAACTTCCATCTCGAGCTGGTCGGAGTGAACGAAGCCTTCGATCAAGCCTAGGTCGATGCGATCATCGAGCACCATCGTTTGAATCAACGCGGTATTGGCGATTTCGAGCTCCAGCTTGATGTTGGGATGGGCGCGATTGAACGCGCCGAGCGCGCTGGGCGCGAGATAGCTGCCGATGGTGGTGCTCGCTCCGAGCGAAAGCCGGCCGCGCACAAGGCCACTGAGCTCGCCTATTTCGCTCTCCGCGGCGCGCTCGGTGGCGAGGATACGTTGGGCATGTCGCAGCAAGAGCTCGCCCGCTTCGGTTAAGCGCACGCCGCGTGCGAGACGGTCGAACAGGGACGTACCGAGTTGGGCCTCAAGCTCGACGAGCTGCTTGGAAACGGCGGGCTGGCTAGTACGCAAACCTTTAGCGGCGCGCGTGATATTGCCCTCCAGCGCGACCGCCACGAAGGCGCGCAGGTGCTGCAGATTCATAGCCATAACTCTAGGTTATGGCTCGCATAACAACAACACCTTGGTGCGATGGCTGAAGCTGCCCCATATTGGACTCATGTCGGAGAGCAACGAAAAGGCCGTGGTCACCGCTCGCTTCCTCGCGGACGGTGCACCGGTGTACCTGAAGGCGGATGGAACATGGGGCCGTGCGCTACAAGAAGCGCAGCTTTTCCCCGCAGAACGCGCTGACACCGAAGCGGTAATGCGCGCGAAGACCGAGCAACGCCTGGTCGCCGACCCCTATACGATCAAGGTGTTAGTCGAAAGCGGCGGCTTCATCGATGCGCTGAGCGCGCGCGAGCGCATTCGCGCCACTGGTCCCACCGTCCGCGTTCGCAGACCCGACTGAGCCTTGAAGGAGATCGACCATGTATCAGTACGATGAGTACGACCGTAAGATCGTCTTCGAGCGCGCGGAGCAGTTCGCCCGTCAGGTAGAGCGCCGTATTTCCGGTGACATCACCGAGCTTCAGTTCAAGCCCCTGCGTTTGCAGAACGGGCTGTACATGCAGCTTCAAGCGTACATGTTGCGCGTCGCTATCCCCTACGGCCTTTTGTCGTCCAAGCAACTGCGTATGCTTTCGCACATCTCGCGCAAGTACGACCGCGGCTACGCCCATTTCACCACCCGTCAGAACATCCAATACAACTGGCCCAAGCTCGAAGAGGTGCCCGATCTCTTGCGCGACCTCGCGAGCGTCGAGATGCACGCTATCCAGACGAGCGGCAACTGCATTCGCAACATCACGTCGGACCAGTTCGCAGGCATTGCGCCCGACGAAATCGAAGATCCGCGGCCGATCGCCGAGATCATGCGCCACTGGTCGACCTTCCACCCGGAGTTCGGTTATCTGCCGCGCAAGTTCAAGATCGCGATCACCGGCTCGCCCGATCACGACCGCGCCGCCGTACGCATTCACGACATCGGTGTGCGGCTGTTGAAAAACGACAAGGGCGAGGTCGGTTGCCAGATCCTCGTCGGTGGCGGACTTGGCAGGACACCCGTGATCGCAAAGACGATCCGCGAGTGGCTGCCCAAGGAAGACTTGCTCAGCTACCTCGAAGCCATCTTGCGTATCTACAATCAGTACGGTGACCGTAAGGATAAGTTCAAGGCGCGCATCAAGATCCTGGTCAACAGCCTGGGCGTCGAAGAGTTTACCCGTCAGGTCGATGCTGAGTGGGAGCAGATCAAAGAAGGCGCAATGAAGCTGACCCAGGCCGAGATCGAGCGCGTCAGCGCGTTCTTCCGCCCGCCCGCCTACAAGACGCTGCCTGCTTCGGACACTCAGCTCGCGCATTTGCGCATGAGCAAGGACCGCACCTTTGGCCGCTGGGTCGAGCAAAACGTGTCGGCCCATAAGATCCCGGGCTACAGCGCGGTCACGCTTTCGCTCAAGACCCAGGACACGCCGCCTGGCGATTGCTCCGATACACAAATGGACGCGATTGCGCAGCTTGCCGACGACTACAGCTTTGGTGAGGTCGTCGTCACGCACGCCCAGAACCTGGTGTTGGCCCATGTCGAGACCTCGCGTCTGGCGGAGCTCTACGAGCGCCTTGGCAAGCTCGAGCTTGCGCGTCCGAACATCAATCTGATCACGGACACCATTTGCTGCCCCGGTCTCGATTACTGCGACCTGGCCAATGCACGCTCGATCCCGCTGGCGCTCGAAATCTCCAAGCGCTTTGACGACCTCGACTACCAACACGATATCGGCGAGCTCAACATCAAGATGTCGGGCTGCATCAATGCTTGCGGCCACCACCACGTGGGCCACATCGGCATTCTCGGCATCAATAAGCGCGGTGAAGAGGCCTACCAACTTCTGCTCGGCGGCGCGCCTGGCGACGATGCCTCGATCGGTAAGATTGCAGGCCCAGCGCTCGCGGCCGACCAAGTTGTCAATGCCGTCGAGCGCGTGGTCAAGAAGTACCTTACGGTTCGCACATCGGATGAAGAGCGCTTTCTAGATTGCTATCGACGCCTGGGCATGGAGCCCTTCAAGGAGGCCGCGTATGCCGCTCATTAAGCAAAAGCAGGTAGTGTCGAACGATTCGTGGGTCTTTGTCCGAGAAGGCGAAAGCGTACCGGTCAATGGCGATGTGGTCGTCCCGCTCGCACGCCTCTTATCAGAGCACGAGAGCCTCTTGGCGCGCCAAGGCCAGCTCGGCGTCACGCTCGAACCGACTGACGAGATAAGCGCCCTGAGCGCGCATGTGGCCACGCTTGGTTTGATTGCGATCAATTTTCCGAAGTTCGGTGATGGCCGCGGCTACTCCAAGGCGCGTCTGCTGCGCGAGCGCTTGGGCTACAAGGGCGAGCTGCGCGCGATAGGCGAAGTGTTGGGCGATCAGCTCTCCTATATGCTGCGCTGCGGGATGGACAGCTTCGATCTTGTGGACGACAAGGATGTCAGCCTGGCCTTGCGTTGCTTCGATGACTTCAGCGTCAAATACCAAGCTGCCACCGACGAGCCCCGCCCCTTGTACAGACGGGTGGCACGCGGACAGGCGCCCGAGCCACGTTAATGCGGATTCTGCTCGTACGGCATGCGGAAGCGGTACAAGGGGGCGACGGTCTTGACGACGCTGCCCGCTATCTCTCGGCGCACGGGCGCTTAACAGCCCAGCGCGTGGCGAACGCACTGGCAGCACAGGGCCTCAGCGCCACGCGCTTTGTAGCAAGCCCGCGCATTCGCACCCAGCAGACAGCCGAGATCTTCGCGGCCGCCCTCAGCTTCGCTGGCGCTATCGAGAGTCTACCGTCGCTCTGCTACACGCTGCCGGCCACGGAAGCTGCGCGCGAGCTAGTCGCGATTGCGAGCAAGAGTACAGTGTTCGCGTTTGGCCACATGCCCACCTTGGTCGAGATCGGTAACGTGCTGTGCCGCGGGCACGCTCTTGCTTCCTTTGCGCCGAGCGAGGCCTTGTTGATCGAGGATGGTCGCGCGCTTTGGTCGATCGATCCGGAGCGCCTGACGCTCACGCATTTCTAAGTACGACTTACTCAGAGAAGGGGCGGCCACGTGCAGATCGATCAACCCCTGCTAGGTTGGCGCGATGCCGCCCCTGACTGGCAAGCAGCGCCGTTTTCTTCGCGCCGAAGCCCACTCACTCCAGCCCACTGTCATGATCGGCAAAGAAGGCCTATCCGAGACGGTGCTCGAGGCTACGCGCGAAGCGTTGCTCACCCACGAGCTGATCAAGATCCGCGTGCTTGAGAGCGCGCCCCTGGATCGCAAGGAAGTGTCCGAAACCTTACCATCGTTGGTAGGTGCGGAGCTCGCCGGCCTGATCGGTCGCATCTTGGTGCTGTACAAGCGCCACCCGAGTAAGCCTCAGGTGGGACTGCCAACCTGAACGCCAGATCAGCTTTCGTTGTCATGCACCCGGACGGAACCAGCCATGTCCATCTATCCGACAGATGATCTACGCATCGAGAAACTCCGGCCGCTGATCCCGCCGGCCATCCTGATCGAAGAGCTGCCGATCAACGACGAAGCTTCCCGCGTGGTGGCCGAGTCGCGACTCGCAGTGCGCGACGTGATGGATGGCCGCGACGACAGGCTGATGGTGCTCGTCGGCCCCTGCTCCATTCACGACGTGAAGGCCGCGCGCGCATATGGCGAGAAGCTCGCCCAGGAAGTGAAGCGGCTCTCTGCGGACCTTCTGATCGTCATGCGCGTGTACTTCGAGAAGCCGCGCACCACCGTGGGCTGGAAGGGGCTAATCAACGATCCCGATCTCGACGGCAGCTTCGCGATCAACAAGGGTCTGCGCCTGGCGCGCGGTCTGTTGCTCGACTTGTTGAACATGGGCTTGCCGGCAGGCACCGAGTTTCTCGACACGATTACGCCGCAGTTCATCGCCGATCTCGTGAGCTGGGGAGCTATCGGCGCACGCACGACCGAAAGTCAGGTGCATCGCGAGCTAGCCTCCGGCCTTTCCATGCCCGTGGGCTTCAAGAACGGCACCGATGGCAACGTTCAGATCGCGGTCGATGCGATTC
>JBBSJC010000270.1:0-10230 GCA_038257655.1 Polyangiales bacterium | reverse complement strand
TATGGCCATCAGATGCAGGTCGATGCGGCATCGCGCGAGCTTATCGAGCTTCTGATGCCGATCTGCATTCCAGGCGCGCAAGGGCGTGTGGTAGCGCACCTCGGGCAGAGTCTGGACGGCCGGATCGCAACACGCACAGGAGCATCGCAGTTCATTACCGGCCACGCGGACGTGGTGCACACCCATCGCTTGCGCGCCTTGTGCGATGCGGTCGTGGTGGGGTCTCGCACCGTGTCGTTTGACGATCCACGTCTGACTACGCGACTTGTGTCAGGCGATCATCCAGTGCGCGTGGTCTTGGATCCCAGGCGCAGGCTCTCATGCGACTTTGGAGTGTTTCGCGACGGCCTCGCGCCTACCTTGCTAATTACCAGCCTTGAGCAGGCCGGTAAGGGGCCATCAAAGCTTGGCGATGCGGAAGTGGTAGGCGTCGAGACGCACGAGGGGCGCCTTGTGGTCAGTGCCCTCTTGAGCACGTTGAAAGCGCGCGGGCTGCGTCGCGTGTTTGTCGAAGGGGGCGGTATCACGGTTTCCGCGTTTCTGCGTGCCCATGAATTGGACCGTCTGCATCTTACGGTTGCGCCGGTCATCTTAGGCTCAGGCGTGCCCGCTCTCGAGCTACCTGCGATCGATCGGCTGACGCAGGCGCTGCGTTTTTCGACGCGTCAGTTCTCGTTGGGCGCCGACGTGCTGTACGATTGTGATACGCGCAACGCCCCCCCCTGCAAGGACCCCCCCTGCAAGGACCAGTAGAACGAGCGCCCGAAGGCGTAGAGCAGGACGGTCGTTGCAAACGCGGGCCCAGCGCTCGTGAAGGCGCCCAGTGGCAAGAAACCTAAGGTCAGTCCCGTGACCGCGAGCCCGAACGAATAGCGTGCGAAGTTCGAGCGCGGGGCCTCGCCGCGGCTGCCAAAGCAGCGCACGAACAGCACGTAGGAATAGCGCAAGAGTCCACTCGTGAGCACCCACGCGCCCATCTCGCCGCGCAGCAGCAAAAGCGTGCAAGCACCCATCACCAGTAGCGAATCGGTCTCCATGTCGAGGCGTGCACCCAGTACCGAGGCGCTGTGCATTCTTCTCGCCAGGTAACCATCGAGTCCATCGAGTGCAAACACGATCATGATGCCGAGCGCCACGACGGGCCCGTCTAGGGATTGGCCGAAAGCTATCAACGCACAGGCGATGCATCCGCGTATGCCGGTGACGAGGGTGGGAAGGTAAGATCGGGGCCTGTCCACGCGCGCCAGGATCAGCAAGGTGAGAAGAAGAGTAAGGCCACCGGTAAGGGCCAATGGCCACCCCGAGCCTAATGCAGCACCCATGGCGACCGCGGCCAACATCGGAACGGCCGCCTGCGCAGACACATGCTCGCCCAACTGCACGCTGGTTTTCACGCGGCCTGTCCCATCAGTCATCGCGCACCTCCCGCAGAAGGGGCCTTGCGCAGCAACCAGAAAGGAATCGCCGGCAAAGTGGCTAGCAGCGATAGAACGCCGTAGACGAGGGCTACCAAGGTGCCGCGTCCCGGATCGAGTGCGCTTGCCGAGAACAGTGCTGCCGACGCCGCCTCGCGCGGACCAAAGCCGCCGATGCTCAGCGGCAACGCCATGGCTGTGAGTACCAAAGGGCCGATGCGCAACACCTCGCGCAGGGACAGCTGCACGTCGAGGGCGAGCGCCGCGCAGAAGTAGGTAAGGAGGCAGCCCACGATGATCACGCCGGAGAGGCCGAGCTGAATGTGCCAGGCGTTCTTAGCAAACAAGGCCGAATGGGCTTCGTCGAGCCATCTTACCAGACGTGAACGGGTGCTCTTAGCGCGGTGCCGCCAGATGAATGCGGCGAGCAAGCCTGCGACGATCGCAACGCCGGCAATCGCGAGCGTCGCGGGGATAGAGGGCGCCCAGGCCATCGCTGCGAGACATGCAAACGTTGCGAGCACGAGCTGTCCGGCCACACGTTCCACCACATGGGTGCGCAACGCGAGTCCATAACCTGTCGCGCCGCGGTTCAGGCTCGCCCCGTGACGTGTAATGCGCAGTGCGTCGCCGCCAATCCCGAACAGTAAGATCTGATTGAGTAGGCTCGCGACGTAGCATTCGACGATGGCAAAGCGCATGCTGATAGGTGCGCCCATGCGGCTGGCGGTGAAACGCCAACGTAGGGCAGAGGCCAGCTGCGCCAAAGTGCCGGTTGCAATGCCCGCCACAAGCCATCGAGGCTTGATCTTGGCCAGGGCATGAAGCGGTAGTTTGGCATCCAGCACGCGGAGGGTTCCGAACAACAGTAGAATGGCCACTGCCACCTTGAGTGCGAGCAAGGCGCGTGATCGGGTGGCGCTGGGCTTCACAATCAATCGATCAACCAGGCGGGACCGCGCCCTCGTAGGCGGCCCAGGCCACATGGGACTCGCGCAGAGTGACCTTCATCGAGGCAAGCGACTCGGAACCGGGGCCGAGATCACCGCGGGTAATCCGCTGCAGCATGCGATCGAAGACAAGCTTGGACATGAACTCGGTGGTGGTGTTGTGGCCGCTTAACGCGGGATCGTCGTCCAGATTGCGATAATTGAGCTCGGCCAAAATCGCGCGCAGGGCATCGCTTGCGCGGCCGATATCGACCACGACCCCTAGGCTGTCTAACTTTTCGCGGCGCAGCTCGACGTCAACCACGTAGGTTGCGCCGTGCAGGCGTTGGGCGGGGCCGAACAGCTCGCCCTGGAAGCTGTGGGCGATCATCACGTGGTCACGGACGCATACGGTAAACATGGTGATGCCCAGCGTACTCAAACCTGTGCGGACTTGCGAGCGGTGCGACCGTGTGCCGGTCACGCATACAGAACGCGATGGCACAACACATCTGTGTCGCGTGCGAGCACGCGCGCCATGTGTGCAGGCAGCTCCTCGAAGCGACAATCGGAGTTGATCAGCGCATCGAGCTCGGGAGCAGCCAGTAAGCGCAGCGCTGTCTGCATGCGACGACCATGGTTCCAGCGTGCTTGTTGAGAGACGGGCAAGTTGCCCACTTGAGAGGAGTGTAGGCTTAGGCGCTTGGCGTGAAACGCGCCGCCCAATGGCAGCGTGACTTCGGCGTCTCCGAACCACGACAACTCCACGATGCGCGACTCCTGGCCTGCTGCGGCCAGCGCACTTACTAACCCCGCAGGCGAGCCGCTCGCATGAACGACCACATCCGCGCACGCGCCCTCGACGTCCTTCGGCGATGCGAAGGCTACGCCGAGCTTGGATGCGATCTCGGCTTTGCGTGGATCGATATCGACGACCGTCGTCTCGACAGCCGGATGACGTGCGCACAAAAAAGCGGCGAGACAGCCGACGACCCCGGCCCCGATGACGAGCACGCGATCGCCTGCTTTGATTTCGGCATCCCAGATACCGTTGAGCGCCGTTTCCATGTTCGCGGTCAGCACCGCACGCGCAGCGGGCACGGATTCGGGAATCGGCGTCACCGCGGTGCGCGGGGCGATGTAAGCCGTCTGATGCGGCGCGAGGCAAAACACCGTGCGGCCCACGAGATCGGGCGGGCCCTGAAGCACGTCGCCGACACTGGTATAACCGTATTTCACCGGGAATGAGAACTCGCCGGCCTGCATGGGCGCGCGCATGCGTTGCTGCTCGCTCGCCGGAACCCGCCCATCAAACACTAGGCGCTCGGTACCTCGGCTCAAGGCGCTGTAGCGCGCCTGCACGAGAACTTCGTCATCAGCAAGCGTCCTCAGTGGCTCTGAGCGAATCTCTGCGCGCTGGGGCGCGACGATCCATAGCGCGCGCGCCTTTTGGGGCAGGGTTGACATAGCTCCTTGTGTGGGCTACTTGAGCGGCCCATTTTTGAAGTGGGTAAGCTACCTTAGCGCAGTCGGTACAGCGACGTTTGTAAGACGTCCCTTTGCCGACGATTCTCTTAGACAGTTCAAACCCTTACACTAAGCTCGTTCACCTAAGTCACCTGCCCGGATAGCTCAGTTGGTAGAGCAGCGCATTCGTAATGCGCAGGTCGTCCGTTCAAGCCGGATTCCGGGCTCCATTTTTCGCTCAAGCGTTCGATTCGAGTAGGTGGCTGCGAAAAGGCTCGGGTTTCCCGGGCTTTTTTTGTTTGATCCAGCCTGCAGCGCCTCACGTGCGCTGATGAAGCAGAACGCTGGCAAGCGAGGTGGGCTCATGGTTTTATGCGCGGCATGTCCCTCGTTTACGCGGTTGACGATCTCTTCCTCGGCCATACGGCACCGTCTCGACACCCTGAGTGTCCGCAGCGCATCGAAGCGGTACAAGCGGGGCTTGCGCGCGTAGGCGCCTCACAGCGCGCCAGACGCGTCGACATACGCAAGGCGAAGGAGGAAGAGCTGGGGCTTGTCCATACCCCTCGGCACGTGAGCGAGCTTGCGCGGCTTGTGCCCGGCCGGTCGGGGTATCTCGACCCCGACACCTTCTATTCGGAGGGCAGCTGGGATGCCGCGCTAGCTGGCGCTGGCACGGCGCTCGATCTGGCTGTGGGCGCTCTGGATGGCCGGTTTACCCGCGCGTTTGGCATCGTTAGGCCGCCGGGGCATCACGCCGAGCCCGATCGCGCAATGGGCTTCTGTCTGTTCAACAACGTTGCGATCGCAGCCGCGGCGGCGCGGGCTGCGGGTGCTGCACGGGTGGCGATCGTCGATTGGGACGTGCACCACGGCAATGGCACACAGGCGGCCTTCTATGCCGATCCGAGCGTGTTGTTTATCTCGACCCATCAATCGCCGCTGTATCCCGGCACGGGGCTTTCGAGCGAAACCGGCGTGGGGGCTGGACTTGGGACAACGATCAATCTGCCCCTGCCGCCCGGTTCCGGGGATGCGGCGTACGCGGCGGCCTTCGATCAGGTGATCGTACCGGCCTTGCGCGCACATCGACCCGATCTGATCCTGATTTCGTCTGGCTTTGACGCGTTCGTAAATGATCCGCTCGCGCAGATGCGCGTCACGACCCAAGGTTTTCGACGCATGGCCCTTACTGTTCGCGGCGTCGCCGATGAAGTGTGCGGCGGCAGGTTGGTCGCCTTGCTCGAGGGGGGCTACGACTTGCAGGGCCTCGGTGCCTGCGCAGGCGAGCTATTCGATGTGCTGGCGCAAGACGACATCCGCGCTGAGCTCAGCGCGTTGTCGGTGGCGGATGAAACTCGGATAGATGGGTGATGTACCAACGGTCATCCCAACCGATCATCACGCGCAGGATGGCGTCCTCACGATGGCGCACCGGAACCCCGCAATCCGCGATAGCGCGTTTGAAACGAGGCCACGCGTTTGGTCGCCTGCGCAGCGTAGCGTCCAAGGTGCTCTGGGCCGGGCATGTAGCCCTTTGCGACGCCGCGATAGATGCGCGTGGAGCGTCCCTTCAAATACACAAGGAACGTGTCGGGGGTGTAGAAGGTCTGCCCCTCATCTTCGGCGTTCACTTCACAGCTCTGTTCGGAATACTCCCGACAGATGTGCGGGCGCGTCTCGTAGATTGCGCACTTGTTGTCGTCCTGAAGATGCCGACAGCGTGTTTCAAACTGCACGAGCCAGTCGTCGTTTGCGTCGCGGTAGACGCTGACGTTCTGGTGGTACAAGTGCCAAAGGATTTCCGTGGCTGACTTGACGCTGCTCGGCGAGCTTATCTCGACGGCCACGTAGGAGCAGCAGAGTGCGCACGTGAGGCAGCCGACCTGCTTGCGGGTATCGGCAGTCAACACGGGCAGGCGCTTCTTGATGTTGGCGCGATCGTTGGGCATCCGCGCGCGATGTAGCAGCTCGCGCGATTTCTTTACAGCGCGTTGTGCGCATCCGTGTCGATGCTCGTCACCTTGACCGGGCTTGCACCACCGAAAATCACGTCCTTGTCGCCGGTGCGCAACGTGAGCACGATGCGCGCATCAAGCGTACGGCCGATCTCGAAGGCGATCGGATTGCGCGATGAGAGGGTGGCGGCTTTGACCTGCTCTTGGCCATCGGCGCTGCGCTCCACAAGCTCCCAGCCGGGCCGTAAGTACATGTTGTAGCTGCCTCCGGGCACTGTCGTGACTAACGACTCCGCGTCGGGCTCGCGCAGGTCACGATCACCAACCGTGAACATCGCCGCGCCTGCGATCTCGAACGTGGCATGGCGCAGCCGGTAGCTCTTGCCATCCGCGCCTGCAGCCCAAAGCGGCATGTGAACCATGCCGGTGATTTCGTGACTCGTGAAACCTTCCTCGGCGGCGCGCAGATCATCGCTGCAACCGAAGCAACCGAAGCAGGCGAGAGCACTTAGGAGCAACAACAACGAGCGCATGGACTTCTCCAAGGGGTGTGGAGAGCAGGGATGCAAGACAGTTAGCAGGGAGAGATGCTGCGGAATAGGCCTACATGCGGCCCGCAAGTAGTGATGCACCTGCTCGCAGTAACAACGTCATGAGATCAGACGGAAAAAGGCAATAGTAAGGTGTCGCGCCAAACCCTCTTTTGTTGCCACCACGACCGCAGTCTGCATGCTGGCCAACGATCGTGCTCAACGCCGCCATGGTCGAGGGCGAGCGTGCGCAGGAGAGGCCGCGCTGTGCATGTGTGGAAGGCGGCCCACGCGCACGTGGTGATTTCGACGCGGATCCACCTGCGAATTCCTCGTGGTGTCGCGCACTTGGGAAAGGTATGGCAGTTGCTAAGATCGCGCCATGACTGCGCGCTTACTTTGTGTTTCGTTCCTGCTCTGCTCCTGGTGCTCGCTTGTCGCCTCCTGTGCACCGCCGGTCTCACGGTCCGGCGAGCCTGTGGGCGCTAAACCCCAACTCGCACTGCAAGCTGAAGGCAGCAGCCGCGTCGTCACGCCGCAGGGGCCGCCGCGGGTGGTTCACCACGCACCTCAAGGCGAGACCGATGGTGAGGTGGAGATCGCAATCGCCTTCGATCGACCGATGGTTGCCCTAGGCACGATGGAACCGGCTGCTGGGTTGTTGCGTCTCGAGCCCGCTGTGCCGCTGCATGTTCGTTGGCTCGGTTCGCAAACGTTGCTTGCGCGCCCGGTCTCCAGCTTGCCCATGGCGACGGACTTTCGAGTGACGGTGAGCGCGGCGCTCAAGTCGCTGAATGGTAAGGTCCTAGACGGACCATTTGTTTACGCATTCGCGACACCCGCGCCAGAGATCGTGCGCAGTGAGCCAAGCGAGGGAGCCATTCAGGAGCTGCCATCCCGTGCGATCGATTTGTTCTTCAACCAGCGAGTAAGCCCGGTCCAGGTCAAAGCGCAGGCCTCGCTATCGGTCCGAAACCAGGCCGGCGCTGTCAGCGCCTTGGCCTTTGAGGTGAGTGCGCCTGCGCCGGGGGATGGCAAACGCGTCAGGATCAAGCCGCTCGAGGACCTGCCTCGAGGCGCCCGTGTGACCTTACGGTTAGAACGAGGATTTCAGGGGGTAGAAGGCCGTCGTCCTATGGCCAACCCTTACCAACTTAGCTTTGAGGTGTATGGACCGCTGCGCCTGGCATCGAATGACGCCTGTCGAGACCAAGGCGGACGTTGCTCGCCGAACGGCGGCGGGCTGCACTTTACCAACCCCGTCGATGTGGCGTCGGTACGCAAAGCCCTGCGCTTCGAGCCGGCCTTGGAGCGGCCGCTGCTGGTCTCGGATGACGACTACAGCTCAGAATACGTTTATCTCGCGACTCAGCTTCAGCCGAGCACGTCCTATAAGATCGAGATCGACGGAGAGATAAAAGATGTGTTTGGTAATCTGCTCGAAGGCGATCGAACCATTCGCCTTCGGACCGGCCCCTACGAGCCATTTCTCAGCTTTCCTGTGGATGGCGAGGTGGTGCCCGCAGGCTCGACGATGAGCCTGACCCTGCGGGCGAGAAACGTACCCAAGATATCTTTAGGGATTGTCGCCCTCCGCCCCGATGAGATTGAGCCTATCGTGTCGGGTCGCAGTTGGTTGCCTTCGCGCTTGCTGACCAATACTGCACTCAAGGGTGCGGGGCCCCGCGAATCGCGTCTACTTCAAATCGACACAGCGTCCGCTCTGCCCTCCGGTAAAGGTGTGCTGCTCGCGTATGCCACCCAGAAGCCTGGGGCGAAAGACGCAATTTCTGCGCGCACTGTGCTCGCCTTTACGAACCTCGCGCCGACTCTAAAGACCTGGCCTCGCGGCGGTCTCGTATGGGTGACACAGCTTTCGGATAGTCTGCCAGTCTCAGCTGCGCGCGTCACAGTCGTTGACTGCGGTAAGACGCTGGCCCAGGGTCACACGGACAGCCAAGGCAGCTTCCGTTTCACTCGCTCAAATGGTGAGGACGAATGCGAGACCTTCGCCATCGTCGAAAAGAGCGGCGATCTAAGCTATGCGCGCAAGTACGGTGGGCATGGACCGTGGGACCTGACCACGAACACTAGTTATGGTGGTAGTGGTGACGTGGAAGGTTACCTTTTCACCGAACGCGGTCTGTACCGTCCGGGCGAGCGCATGCGCATCAAGGGAGTGCTGCAAGCACGCTCCGCCAGCGGGTTCGTGGCCGCGCGCGGAAAGGTTCAACTCAAGGTTAGTGACAGTCAGGGGCGAGAAATCGGAAGTCACGAGCTGCCCCTTACCGCCTTTGGGACCTTCTCCCACGAGACACGGATTCCCGGTTCGGTGCCGCTGGGAACCGTCAGTATCAGTGCGAGCCTCGGGAAGGACACTTTTGATGTGGCAGCGGAGGTCGCGGAGTACCGGCGTGCCGAGTTGGAAGCCGAGGTTGTGCCAGAGCGCACAGAGTACGTGCGTGGTGAGACGGCCCAGCTGAGGGTCCATGGGCAATATCTGTTTGGGGCCCCCGTTTCGGGCCAGCGCGTGATCTGGACTGCGCGTCGCACCGAGCGTACTGCCAGTCCGGCTGGAGAGCTTTACGAAGGTTTTAGCTTTGGCGACGAGACGAGTGGGTACGAAGACATTCAGCCCAGCGAGGAGACCACCCTCTCCGGCGGTGAGGGGAAGCTCGATGCGCAAGGAGATCTAAACTTGCGCGTGCCGCTTGCGCTTGAGCTGGAAGCGGGCAGCACAGGGGTGGAAGTCGAAGCGACGGTGGAGGGACTCGGCGGCGTCACCACCAGCGCACGCACCGTGCTCAGCGTCACACCGGCTGCGTTTATGTTGGGCATCCGGGCTTCCACCGCCCTCGTCGAAGCGGGCAAGCCGTTTCAGGCCGAAGTGGTCGCATCCAAACTGGCAGGCAGCATGGTGCCGGGCGTGGCGACGAACGTGAGTCTGACGCGTCGCACGTACCAACACGCGCTGTCGCAGGGAGAGGCAGGAGAGGCGCTGACCGTGCAGAAGCATACGGATGAGCTCGTGGCTAGCTGTACGCTCAAGACCGGCAAAGCGGCTGCACGCTGCGCGGTGTCTGCCAAGGCCCCTGGTCTGCACTTTCTGCGCGTTAGCGGTCGAGATAGCCGAGGGCGCAAGGTCACTGCAGCCATCCCCATCTACGTCTACGGTGCGGGCCAGGCCTCCTGGGGAAACGGGGAGAGTAAGGTTTTGTCGCTCAAGGCCAATAGGAAGAGCTACGGGCTGGGAGAGGTAGCCCAGGTGCTCGTACCGTCTCCGTTTAGCGAGGCGGAGGCTTGGATCACGATCGAGCGCGATGGGGTAATGTCGGTCGAGCGCAAACGCATTTCGGGTGGCGCTCCGACTTTGTCGATCCCAATCGACGAGCGCTTCGTGCCCAACGCGTTCGTGTCCGTGCTGCTGCTGCGAGGCGCTCGGGCCGTGACCAGTGAAGATGATGGACGACCTGACTATCGGATCGGAAGCGTTGAGCTGCAGGCGGACGTGTCGCGTCGGCACCTGCGCGTCCAAGTGACGCCGGATTCGCAAGACAAAGCACCCGGACAAGAAGTGAGTGTGGCGTTACAGGTGCAAGACGGCTCGGGTGCGGCCGTGCCAGCAGAGCTTACCGTGTTTGCTGTCGATGAAGGCGTATTGGCATTGAGCGGCTATAAAACACCAGACCCATTCGCCCGTATGTATGCGCCCCAGGGGCTCTCGGTATGGACGTCGGATGTGCGGAGTCGTCTCGTCAAACAAACCACAGGCGAAGCTGATAAGGGGGGCAGCGAAGCAGGAGGAGGTGGAGGAGGCGCGGGCGTTCGTCGCGACTTCGAATCGGTCGCGTTCTACGCACCCGAGGTGCTGACCGACGCACAGGGTAAGGCGCAGGTGAAGTTTAGGCTCCCGGAGAGTCTGTCCCGCTAT
>JBBSJC010000269.1:0-10236 GCA_038257655.1 Polyangiales bacterium | reverse complement strand
GAGCCATCTTCCGGGCTGGCACAGGCCGATAGCGAGCGGGCGATGGCCTCGGAGCTTTCGCCCTGGCGATTATCAAACCATGGAGCGGTGAGCTCAAGCGCGGCCAGTTGCTCGTAGCGCGCCATGAGCACCTCTGCCCCCGTCTGTGCGAACCAACGCTGCGTCTCTGCCTGATGATGCGAAAAGGATTCGTGGCAGCCGAGCGCGACCGCGGCGCGCGCGCGGGCATGATGGAGAGAGCCCCGAATGAGCGGCGACGACCCACCGTCTGGCGATGCGAGGCATTGATCGAGCCGGTCCGCCGCGGCTTGCGCATCGCCGAGGCCCACGCTCGCAACGGCCCACTCGATATCCACCCAAATGTTGAGCATTGCGAAACGCTGATTCGCTCGAGCGGCGCCAGACGCAGAGTCGTCGCCAAGGTAAGGTAGCTCGCACACAACCTTGGCTTCGACATGCCGGCCGAGTTGGTTCAATGCAGAAGCCCAGAATGCGTAATACGCCGTGGACCCGTGGAAGGCGTCCGGCCCTAGATCGCGCAGTACGCTTTCATAACCAGCCGCGGCGCTCTCCACGTCGCCCAGCACCAGTTGGTAGCCGGCTCGGACGAGTGTGGCGTGTCGAGCAAGCGAGGGGATGTCCGGGCTGAGTGCCTGCAGGCGATCCCACATTCGTTTCAGGCTCATCACGTCGCTCATGCACACGTGCACGATACTCATCGTGGTGGGGCCCCAGACCTCCACTTGCCATGCGCTGCCGAACTGGATCGCATGGAGCTCGACGTGCTCCTGCTGAACCAAGCTCAGGGCGATTTCGCCGCGATTGGCGTGATAGGCGGCGCGTAGCTGGTGGGCCATGATGCGATGGAGCGCGAGCCCCGTCGCCTCGAGCTTGGCGGCACAGAACAAGACGTCTTCACTCGCTTTGTAGGATTCGGAGACGCCACGCAGAAACCATGCTCCGCCCACATACTCGCTGCGCGCAATCGACGGTAGGTCCGTGTAGCAGGTCGGATCTTCGAAGTTGTTCGCCAACATCGCCCAGCGTGCGACCGAACGATCATGGTTATCGAGCAGGGTCATCTCGAGCCCCTGACAGAAGCGTAAGGATCCAACGGGCGCCCAGCGCTCCGGAAACCCCTCGAACACCTCAAGCAGCTTTCCGTAACGCCGTACCGCCTTCAGGTCGAGCAGGATGGTCGCCATGCCGCAAAGTGCCGTCACCGAGTTGATAAACCACGGAATGAGCATGGCGAACTCGTACTTGAGACCGCGCGGCTTCCCCGCCGCGAAACGAATCAGGGCCATGATCATCCCAACCGCAAAGCTAAGCTTAGCACCCAGCCAGGGCCGAAGCTTACGTGCGGCTCCCATGCCCGTCACATGATCCAAGGCTTCGAGCGCGAGGTCACCGTATTCCGCAGCCAGGTGGAAGTCCGAGGTGTAGGCCGCCGAGCACAAGAACGAGAGCTTAGGAATCTGAACGTATACCGATCGACCTTGTGCGCGATCGATGCGCAGAGACTCCGCCACGATGGTTGTCCATAGATGATGGTAGTCACCCGTCGCGTTGAACGCGTCTTTTTCTCCGATGTCTGAAACCAACTGCGCACCACGCGAAAGCTCGCCGCCGAGCATCAGTTGGTGAGCCGCTTCGAGCACGGTAAACGGGTCGCGACCCAAACCATCTGCAAGCAGCATGTCCGCATGCTTACGGTGTAGTCCCTGCTTGCTCGCGTGACTCATACCCATGAGCAGCGCGTCGCGCAGCGCTCCACTTGAGAGGCGGAAGCAAGCAGCCTCTACTACGAGTACGCCTTCCTGCACCAACTCTGCGAGCACGCCTTCGGCGTCTGCGATACCCATACGCAGCGCCAGGGCCTCGCAACGCTGGCGAGACAGCCCGCGGGGTTGCACGCTCACTCCCTCGGCAAGCTGACGAGCGGCGGTGCTGAGCCTTTCACAACGCTCGGAAAGCGCTTCGGCAAGGCCCTTGGGCAACGCGATTTCCGGCCGCTGAATGGGCAGCATCCACATGCCATCGGCGTAGCGAATCACCTTCGCCAAGAGCAGTGCCCGAACGAGCTCAATGCAGTAGAGCGGACTGCCAGCACTCGCCGCATGCAGCCATTCAGCGCAGCGCGCAAGACTTGGGCCATCGCTAAAAATCGCGCGAAGTAGATCCGCGGTGTCGCTGCTGCGTAACGGCTCGAGCTGAGCGTGCTCGCTGCGATCCCAGAGCGCGCGCCGTGCGCCTTGGCCCATGTGGTCGCTGCGTGCCGTGGTCACCAGCAACATGCGCCGTGTTCCGCAGATCTGAGCAAGGCCCGCAAGCCATGCAGTGGACGCTTCGTCGGCAAGGTGCACGTCATCGACGGCAAGCACTAAGAAGTGCGACTGAGCGAGCGTCGACAGCCATTCCGAAAGTGCAACCTGGGCGCGGGCGCGCGTCACGGCCATGTCGGGCTGCACAAACGGAGTGGAGCCGCGTAGCGCTTCGCCAAGGGCGGTATCCAGGCTACCGAGGGTCTCAGCATGGGGTTGTGCGGCGAGTGAGGCCTCGGTGGGCAGGGCGGCAAACAGTTGTCGTGTGAGCGCGCGTGCGGTCGTCAGTGGCTCACGGGAAGCCTCCGCTGATACGCGCAGCACCGAAGCACCGGCAAGCTGCGCGCGCGTGACGACTTCCGAGAGCAAGCGCGAGCGCCCCATGCCCGCGTTCCCCTCGATCAGGAGTGAGCCACCCTGCCCCTTGTCCGCGAGGTTCAACAGCGCAGTGATGCGGTCCAGATGGGGTGCCCGGCCAACGAGGCACGGGTTCGTCAAAAAGGCCTGCGCCTGCGCGGCGAGCTCAACGTCGTCTTCTTGTCCGAGATCCGCGATCAGACTCAGCCTATCGATGACCTCTGACGCACTGCCCGGGCGCGCCAGGGGCTCGCGACTGAGCAGCGAGAGCACGAGTTGATCGAGCTCATGCGGTACACCCTCGGCAAGCCTCGAAGGGAGCTCCGGGCGACGCAGCCAAAGCACGTGCAGCTCGTGTAGGTGGTTGGCGGCAAATGCTTGCTTGCCCGTCAGCAGCCAGTACGCGAGCGCACCGAGTGAGTAGAGGTCGGAACGCTGATCTAGCTTCCCTCCATCTAGCGCCTCCGGTGACACGAAGGGCGGAGTGCCGACCGTGTCCTCTTGGCTGCCGAATGCAGTCAGTGAGCCAAAATCGAGCAGCTTGCAGCGCCCCTCTCGCGTCCTCCACACGTTGCGTGAGCTGATGTCGCGATGAAGCAGGCCTCGCGCGTGCAGCAGCGCAAGCGACGTCGCGACATCACGCAGGCAGGCGCAGGCTTCGCGATACGGCATCGGCGCAGACATGCGCAAATCCCCGCCCTCGAGCAATTCCATCGTGTAATACGGCCGCTTCTCATGGATGCCATACTCGTGCACACGGATGATGCGTGGATGTGTGATGCTAGCGAGCGTCTGATACTCCCGCTCGAACAGCATCGCGTGATGGCTCGCATCGTCGCGCAAATCGGAGCGTAAGACCTTGAGGGCAAGCTGTTGACCGCTAGCGCGATCCACGACGCGATAGACGATACCCATCCCACCGCGCGCAATTTCCTCCACAACATGAAAACGGTCGCTCTGGAATGCTGACTCCCCCATCGTGCTGAGCATACTGTCGCTAGCCGATGCTTATCTACGGGCTGTCAGGTATGGATTGCCGGAATCGTGAGCTCAGTTCCAATCCGCGCGACCTCATGATAGACGTAGCTGTACTCACCCGAGCGGCGCTCGCCCTCTTCGCCTTCGGAGAGCAAGCGTTTCAAACGGCCTCGCGCCACCGGGAAGCCTCCGGGACCCGGTTCTCCGCAACCGATTTTCCTCGTAGCCGCCCAGGCAGGGCCCAAGGGCGGGGCCTACAAAGGTACTTTCTGGGTCGAAATCGCATCCAAGTCGTCTTCAGTTCGAGCAGGTAGCAAGGTCGACGTACTCTGGCACCACCTCGAGAGCGGAAAGCTCTCCGTCTGGTTCAGCAATCGCAGCACGTGGGTGGCGACCGACGGTCAGCTGTCGTGGACCGCGGCCGCCTCGAGCATGTGGTACCTGCGCGGCACCACGGTGCTCAGAGATGCCCGCTTGAGCTGGACCACCGCCGAGTCTAGCAGCCAGTGGCTCCATTGTGCCAGAGCACGTCCACGTTGCCATCTGCGTCGAAGTGTCACGTTGAGAGGGCATGAACCGCGGGTTTGGTTATGTAGAGGCCAAGCCTCACGGCCGGGGCACTCGTCGAGCTTGGCACACCGAAATCAGACAGCAAAAGTGTCCCCCTTTTTTGTCGGTGCTGGCCATAGGTGAGGTCGAAAGCAGCCCTGTTACCTAGGTGCGGTCGGTTCACCAAGGCTGCTTGGCTCATTGGTCCGTCGGAAGGGATCAACGCACGACCCGGCACGAGCGTGACGAATCTAAGAACGGAAGACAAGGCCGATGCGATAGTCGCCTGAGATGAAGTGGCTCGATTGGTTGAGAGAGCCGAAGCCCGCAGGCCCGCGACCCAAGAACAGTTTGGAGTAGTGGGGGCCTCCCTGGGCACTTATCCCGAAGCGCTCGCTTACGAAGTACGTCACGCCAAGCAGGACGCTTGCACCGAGGATGTGATTTTTGATGTTGAAGCTGCGCCTGGTTTCGCCATCCCAGTAGGATTGGTGTTGAAGCCCTTGCTGGTAGGTTGCCACCGCACGTATGGAGGGGACGAGTGCTTGGGGTTTGGCGTCCGCGAAATACCACGCGACGTCCACAGGCAGACGAAATACGCGCGCATAGTAACTGTCGTCTTTGGTCTCGAGGTCAGCAAAAAAGCCGATCCCGGCTTCGATGGCGAGCCGATCAGACAGTAAGATGCCGGCCCGTACTGTTGGCCCGGCTGGTGGATATCCTAGACCGTAGCCAACATAACCAGTCATATCTGCATCGACCTGGAACCGTTGGGCAGATGCGGTAGCGGTGAATGCGATGGCGACCAAAGAAAATGTAACCGTGCGGAGCAGCATTGAGCGTAGCGACATGATGAATACAACCTCCGACGCACCCCATCAGCAACGCTCGTGCCATGCGCAAACACGCGGCTTTTTCCGGCTAATTGCACAGTAAGGCGCGTCGATGCTTAAGAGGCGACGTCGAGACCGCGACATTCCGTCAAGGAGTGAAGCCGCCGTACGACATTGCGTCGCAATGGCCGCCGCAGCCTAACGGTACTGGGCGCCTGCGGGTCCAGCGCCGGGTGCTGGCCTCGACGTCTGCCGTAGGTGCCACATGGTATGGCACCCCCTGCACCAGCGTGACGAGCTGATCCTTCAGTAGTGGCTCAACCCGCAGTGGAGATGCTCGCACGCCTTAGCTCGTCGAGCACCTCCTTGAGGCGCGACGGGCCGCCATGTGGAAGCTGCGAGCTGCGGCGGATCGCGCATAGACTCACGGGCACCTCGATGCGCAGATCGGGTCGTAGCCGAGCGAGCGAGAGGGCACTGGCACGCACACACGTGGTCAGCATGAAGCCGCAGATCCCGACGCGTGTCCCGGGCGGCAACGCGCGCATGCGGACTTCGAAATCGGGCTGGCTGCAGGCGTCCGGCACGCGCTTCGTAAGCACCGTCCAATGGTGCTTAGGTGCGAGGCCGTCGGCGAAGCCGCAACCCGGGTCGAGTCCAGGCACGGCCAACTCCCTGAGCGGGCCATCGGTCGCGAACTGACCAAGTTGATACTCGGAGCGGACCACAATCACCGGCACGGCCACGCTCAGTCGGGCAAGCCAGCGACTCAGTCGCTCAGACGTACGTACGACCGGTGCGTGGTCTTTCACCCCAACGGCCCGCGCGAGAGTGCCCACCGGCGAGGCAAAGGCTAACTGCGGATCGACGACCACGATCAGGTCCACATGCCTTCGTACACCGAGGCTCAAACCCGCGCCAAGCGGCCAGCGAGTCGCTAGCGGCAGCACTCGGCACCATTGCTTGGCCTCACTCGCATCTGACGGAACAGGTGCTGGTAGGCCTGCCCCACAGGCCGTCGTCACCGGCGGTGCCGCGGACGATGTTGGTGAGCCCATCCGCGACGCAGGGCTCTTCGCCGCTGGCTTCCGACAATGCCTACCGGTGCATTACATGGCTCGATGCAGAACCAGACTCTCTTCGACCATAAGCTGCTCCACGCGCGAGAACCCGGCTGCAAGCAGTGCGTCGCGCTGCTCCGCGATTGACATAAAGAGCTGATCGTTGCTCATGCCATCCTCGCCGACGAAGTGGTCGCACACCAGGTAAACCCCTGACGGTGACAAAAGCTCCCTTACCCGCGTATGCAGGTCCGGTGCGTAGCGCTTGTGCCGCAGCTCGTGCACGGCTTGCATCGTGACTACACACTCAAATGGACCGAGGCCGCCCGTCCAGTCAGCTTGCTTGAAGCTGTGCTCCACAAACTCTGCGCGCACCGCAAGCGGCCCCAGCCGACGTCGTGCGAGCTCGTGCATGGCTGCCGAGAAGTCTAGCAGTACGCAGTGGAGGTCCGGTAAAGCCGCGAGCAGATGTTCCGCTAGAAACCCTGGTCCAGAGCCTAGCTCGAGCACGCGCCGAACTCTGGGCGAACAGGCTTCGATCTCGCTTGCGAACCGAGCGAAGAACTCAGGGCGCGAGGGGCGCTTTGCGTTTGCCGTCTGCTCCCACTCGCGCGCATCGGCTGTCAGAAGCAAATCGATGGGACTCGGGACGTCAGCGGTCATCTCGCGGGCCTAGCGCGGCGCGCATTGCCGCGCACGGCCATTGCCTTCCCTCAGTCCTCTCGCGCCGGCTCCTTGCCGTACTTCGACGCAAGCGCGCGCATCTCTCGCATCACGCGGTACCAGTCGTCGCTGGCCTGCGCGAGAAAGCCGCGGTGCTGATTGGTCCACTCGCTGGCACGTGGGGCGAGCGCGCCAAGGCAGCCGCCACGGGGTCGGTTGAGCTCTGTGCCGCCGTAGCAGGCTGGCAGGAAAGCCTCGTAGCGCTTCTGGTCGTAGTCGCGCAGCTCCTGAAGCGACATGGTGAGCGCGAGCGGACGCGTCGCAAGCTGCGGATCAGGCAAGGGTTCGCTCTCCGCCGTGAAGGTAAAGTAGCTCTGGCGGGTCTGCGCGATCACCGGTCCCTTGCCTTCGGCGTAGATGCGCACGCGACCGCGCGTCGGCGAGTATACGTCGATGCGAAAGGCGTGTGAATCCGTCAACGTGCAATAGGCGTTCACCACGACCACGCGCTCGTTTCGGAACACGCAAGCCTGCAAGCGACTCACGCCAAGCCAGGGTCCGGTGCCAACATAATGCAGCGGACCTGACAGCACGTCGCGTAGAGCCTCGTCTGCTGAGTACAGCCCCGCAACTGCTTGCGGCGCAGGCGCAGGCAGTGCCGAGGCCGCAGCACCTGTGGCGGTATCATCGGGCGGGGCCTGCTTCGCCGCTCCGCACGCCGAAAGCAACGCCAGTACCCAGATCGCTAGCCACCCTGGACGTGATGAAGAAACCATGGCGAGTAGCATAGCTCGTGTCCGGTGGAGCATGTGCGTCGATCCACGCAGCCGACCATAGCCCAAACAGACGCGGGGCATGAGTTTACCCGCAGCGCTCGGGGGCAGAGGCGGCAACCTGCATTCGCAGCAAGGCGCTGCTCGTTACAGCATCCCCTCGCGCTTCATGATCGTCACCAAGCGCTTGGAGTATTCTACCGCGTCTCCGGCCGAGAGGTGGGACCACTCGGGGCAGGTAAAATCGCGAAGCTCAGGGTAGTCCGCGTAGTGAATGCCCGGTGCGCCCGTCTCTTGCAGAATGCGATCCCAGAACCTCTGACGCGGGTGAGATTTCTGCTCGAGCTCAAGCAATGCACCGGACGATGGATCCCGCACGAAGATCACACGTCCGCCGCGCGCGCGTATGGCCGCGACGTTGACCTTCGCCTTGGCAAGCGTCGCGTTCCAGGCATCGGCCGCCATCTTAGCCCATTGCTCATCGCTGAAGATTGGAGGCTTCGGCGGGGGTGAAAACAGACGCAGCCAAATCCTCTGAATGCGCTGCATGAATGCTGGGTCGCGCTCGGCTCGGACCAGCATACGAGCCTGTCGATTGCGTTCGATCCGCGAAAAATGCGGAGGTAGGTCAGGAGGAGCATAGGCCTCGGGTCGATTGGGGAGATCGAGACGGCGCGACAGCTGCTTTAGCGATAGATCTTCCTGCTGGATAAACGCGAAGCGCTCCTGGAGCCAGAGTGACAGCGGCTGCTCCCAGGCCTGGGCAGGTCCCCAGTTCTCATAGCTCTTGACGTAATGCTGAGGGTTGGAATTCGGGGGCACGGAGAGATCGAGAGACACTGCGAACAAACCGGGCACGACGCCCACCACCAGCGTTCCTGCAAAGGTGGGATCCGCGGCGACGTGGTTGAAAATGATCATGGGGTTTGAGCCCACGGTCGAGAGCTGAATCGGCTGCGGCCCACCAAGCGCCGCCTGGAACACACTAAGGTCGGTATTAAACAGCGTGCGAGATGCGCCGACGAACACGAGCTGCTCGCGCTTCACCTCGCGCGCGTGGGCGCGCAGCGGCACCCACAGGCCGGTTGTATCGTCGTAATCCGGCTCGTAGCCCTGCGAGCGCACGTAGGACTCCCACGCCGCAACGCTCAGCGCGTTGAGCACGAGTGCAATCACCGCCATCGACAACCAGGCGCGCTGCGGGATTTCGCGCTGGATCTCGCCCATGCGCGCTTCAGAACTGGAAATAGATGAAGGCATCGCCCGCCCCCTGCATGAGAATGATCGAGAACAACATGACCGCCCAGCTCGCTGTGAGCACAGGAGCAGGTACCGACTTACCGAGATCCTCGATGCGCCGCTCGCGCAGCCAAATATGCGCGCCGACGATAGCGCCCATGATGCCCACGACCTTGAGGATGCCGAGGGTAGGTAAGATCGGTTGTGCAGGAATAGCGCCGAGCATCGAGGCCACGATCATCGCCGACGTGGGCAGGTCCTTGGCGCGGAAGAATACCCAAGCGAGGCACACGAGCGCGAAGGTCAGCACGCCGGTGGCAAAACGTATCGGGGGAGATTTGGCCCAGCCGGCATCGCCTACCCAACGCGTAATGCCACGCTCACTGACTAGGAAGATACCGTGCAGCGTGCCCCAGACCACGAAGTTCCAAGACGCACCGTGCCATAACCCTCCGAGCACCATCGTACCCATCAGCGCGGCGTTGGTGCGCGCGCGGCCGTGGCGATTGCCGCCGAGCGGGATATAGAGGTAGTCGCGCAGCCAGGTGGACAACGACCTATGCCAGCGTCGCCAGAAATCGCGGAATCCCACCGAGGCGTAGGGGAAGCGAAAGTTGTCGACGAGGTGAAAACCGAAACAGAGCGACGCACCGATTGCGCACGTCGAATAGCCGGCGAAGTCGCAAAAGATCTGACCTGCGAATGCGATCACACCCAGCCAGGAGTCGAGCTGGGAAGTTGGCCCCGGGCTTCCAAACACCGCATCCGCGCTCTCCGCAAGAAACCCGTCTGCCAATACCACCTTTTGGAACAAGCCAAGTGTCATCAAGAACAGGCCCCAACCCAGCGCGCGCGCTTCGATGCGGCGCTCCTCCTCGAGCTGGTAGAGAAAGTCCGCGGCGCGCACGATAGGACCTGCCACCAGCTGTGGAAAGAAGCTGACGAAGACGGCGAAGTTCAAAAAGGAGCGCGCGGGCTTGAGCTCGTCGCGATAGACGTCGATCGTGTAGGACAGTGTCTGAAACGTGTAGAAGGAGATGCCTACCGGCAATATGATGTTAGGTGCCGCTGGCTCGTAAGGTATCCCGGTCATACGTACGAGCGTCGTGAAGTTCTCGAGTAAGAACGCGCCGTACTTGAAGAAGCCGAGCAAGCCCAGTTTGGCGGCCAGGCTTACCGTATGATAGGCGCGCCGCGTGCGCTGGTCCAGCGCTGCGTGCATGCGGTGGGCTGCCCAATAATCGACCACAGTCGAGAACAGCAGCAGCAGCACAAAGGGCGGATTCCACGCGCCATAGAAGACGTAGCTTGCGACGAGCAGCACCGCCTTCTTGCTGGACCAGCCAGGAAGCACTCGGTAAAGCACGAGGACGACCACAAAGAACAAGATGAATGTCAACGAATTGAAGACCATGCGCCTCCGCCGGGCCGCGCCCCCGCGCGCCTGACTGTTCTAGTG
>JBBSJC010000268.1:0-10263 GCA_038257655.1 Polyangiales bacterium | reverse complement strand
TGCGGCGGCTTGGCGCTAGCCGGCCGAACACTGCCAGCCGAACACTGCCAGCCGAATACTCAGATGGAGCAGCCAACGCGGCATACGACCAAGCAGCCGGAGCTGGTTCCCTCTCAAAAGATGACAGGCTTGGTCTCGATCACGGGGTCGGTGACCGTCCACACGAAGTTATCGATCAGGGCAGTCGAGTCCAATGCGGGGTCGCCAGCATCCCAGATCGCAAAGCGTAAGGTGATGATCTCTCCTCCGAACGCAGGCGCGGTTGTATTCAGCCAACCGGTCGAAGCGCCAGGTGGGGCATCACTGAAAGTCTTGCCCGAACAGGTTGACTCTCCAGTACCAAAGCCAGTTCCCACGAGAAGCCCACTGCCTTGGGAGCAGTCCACGACCTTAGGTGGCGCATTACCCAAGGCGGCTGGATCGCAGACCTGCAAGAGGCCGGTGTTTACCCCGATAGGCTCCATATTAGAATCGAACAGGATGTTGCCATCTGGCACGAGCTCAGGCTTGGGCTCTTTGAGCACGATAAAAAAGTCGTTGAATTCTTGGCAGAGGAAATTTGGATACTCATACGAGTAGAAGATGCTGTCAAAGGCGAACCCTTTGGCGTTGGTGGGCACGCGAACCCTGATCTCGAGCGCCACGCTATTGAATGCGGGCGTCTCCGGACCACCGATCATCTGGTCCTTACAGCTCTTGCTACCTTTGGGATAGCCCGCAGGTGCGGTCTGAGCTTCCGGCGCATCGGGCGTACAAAGTCCGGGCAGAAGGCAGGTTTCCCCGCCGAAGAAGTCGCAGGGGCGCGTGTAGCCGGCCTGATCCGGGGCACGCGCCACGCCCGTCGACAGCGCGAGCAGCGCCTGGCCCTGACGCACGTGTGCAGCACCGAGCCCGGGCAACAGCCCCACCATTCGACTGTCTTCGATCATGCCCGTGCCATCGGCACGAACGAACTTTGCTTCGACCACGCCCCAACCCTTACTGTCTACAGTCGCCGTCCTGCACAGGCCAATCGCCTTGGCGGCGTCCATGGCAGCGGTCGAATCGAGCGCAAGCCCCATGTCACAATGCTCGGTGCCTGGCAGCGCTTTGACGCCGTCACAATCTTCATCGAAGTCGTTGCCTGGGAAGTCGTAGGCACCAGGGTTGATGTCGGGTGAGTTGTCGTCGCAATCGCCCTCGGCCGGCGTGAAGTTATCGCCGTCTTGATCATTGGGATCGACCGGCGCGCCGCCAGATGAGGGCGCGCTACTGCCCCCGCCGGTCGCGCCCGTGCTGTCGCCGTTCGTCGCACCGGCGTCGTCCGCGGACGCACCGCCTGTCCCTTGATCCAAGGTGGTGGACCGTGCCGGCTCCGAGCAACCGAAGGTCGCAGCCGCAAAAGCGGACGTCACGATCGAACGCATCAAGTTCGTCACCACCAAGCTCCTTCCAGGTACCCAAGGCACCCATTTCGGCGGAGGATAACACGCGTTAGCGGTCGTGATCTGTGTGCATTTGTGACGAAAGTACGGACCCCGCGCATAGCCTGAGCGCCATGCCCGGCGGGCCGGCATCCGCGTTCATGCCGGCGACACCAACCCGCGTGTGCCTGTTCCCGTCCAAGACATCCGCAGCCGTGACTCCAGGTGAGTTGCCGCGATCGAGAGCGGCACGGCGAGCACACCATGCCCATCTGACATGCGCGGTTTACGCGGCAGACTCGGCTAAAAACCACATTCGAACAGGGTTATGTGGGCGCTGGGTTTGCGATAGATTCAGTAATCGATCTGTGTCGCGCTCAGGGGGTGGTCAGTGAGCCTGTTCTCTCGGATGTTTGGTCGTGATGGCTCCGAGGGGGAAGGCGCTGAAGGCAGCGCAGGCGAGTCCAAGGAAGGCTCAGATCCGAAGGGCGGTAGCGCACGGTCCGAAGCAGCTGACACGAAGTCTGGCGCGGATGGTAAGGCCGCTGCGAGTCAGCGTTCGGCGCGCGATGAGCCGACGGAAAAGATCAGAACTTCCATGGTCACCCCCGGGCTGTCCGCAAAAGACAACGCCGCTGGCCCACCAGCGCTGCCCAAGCAAGGGCGCGAGCCAGCAAACGCTGTCCAGGACAGGTCGGTTCGCGCCGGCGAGCCGCCCGTTTTGCCTGCGGCCTCTTCTCTTGCGCAGCCGGCCTTTCCGCGGCCGGGCACTCCGCAGCCGGGCCTTCCCCAGCCGGGCACTCCGGCCTTGGGGATACCGAGCGTTGCCACGAAGGAGCCGTCCGGAATGAAGCCGTTGCCGCAGCCTAGCGGCATCGACGCGGCTTCGCGCACGTCGACAGCGATGCCGGCTCCTGCGACTGGTTTAGGCGTCGACAAGAAGGTTCCTACCAAAAAGGTGTTGATCGGCACAGGCGCCGCAGCCAGCGAGGCCACGCGACCAGCGGCTACGCAGGTGGCGAGCGGCGGCAAGAACAGCGCGCAGCACAGTGGCACCAGCGGCGCGCTGCCCGCAACACCGGCGACCAGTGCGACCGCTGCGCTGAACGCGACGCCTGCGGTCAACGCGATCGCTGCGCCCAAGCCGACGGTTGCGCATACGCCCGGCGCTATTACGGCGAGCGCGTCGGCAGTGGCGAGCGAGCCGGGGAGGCACGCGCCAACTGTTAGCGCGAGCGCGCCTACGAAGATCACGCGCGCAGAGCTTGCAACGCTCGCCACCCACCACATCAAGCCGCTTATCAACTTCATGCTCGAGCTGCGCTGGGGTACGGCCACGAGTGCCTGGGCGGGTCCTTGTGTCGCAGCGCTGCGTGCGCTTTCTCCGCTCGTCAGTAGATTGGAGGCCCCGCCCGCCAGCGAGGCCATCGAGCTGCTGCTCGCCGTTCTCGAGCGCACCCATTTAGCAAGCGGGTGTGACATCTCCGACGCGGCGCGTGAGGAGATGTTGCAGGGCTACTCAATACTCCGGCACAAGTGCGGGCTCGGTACGGACCTCGAGCTCGAGCGCAGCCGCCGTGAACCACTGGTGGTAGACGAGCTGCTTCTGCAGACAGAAGGCGTGCACGTCGTCTGCATCGAAAAAGTGTATGCAGCAGGCTTCTGTACCATCGAGCGCATCTTACTGACGAACGCTGACGAGCTCTCGCAGCTGTCGGGCATTGAGCTTGAGCTCGCAACGCGCATCGTCGGCAGCTTCCGCACTTTCCGCGAGGAGTTCCCTACGGCTGCGCCCGACCCGCTATGCAGTCTCGAAAAGCGCCAGCTGTCCACGCTGCTCGAAGAGTTGCGCCAGCAGGAGCAACGGTTTGAGCGCGCCTCGTCGGGTTGGAGTCATGCTGACCTTCAGGCGCGGCGCACGTTGCGAGTGGAGCGCGCGCGCAACCTGCACAAGGTGCACGCGATCCTGGCTCGACTCGGCGAGATCGAGCGCATTGGCTCGCTAGAACGGCTGCCACACGCGGGCAAGCTCAGCGAGCTCGCAGCTTTCGTTCGCAGCGACGCAAGCGCCGCTGCGTAGTCTCGAAGGTACGGGAAACCGTGCTGCGCGTTTTCAGGCATGGGGATCGGAAAGCAGGGGAGATAGTCATGGCGGATTTCACACGGGAGGAGATCCTCAGTAAGGTGGCGCGAGGAGACGAGATTTCGCGCGCGGATCTGCGAGGTGTGGACCTCTCGAAAGCTCAACTTACGGGGGCGCGTTTCGGCCGTTCGGATTTGCAGGGCGCAAACTTCGAAGGCGCGGCACTCGAAGGGGCCGATTTCAAGAACGCGAGCTTACGCGAGGCGTTTCTCGTGTCCGCAAATCTTAGCCGGGCCAACCTGGAAGCCGCTGACCTCGATGGGGCCAAGCTCTCGGGCGCAAATCTCGAAGGCGCCAACCTAGTGCGCGCTCACCTCGACGGGGCAGACCTGTCTCGCGCACGTCTGGTGAGGGCCAGGATGAGCTTTGCCCAGCTCGATAGCGCGAATCTAGCCGCAGCGGATCTTAGTGAAGCTAACCTTTCGCACTCACTGCTCGAAGCGGCGTATTTGGGTAAGGTCGTCGCGACGAAGGCCGACTTTACCGGGGCTCGTCTTCATGGTGCCAACCTCGAAGAAGCCGACTTACGGCATGCCATCCTCGATGGTGCCGTGCTCACCGATGTGGTCGGAATCTGCGCGCGGCTGTCGGGCGCCTCCCTCGTCCATGCCGACCTCAGAAATGCCATATTTTCCAAGGCGGATCTGGAAGAGGCCGATGCGCGTCACGCCAACATGCAGGGCGCGACGCTGAAGGGAGCGAACCTGACGGGGGCCAAGCTCGCAGGCCTGGTCGGCACCGGCGTGCCCGTCAGTGATGTCGTGGTCGCCTGGATCGACATGAGTGTGCTCGGCGACCGCTCCGAGCGGCTGACCAATGGTCAGATACCCTCGATTTTGTCTGGCATTCGCCGCCCCGAGGAAAAGCGGCCGGCTCCGCCGCGCTACTTCGGAAAAGGTGACGTGTTGCGCGATGCGACCCTGTCGTTTGCGGCCGACACCCACATTCAGGTCGATGGCATCTTCGAGCGTTGCGTGATCAGCCTCGGCCAGGGTAGCGAGCTTGTGATAGGCCCAAGCGGCGTCCTGATGGATTGCAGCGTTCAGGGCGAAGGCACGCTTATCGTGCACGGTGTTTTCTACGAACGCCAAAGCCCAGGGCTCGCGGGCCTCAAGCAACTTTCGGTCAGTCGTAGCGGCGCGGTCTCGGCCGTGGCGCAAGCGACCACGGCCACGCGCTTCGCCTTTGAACCGGGATGCCGGCTCCGGATGAAGATCGTTCACAGCGGCTAAAGCAAGAGCGGGGGGATGGCTATGGATAAGTTAGAACAAGAGCGAATCGCGCCACAGCGCACGACACTCGTCGAAGAGGGCACTGCATTCAAGGGCACCTTTGCTTCAGATTGTCCGATCATCGTAAGAGGTAAGATCGAAGGGGATGTGACTGGCCCCTCATTGACCGTAAGCTCCACGGGCGTGGTCGCCGGCAAGGTGAAAGTCGGTGTGATCGAATCAGAAGGAGAGCTGTCGGGGGAGTTCGAAGCCGACGTGGTGCGGCTGTCCGGTCGCGTGCGCGATAAGACCGTGATCCGAGCAAAATCACTGGAAGTGAGACTACAGCCCGACAAAGGTATGATGCAGGTCGTCTTTGGCGAGTGCGCAATCGACGTGGGCGACATGCCTTCGAAGGAAGCCATCATGGGCGAGGCCCAGAGCCAGCACGCCCCCATCGCCGCTGCGAATCCGGGCAGCGAACAGGGCCCAGCGCTGCCCACCGAGCTCAGGGTCGAAGCCGCGGCTGGCGTAGCGGCGCCGGGCGTAGATGCGCTGAGCGCCGCTGAAGGCTCACCGGAAGCGGGCGCCGAAGCGAGCGCGCCTGACGTGACCGCCGCTGAAAGTGAACCCGAGTCGAGCGTCCCGATGACTGCGGCGCACGAAACCGAAGCTGCGGAGCAAGCGATCATCGTCGCCCCCGAGCACGAGAAGCGAGAGCGCAAAAACGGCCGCCAGCGAGGCCCCGCCGGGCGTCCCAGCAGCATGCCGCCACCCGGCGAGTGAGTCGGGACCAGGGATTGCGCTTGAGCCCACTCCTCATTCGCTTATGGGCAAGGGTCGAGGGAGTACTCCGATCCAGCGCTCCCTGTGCGGAGTAAGGTCTGCCGCCACTGCGTAAGCGCCCCCTGAAGTAGGTGCTCGGCTAGCCCGTCCACTCGTCGCGAACGCCAGTTCTCGAGCTCCGTGCCGGCGAGCTGCTGATTAAGACTTCCCAGGGCAGGTCCTGTATGCACTTGGAATTCCACTCGTCGTGACACGTCCCCGCGCAGCGCGGCTTCCGCGCAACGCCGGTAGTACTCGCGAAAGACAAGCCCCATCTCGTGCTTTCTGTGCGTCGCGCTTCGCTCAGGTTTACCGAGACCTTTACGGGAGTACGTCTTCACACGAGCAATCACCTCGTCAAGTCGTTCACGAAAGTAGTCTCGCTCGAGCTCTTCGCAGGTTTCTGGGGCAAGCTCGTCCAGACCTTCGTGTGCACGATACAGGTCGTGAAGGCGTTGTGCCTTACTCGCAAATAGATTGCCCTTGCGCATTACTTGTATCTGCTGTCCCAGCTCGTCTGCATCTCCGGCCGGAGCCATGGCCGTATCGTGTGGTGTCAGACGCTGAAGTATATCCTTCACTGCATCGCTCTGACCTGATTCCACCGTGCACTGGTTGATCGAGCCAGTCATTACAAAATCAGCACCGAGCATGAACGCGCCGAAAATCGCGTCGCCGCTGCCGAGGCCTCCAGCTAAGCCCAAGTGGATAGGTTGTGCGTAGCCAGCCGCCGCCACGACATCGTCGCGCATTCGCCGCAATGTAGGAAACAGGGCAAGCGCGGAGCGCTGCGACGTGTAGCTGCCCGTGTCGCACTCGAGACAGATGTCATCAGCCAGCGGTACCTGAGCGCAGATCTCAGCCTGTTCGGGACTAATTCGGCCCATCTGCAGCAAGCTACGGAGGATGGTATCGGGGGCAGGGCGCAACAGCGATCCTGCGAGCGCCGGCAGCGAAGTCTTTGCGAGCACACGATTGCCAATCGCAAGCCGATTGTGAACGCGAGTCAAGCCCGCAGCACGGTACCAGACTAGCGCCGGGTGAAGAGCGCTGCCGGTGCGAGTCTCGAGTCTGCTAATCCCATGACGCAGGAGTAACCCTACTCGTTCAAAGGTCTCCTCATCGTCATTTGTGGCCGCGAAGCTGCAACCGAACTTACCCCGGCCGGCGTCCCGATTGAGCTCCACTAGCGCATTCGCAATTTGTTCAGCGTCGAGCTCAGAAGCGCCAAAGAATGCCAGATAGCCGGCGGCGGCCATGCGAGCCACTAAAGGTACCGAGGAAATGCCCCCACGCATCGAGCCCGCCACATAAGGGCGTCGCACGCCATAACGCTGACAGAAGCCAACTGATCCGAGGGGGAAATCAGGCCGAGCCGACCTTTGTTCGCGGGGCGGTGGGTTGACGCTCAACCAGTCGTACGGCTTCCATTCCGGCGGAAACGACGGCTCCTTACGAATGCTATCAACCAACTGCGTGAGTCTTCGGCTTGGACCGAGCTCGATGAACTCGGTTACTCCCCCGAGCTTCAGCCGCGCGATGCACTCATGCCAGCGAACGGGCTGGTAAAGCTGCCTTGCAAGGGTATGGTCGATGTCGCCGGATGCGTACCGCTCGGCCGTCGCATTCGCCAACACGGGCGTGGTAGGCGCGCGAAGCGCTAAGGCTGCAAGTCCTTTTCTGTACTCTTCTGCAATGGAGCGCATATAGCGCGAGTGGGAAGCAGAGCGAACACGTAAGGGAAAGCAAGTGACGGAGGGTAACCTCTGGAGTTTCGTGAGGACTTGCCGCACACCTTCCTCGGACCCCGAGATGACCGTCTGGGAGGCGCTGTTGAGGTTGGCGAAGTCTACTCCGGAGGACGAAGGCACAAAGGAAGTAAGCTCCGCACGCGAGATACCCGAAATCGCAGCCATGGCACCTCTCCCGGCGGAGGCCATCAGATCTGCACGGACTTGCACGAGCTTCAGACCGGTCGAGAAGTCGACCACACCCGCCGCGAAGAGCGCAGCAAGCTCCCCCAGGCTATGGCCCAGCACGGCCACGGGCGGTACACCTCCTGCGCGTTGATATGCCAGGAAGGCAAGGCAGTTGACCGTGTGGATCGCAGGCTGCACCTGAGCGGTGTCTGATAGTTGCCGATCCGGATCTTCCAAGCACAACCGGCGAATGGAACGGCCCAGAACGGACTCAGCTTCTTCCGCGCGCTCGGGAAAAGCAGCAAACAGCTCGCGCCCCATTCCGAGGTGCTGCGAGCCCATCCCCGGAAACATCAGAACTCTCATGGGAATAACACCTTTCCTCCCTCCCAAACGGTCGCGTTGTCGTTTAACGCGCAGCTCGCATCGCCAGGACTACACGAAATCCATTGCGGTCGATGTGTCCGCGCGCATGCGGAACTTTGAAAAGGAGTTGGGATCGCGAAACTGCAGATACACGTTCATCTGCCGTATCTTCTCCAGCGTCATCCCCGGCGGGCTGCCGAAAGAGTGTCCAGGAAACACGCGAGTTGATGGGTCGAGCGTGCTTAGTAGGGAGGTTAAGCTTCGGTACATCGCGTGCGGGTCGCCACCTTCCACGTGGCATACACCGCATCCCTCGTTGAAAAGGGTATCCCCTGCAAACAGTGCCCCGGGCGAATGGAAGCACACCGAGCCAGAGGTATGCCCCGGAGTCGCGATGGTCCTCACGTCGACCTCACCAATACGTATCTCCTGATCGTCTTGCAAGGGCTGGAGGTTGGCGCAGCGGAATCCATAAGCGTCAATCTCGCGCTTGTGCATGTAAACGGGGATCCGTAACCCCACGGCCAGATAGTCAGCCAGGTCGACGTGATCCATGTGCGAGTGCGTGAGCAAGATGGCCACTGCTCGAAGCCCAAGATTGGCGAGCGTCGCCAGAATGGTATCGGGCTCCCATGCGGGATCGATCAGCGCCGCCTGGCCACGACTAGCGATAACATAGTTGTAGTTCACGAAGCGCTGATAGGACATGCGCAGCTGCACGATGTCATGTCCCTGCGCGGGCAACAGTCTGTTGCCAAAGGCCTCTATTGGATGCTTGGTTGCCACGATGCTGCAGTCCTCTCGCATGGGGTCGAGCTCAGGGGAGGCTCAGCGCGAGATCCCTCTTGACGACTACGCGTGGGGCACGCGCGAGGGGGTGAGCGCGCGGGTAGCGAGCGGGTAACACGGCATGCATCAATGCGCGATGGGGCTGTGCACCGATGCACAACCGAAGCGAAGTTGCTGAGCATGGACGCCGCGCGAGGGGCCCACTAGGTTGGTGACGAGCTGGTTTCACGTAAGGTCGCCGAAGCGCTACCAGCTGACGTGTTACGTGTACTGACTTCTAACGAGATCATCGGAGGTTCCACAATGGATGCGCACAAACAGTCATTTCTCGTGCGTCTGCTGACAACCAGAAACGTGGCGTGGTGGGATCGCGTGCTCCGCGCGCTGCCCGCTCCTTTAGTCCTGTGGCTCTACTTAACCGGCCGAATGGACAGCTCGCTGGCACTGCCTCTCGGAATCGTATCCGGAATGCTGTTGGTCACGACGTTGATGGCCTCGTGCAGCATCTACTACATGCTGGGCATGTCGACCTGCCCAGTATCGGGGAAGGTCAGGAGTGCCGTTCGCTGAGAAGCCATTTGGAAACTGGAGGAAAGAACATGTTCTGTCACAACACCGCCGTAATTCCGGCTCCGGTCGATCGCGTATGGGCGCTCTTGCGAGAGTTTCACGATCTATCGTGGTGCTCCAATGTGCTCAGCAAGCTAGATGTTTTGGGAGACAAGAAGGCTGATGAGGTCGGCGCTCGCCGTCTTCTGAATGACGCGTTTCACGAAACGCTGCTCGGGCTCAACGACAGCGAGCGCAGCATGGAGTACAGCATCGACGACGGCCCGGACGTGATGTCCAAGGAGCTCGTCAAAGGCTACGTCGGGACCGTGCGCGCGATTCCCGTGACGGACTCGGGGCACACATTCGTGGAATTTCGCTCCACGTGGAAGGGAGGCGGCGATGGGGTTAAAGATTTCTGCGACCCGATCTACCGCGGCATCCTGGGAGAGCTGAAAAAGCACTTCTCGTGACCGGCGGCGAGGTACGTTCAAGTTCCTTCCATGGAGCGCGCCATGTGCTCCATGAACGCCTTGACACGCGCCGTGTTGCGCAGCTCTGAGTGGGTCAGCAACCAAAGATCTACGCCCACTTCGGGGTCCACTGACGTCACCTGCGCGAGGTCGGAAAAGGAAGCCGCCGCGAAGCACGGGAACACTGCCAAGCCGATTCCGGCCCTCAGCGCGGCGAGCAAAAACAGGTTGGAGTCAACACGGCACACGACACGCGCGTCTGGCGCTTGCCTCCGCATCCACTGATCGATCTGCTTCGATTGGAGGCGCTCCTCCCACGCGATCCATGGATAGTCGCTGAGAAGAGCGCTGGATGGATAGGCATCGAGAAGTGTCTTGGCGCCATAGACGGCGTAGTCCGCACGTGCGACGCGCCTTCCGACCAAGTAGGAGGGTGGCTTGTTGGTAGCGCGAATAGCGACGTCCGCTTCATGCCTCGCGAGACTCATTACCGCATAGTCGACCGATACCTCGAGATCCACGTCAGGATAGCGGTCCCGAAATGATTTGAACTCGGGCGCGAAGCGCGTTGCGATCACGTCCACC
>JBBSJC010000267.1:0-10271 GCA_038257655.1 Polyangiales bacterium | reverse complement strand
GCCCGCGATATCGAGCTCGATCTCGCAGTCGTCTTGAGTGCACAAAGGTGAAAATGAACGCGACAGCAGCCTGCCTAGCTGGAATGGATTGCTTCCTAGCGCGTGGCGGTAGGGTGCCGCGCAGCCGCCCCCCTCGAAGCCCAGCAAGGGTAGATAGCGGGATGCATGCCCTGCTGGGTACTCGCTCTGCATCTCAAAGCAGCCGTCCGCATCGACCCGCAAAAGTAAGGTCAGGCCATCGCGCCGGGCAGTCACTTCCACGGCTTGTCGATTGCACAGCAGAAACGCCGCCCGCGACAGAGCCAGAGCATCGTCCGCATGGATGGCGACTCTTACGGTATGGGGCGGCTCGAACAGGGAGAGCCCCAAACACAGCGCGAGGTCGCGAAGGTCGCGCAGCGCCAAGCTCGCCTCCAGGCTACGCGCGCGCACATGGATTCGATTCGCCACGAACGCGGTGTCTGGAAACAGCTCACCGAAGCCGTCACGCAGGGTTTCCAGAAAGCTCTCAAGCCGCTCGGATGAGCCACCTACCACAGCGCAGCCCTCTTCGAGCAGGCGCTTGGCCTCCCGTGGTGATCGCACCTGCCCTTCTTTCCACACGCACAGGCTATCTTCGCCGCCGCCCTGCATGAGCGTGAGCCGCTCGCGCCCATGAACTGAAGCTCCCCACCCGCGCGTGCACTGCATCGCAGCACTTCTACAGCGATTGCCTTATTGATGCAATCCGATTGCTATAGGCTTGCGACTGCGGTAGTTGTGCAAGGTGCCAAAAACAGGGTGCTAGGTCGAAGCTCTTCCTGCTCTGCGACAATTTGGGCGCTGCCACACACCGACACGACAGGAGATTGAGATGGACGGCACCCTGCTCGTGGGCTCCCCTTTGCTTTGGGGCCTCGTGCTCGGCGTCCGGCATGCGGCCGATGCCGACCATATGGCAGTGATGGCGACCATCGTGGCCGAGCGGGCGAGCCTGCGCCAAGCCCTGCGCAGTGCCTTATTATGGGGACTTGGCCATAGCTTTACGTTCCTAGCTGTAGGGATGGCCATCGTCCTGTTTGGCGTGAGGATTCCCAAGCCGTTCGAGCTTGTCGTCGACTTCTTCGTCGGCGCCAGCTTGTTCCTGCTCGGGGCCGATCAGCTTCACCGCTTACTGCGTCGTCACGACGGGCCGCGAAAGAAGGGGCGCGATGCACGGCCGCTGGCGCTCGGCTCGATTCACGGCCTTGCGGGCTCGGCAGCCATCGCGCTGCTTGCGCTGGCAACCATTCGCTCTGATTCAGCGGCGCTGCTGTATCTGGTGCTTTTCGGCGTCGGCACCGTGCTTGGGATGCTCGCCGTTACCTTGCTGCTTGCGTGGTCCTTTAAGGCGTCCACCTTGCTTGCATCGCTGCATCGTAGCCTCGTCATCGGCTCAGGGATCGTAAGTACCGGGCTAGGTGTGTTGATGTTGGCGCGCCTGTGGCAGAGCACGGTCGTCGCCTCGGTGCCATAGCCCTCACCTAGGACACTAGTACCGAGGAAGGCTCTTGACCTACATGGGAGTCAATCGCATTAGCATGACGTTATGAAGCAACTGCCAGTCACGGTGCAGACATGCCACGCGAACGGCTGCACGCTCAGTGACAGTGGTCATAGTCATGGCAGTAGTCGCAGCACTCCTCATCCGTGCTGCAGGGACCGAAGGAGCGGCAAACGGGCTCTGCTGGTGGTTGGCAGCGGCCCTCCCGGCAAGTCTCCGAGCAGCAGTCTGCTGCTGTGTTGCAGAATTCGGCATCGGACAAGCAGGCACAGGACCCATCCCAGGCCTCGTTGCCGAATGCCTTGAGCCCCTCGATCACAACCAGGACCGGGGCCTCGTCGTTGGGCTCGAGCGTCAGGGCATAGGCAACACCGCCGGACAACTCGAAGACGGCCACCCTCGCCAAGCTGGCGCAGGAAGTCTCCCCGCTGAAGAGCGGGGAAGGGTCGCTTGAATCGAGGGTCAAGGAGCGAAGGACTCCCCCATCCACGAACACCGCGTACTGCCCTGCATGGCGTGGCTCGTAGCGCACAACGCGGTCGCCTTGGGCTTCGCTCCCGACCTGATAGGCGGTATGCAGGCTGTTGATGGACGGGGCGGCCTCTGCATCGCGCGCGCTCATCACACTCACGAACGGACCATGATCGGCATGCAGACAAGCGTGCTCCACCACGGCCGCGCCGAGTCTAGTGAACGCGCAGCTCCCTCCGTCCGAGCCCGCGCCTGAGTCCGGTCCTGACTGTGCATCAGGCAGTTCTGCGTCCACGTCGGCATCCGCCGGCATGCTCGTCATCGCCCCGTCCCGATGCCCCGCGTCCCTTGGCTCGCCCTTGGGAGCGCCCGCATCCGATTCTGAGGCAACAGCCGATGCATCCTCTTCGTAGGCGGGAGGGCGGACCTCTTCCGCTTCATCACGCGTGCTGGCAGGAGCTTTCGTTGCCGCGGGGGCTTGTCGCTGCGAGCAAGCCATCAGCGCAATTCCAAAAACCAACACCATGCATCGCCTGGCGGACACGACTCCCATGGCCGGATATTGGTGCATCCGATACTCAAATGCAATGTACTTGCATTAACATACTTGAAGTACTAACACCCGACTATCGCATGGGGCACCCAGCCCCGCGCGCACGAGGAATTGGGCCCAACACCCTCCCTGCACTGTGCTCAGTGTTTCGTCCGCGTCTTGGCAACGGCGAGTGAGCCAGTGAGTGAGTGGGTGAGTCCGAACACACGAGGAATAGGACGATGACACACGTGAGACGCATGAATGCCCTGGTCGCTCCCTTTGCCGTTGCTGGCTTTGCTGCCTTTGCAGCATTCGCCTCGGGCTGCGGTGGCTCTGATGGGAAGGAAGGTCCGGCCGGAGCCGACGGCATGGACGGCCGAGCGGGAGCGGATGGTCGCGATGGCACGGACGGTACCGACGGGATGGCTGGCGCAAATGGCCGCGAAGGCGGTCAGGGCGCAGACGGTATGGACGGGTCGGACGGGGCAGAGGGTAACGCAGCTGTGCTACCCGGAGTCGATGGATTCTTGCTCGTCGCGGAGCTCGCAGCGGGCAAGGAATCGATCCACGTCTACAGCCTTCCCGAGCTGAAACACACGGGGACCCTCGACAACATCCTTCTTGGCAACCACCTGGGTGCGCTTGCACTCGCGGATGGACGCGTCATCGCCACGAATCAACTGAAGAGTGAGATCATCGCTATCCAGATGAACGTGCACGGCAAGCCGTTCGTCGTCGACCGAGTCGCAGCGGACCTCGGTCCGCAGGCGATGTGGGGCTGTGCCGATGAGCGCCTGCGTTATCTTGCGGTCGCGTCGGGGCACGATGGCAACGGCAACCAGACCGCCAACATCGTCAAGCTGGACGACTTCACGCTCACGAGGTTCGAAACTCCGGTGAATGTGATCGGCTCCAGCACCGAGGAGCTGCACCCGTACATCGCCGGCTACCCGGAGCACCTGTTCCTGGGGCTCGGCGGGGAGATCCAGGCATTTCCGCTCGCGGACGTGCTCGCCGGAACCGCCAGCACACCAGGAATCAGCATCGCGCTCAACACGGGCTCCCACGGTCCTGTCGTCGCTCACGACTACGGCCGGCTCTACTTTGCTGCCGCGGCCGGTACCGGTTTCGATGGTGTGGACTTCGCGCTCAATCCATTCGCTCGCGCGGACATCCTCCCGTGGGACGTGGATGGGCGCAGCACGGGCCGCAACGCAAGGCCGCGACTGTCCTGGGACGGCCGCTACATCTACGGCGCGGTGGCGCAGTCGACACCGACCGGCGCGGAAAACTGGGCACAGCGAGAAGTGGACTTCCACATCGCGGATCTCGAGACCGAGGCCTCGAAGCGAGTCGCGCTGACCACGGGCATCGTGCCAAAGTTTCAGCTCTCGCAGCCCTATGCATTCTTCGCGAACGTGACGGGCAGCGGTGACTTCGCAGTTCTCGTCGACGTGGACGAGGCTTCTGCAACGTTCCAGCAGGTGGTCGCGCGCGTGCCCCTTGCTCCGCTTGTCGACGGCCCCGTGGCCGGGCAATCTGCCGCGGGCAAGCAGGCGCGCGGGTCCGCCATCACCCCGGACGGTAAGTGGGCGTTCGTGAGCCACGGCGGAGAAGGTAAGGTCTCGGTGATCGATACCGCGAGCAAGTCGGTCGCAGCAGTGATCGAAACCCCCACCACGCTATCCGGTGGCGGGTATCTGATCGCGGTGCAACCTGGCGTGCGACCAGTCGACACCTGCACTCGCTAAGCCGCTCACCATGCAAGCGTCTCCGCGACTTAAGAGGGGCGGCGGGCCAAACAACCCCGCGCTCGGAGTTTCGCTGGTGTCGATCCACGCATCGTAGCCGGCCCCAAGCGAGGGCCCTGCCGACCGTGTCGCGCATCGATCAGCGCGCGCCTGCATCATAATATTCATAAGAGTTTCAGCATCTTATCAGCGAGAAGCGAATCGCGGCGCACGCGACGCAGCATTCTCGTTGGCCGCCGCAGAGACACTTGACGCGCGTGCCTGCACGTGCAAATTGAAAACGAAAGTCATTATCGTTTTCAATAACAAGCCGTACGGTTCCGATGCCAACCCGCCCTCCCCTCGCCGCTTCGCTGCTCCTGTTGCCGCTGCTCGCGCTTGCGCATCCGTCCCAGGCTGCTGCGCAAGAGGCGATCCCAAGCGCCGAGGAGCTCCCAAGCGCCGAGGAGCTCGTGGCGCCCACGTTGCTGGAAGAGGCTGAAGCGCCCTACCCCGACGCCGCGAAGAGCGCAGCGGTGGAGGGAACCGTCCTGCTCCAGCTCACGATCGACGCAGACGGCCACGTGCGAGAAGCCGAAGTGCTGCAAGCGCTCGGCCATGGACTCGACGAAGCTGCGCGAGAAGCGGCCCTCAGTTTTCGCTTTGCTCCCGCGCGCCGCGGCGAGCTGCCGATCGTGGCACGCATCCGCTACCCCTTCGTGTTCAAGCTTCCGCCTCAGGAGTCCGCTGCGCTCCTGGTCGCCCCGACTCCCGTGGCGCCCAGCGCATCGGACGACAGGGGAGACGCAACGCAAGAAACTTCCTCCCCACCTCCTGCTCCTGCACCGGCAGCCGCTGCGACGGGAGCCCCCGGTGCACCGCCACTTGCCGCCACCCCCGTCGAGGTTCAGGTCCGCGGCAGCACGAACGACGCGCAGCGGGTTCAACAGTCCGCCCAAGCCGTCAACGTCGTCGACACCCGGATCGCCAAGCAACAGTCCGCCGACCTCGGGGAGGTGCTTGCACGCACGCAAGGAGTCGCTGTGCGGCGAGACGGTGGACTAGGTAGCAGCGCGCGTTTCTCGCTCAATGGCCTCTATGACGATCAGGTCCGCTTCTTCCTCGATGGTGTTCCTCTCGACCTATCCGGATACCCTTTCGGGGTCGTCAACGTACCCGTCAATCTCATTGACCGAATCGAGGTCTACCGGGGTGTCGTTCCGGTTCGCTTGGGAGCAGATGCGCTCGGAGGTGCCGTCAATCTGGTCACGGACCCGGACTACGAAAACCGTCTCAGCGCAAGCTACCAAGTAGGTTCCTTTGGCACCCACCGTGTCACCCTGAACGGTCGCCATCGACACGAGGCCACGGGTTTCATATTAGGCGCATCAACCTTCCTTGACAGCGCACAGAACAACTATGACGTGGATGTCGAAATTCCCGATCAGCGCGGGAGACTATCCCCCGCGACTGTGCCGCGTTTTCATGATGCATACCGCGCCTACGGAGGGGAAGTCAGCGCAGGCTTCGTCGAGCGGCCTTGGGCACGCCGGCTGCTCATCACAGGCTTTGGCTCCACCTATGACAAAGAGCTGCAGCACAACACAGTGATGACGGTGCCCTACGGCGAAGTCACCTATGGGGAGTCGGTGATCGGTGCCACGGGGCGCTACGAAACAGACCTTTCTAGCGATTGGAAGATGGAGCTCGTTGCGAGCTACGCCTATCGCGTGATCGACTTCGCGGATAAGTCGGCCTGGGTCTACAACTGGCGGGGCGACCGGATCCGAGAACGACGGGTGCGTGGGGAGATCGAATCGAAACCAAGTGACCAGTCCGTCTGGCAACATAACCTCTTCGGCCGGGCGCTGCTCGAGTGGAAGATTGACGCCGTCCACTCCCTGCGCGCTTCGGCGACGCCTCAGCTCACAACAAGAACAGGTGACGAGCGAATCCAGGCCGACCCTGACGCGCGCGATCCGCTCACCGCCAAACAGGACCTGTTTACCTTTGTGAGTGGCGTGGAGCACGAGCTCACCCTCTTCGACGACAGGCTATCGAACCTGCTGTTCGTGAAGGACTACGTATACAGAGCCGATGCTGAAGAACCTCTGCCCGGAGACCTATTCAGAAGGCGTGAAGCCAAGCGTCACTCCGTCGGCGCAGGCGATTCCTTGCGCTTTCGCTTCAGTCCCTGGCTACTTGCGAAAGCTTCCTACGAATACGCCACTCGCTTGCCTCGTCCCGACGAAGTTTTTGGCAACGGCGTGCTCGTGCTCGCGAATTTGGAGCTAGAGCCGGAAGTCAGCCACAACGGCAACTTCGGTCCCCGCCTCGAGCTGCCGCGCACGCCGCTCGGGGACTTTACCTTGGACGTCAACGGCTTTCTGCGCGAGAGCGACAAGCTTATCGTGCTGCTCGGCAACGATCGCTTATTCAGCTACCAGAACGTGTATAAGGCCCGCGGCCTCGGACTCGAAAACGCCCTCTCGTGGGTATCGCCCGGACGCTGGCTGAGCCTGGACGGCATGCTTACCTGGCAGCGTGTCACCAACGCTTCGACGGAAGGAACCTTTAAAGACTTCGAGGGAGATCGAATCCCCAATCGACCTTACCTTTTTGCTAGCTGGGGAGCTCGCTTGCGCTTCGCAGGAATGCCCAGCCAGCGCGACACGCTCGAGCCCTTCTACAGCGGCCGCTATGTGCACGAGTTCTACCGCGGCTGGGAGAGTCAGGGACTGCGCGAGTTCAAGCAAGTAGTCGATACCCAGGTCAGCCATGCGACGGGCCTCACGTTCAGTTGGAACCATAAGTACGCACGCATCACGGCCACGTTCGAGATCGACAACCTTACCGACGCGAAGCTGTTCGACAATTTTGGTGTGCAGCGACCTGGTCGCGCGTTCTACGCAAAACTAACAGGGGAAATCTGATGCAACTCAACAGGAATCGATCGAACACCAGGCTTTTGATTGGCTTGCTAGCAGCTTTTGGTTGCGGAGACACCTCCGACACGTTAGCGGGCAATGCCTCAGGTGGTGACTCCAACGGCTCGAGCAACACGAACGGCCATTCCAACTCCGGTGCATCGGACGGGCGAGAGCAGTTCGTGCTCGTGCAGCGAGTCATCGCCGAAGACGACCGCCAGCAGTATGTTCACGTGCTCGACGGGCTTCCGTCAGGGAAGCTCGACTCGGGCAGGGCTCTTGAGATCACGGGGTATGCTCAGTTCAACTACTATCAAGGCTTCCTGTATGTGAGCAACGGCGATGACATGACGCTGACCCGCTACGCCATCAGCAAAGAGGGCAAGGTCGAGGCCCAAGGCGTGCTATCCTTCATCGACTTCGGGCTTACCTGGAGTCCCGTGCCGGAGTTCATCGAGAACGAGGCGTGGATCTGGAATGGACCGGAAGTCATCATCGTGGATCTCGAGAAGTTCGAGGTAGCGACGCCCGATCCCGTCGACTTCGCCGGGATCTACGCAGGAATTCCCGAGAACCTTGTCCCGAGCGCCAACGCCACGGGCGCGGCGTTTCAACAGGTCAGCCGCGTGCGTGAAGGTAAGCTCTAGGTCACCGTTTCCGCCCTCAACTACGACGATCCGCTGGCTGACGAGGGGTACTTTCCAAAAGCGCGCGTCGCTATCGTCGATGTTCCTAAACGCAAGCTCATCGACGTGATCGATGACGAACGCTGCTTGTCGGATGGCGACACGAGTCCCATCGAAACGGACGGCGGCTTCTACGTCACCGGCACGGCTGCGCAGTCGTTCGAGACCGTATGGGGTGACGGAACCCATTCTTGCCTGCTGCGCTTCGATACCAAGACCGGCAAGTTCGACCCCGAAGGTTATATCGACATTCATAAGCTTACCGGTGGCTACGAAGCCTTGGAGATGAACTGGTACAAGGATGGGATCTTCTACTTCCCCGCCACCAACACATCCAAGTACTCGGACGATGAAGAGCGCTGGAATGCGATCCTCGGGAACAATCCCGCGAAGTGGATGCGCATCGACGTCAACCAGGCCACGGCGGTCGAGGTGACGGGTGAAGGCGTCGGCCCGATGGGGCCCTGGGGCAACGCGTGGCTCCACGACAAGCGAGTCTTTCTCGATGTCACTCGCGGCGCGAGCGACGTGCAGAGTGACGAGACGACGCTTGTGGAAGTCGATCCCGTCACGCACGTCGCCACGGAGAAGTTCTCCTATACGGGGGATGCTGTGGGCTTCTTTGAACTAGCGCGTGAGTAGCGCCAGGTCGTTCAAGCCTCGCATCCAGGGAATGTCCATGAGTAGCACGCAGCACAAGGTCGCAACGGAGCCCCGCAGCAGCGAGACCACTCGTCCTCGGCGCCTCCGACCCATCGCGGCCGTCGTCCATCGCTACGTCGGCGTGTTGATCTCAGCATTCTTGTTGGTGGCGGGGCTTACGGGAAGTCTGCTCGCGTTTAATGAAGAGCTCGATGGTGCGCTGAACAGCAAGCTCTTCTACGTCGCGCCGCCGACTGCAGAGGCGCGTATGCTCGACCCGTTCGAGCTGCAGCAACGCATCCAGTCTCTCTTGCCAGTAGGCCAACAACACCACGAGGTGTTCCTCAAGCAGGAGTCCGGACGCTCAGTGTCTGTATGGCTTGACCTTGGAAATGACAACTGGCGCCAGGCGTTCGTGGATCCCTACACGGGCCGTGCGCTGGGCTCACGCGACTGGGGAAACCTGTCTGAGGGTGTCACGAACCTCATGCCGTTTGTCTACCGCTTGCACTACTCGCTCGCTCTGGGTGAGGTGGGGACACTCCTCTTTGGCATCGCTGCGCTGCTGTGGACGATCGACTGTTTCGTGGGCGCATACTTGACCTTTCCAGGACCAGAGCGGAAACAAGGTAAGTCGCGAATGGATCTGGTGGCGCAAGCGAAAGAAGTGCGTCGCAAGCGAGATACGGGCAGTCGCTCAAGGGCAGCTACCCCTCGCGGAGTCTTCCATACCTTACTTTTCTACCAGCGGCTCAGCGATGCCAAAGCGTTCGACAACTTCGTAGTGTAGCGGCGGGGCCGGACTTTCTACTTGAAACTGGCAGGAGAGATCAAATCGCGCGGCAGTAGGCGACGGTGGCACAGGGGCGCCGTTCTATGCGGTGCAGTACGCCGTGCCAAACGTCAGCGAATTCGTGAAGGTGCGGTGATGGAGAACCGAGTGCGAAGCGCAGCGCAGCGCCCGGGCTTTCTAGTTGAAACGGATAGGAGACTCACAATGAAAACGACCGCGATAGACATAGTCATGGTAGCGATGCTCGCCTGCGCAGGGTGCGGGAGTGACTATGCCGCGAATCAGGAGGTCAAGGCTGATGAGATCGGCACAGGTCCGCTCTATGCCGTGCAACACAACGTGAACGCGCCCGAAGGCCGACTTGTCTACATTCAGACACTGAACGCGCTCACGCAGGAAGCCGCACTCGCTAGTGCGCAAGACGCACTGGAGCTTTCCGGCTATGCCGCGATGCAAGCCTTCGATGGACACCTCTTCATTGCGAACGGCGAAACCAGGAAGATCACGAAGTACGCCGTGAAAGAGGCAGGAGCCTTCGACGAAGTCGGCTCCCTCAGCTTTGTCAACGAAGAGCTTGGCACCTTCTGGAATCAGAATTTTCTATACCTCGACAAGAGCACCGCATTGTATGCCAACGAGGCTGCGCAAGAAATCCTGATCTGGGATCCATCGAAATTGGAGATTCGAAGCCGAATTAGCATCCAGGGGCTCGATGCCATCAGCAAGCTCCCGGTCAGCTTCGAGGGTTTGACACTCGCTGGCGGCAGGATCTTTTTACCCGTGTCCTTCGCAGACTGGGATAGCTACGAGGGGCACCTTGGCATCACGCTGGTCGTGCTCTCCGCGAAAACCCTCGAGGTCGAAGGCATCTGGAACGACACGCGTTGCGCCATGCCCATGTCGGCCTTGCCGCACCTGGGAACAACCAAGGACGGAAGCCTCTATCTGCTCGGAGACGCCGGCTT
>JBBSJC010000266.1:0-10291 GCA_038257655.1 Polyangiales bacterium | reverse complement strand
GCTACTGCTTTGGACGCGGGGCGCGGCTCACGCGCTGGCTTGCGTCGATCGTAGGCCGGGGAGGTACCGCAGGAAATGGCAGCCCGCCCGCATAGGAAAAGGTCGCAGCGCCATTCCTAGGCGCGCCATTGGAGACAGCGGCCACGGTTTTAAGCGCTTCGGGCGGCGAGGCGCTCGAGTCATCGATCATTTGAGCGCCGAAGTCGTCGTGTTCGACTGCACTCGCGTGCCCGTCGTAGACCTCCGGATCGAGCGACAACGGCTGTCCCGCCGCAAGCGGACTCTCGAGCATGATCGGGGCTTCGCCTTCGTCCTCGTCTGCTGGCTCGTTGTCCTCGACTTCTTCCAGTGCATCCACCGGCACATCGATGTGACTGTTGCTGAAATCAGACGCCACGTCTTCGAAGTTCGCCTCTTCGACGCCCTCGGCTGCGAGCGGCTCACCCTCTTCGGCGCCCCCGTAGCCGCTCAAGGTCAAGATGTGTTCGAACACCTGCTGACCACGCGGATCGAACTGCAACGAATCGATCACCACATCGAAGCGTTGATGATGGCTGCGCTCTTCGCCGTTATCGACAGCCGTTACGCAGCGGCCGACGCCTGCGAATCCCGGCGTGCCATCTTGCAGCGTGATCGCGAACTGTACCCACTCCCCGGCGTCAACCGGGTCAGGGCCGGGTAGGATCACTTTGACCGGATCGACACGACCCACCAGGCCTTGCGCCATCTGGTTGAGATCCGTGAAGTCCGTATGAACGGTCACCACCTGCGTCATGGGCTCTCGGTCTCCTTGTGTCCCAACTCAATCTGTTCAGTCTCGCCCGCATCGTTGAGTAAGCGCTCGATGCGCCGCTCCGCATCATCAAGCCGGGCCGCGCCTTGGCGTGATAGCCGCACACCTTCTTCAAAGAGCTCAAGCGAAGCCTCGAGCGGGAGATCCCCCGACTCCAGACCCTCTACCACTGTCCCTAGCCGCGACAGGATATCCTCAAATGCCGGCGAATCGCTTTCCTTGCGTGTCGCGGTCTGAGTCTTCGCCATGCGTTCCTCCGTCGCGCGAACCTTGAACGAGCCTCGCTCAAGGGTCAACGCTTCTCCCACGGGCACGAGTATAGCGTCAAAGCCCGATCGAAAGACGCAGTCCGAACGAGTTGTAGGCAAGACCGTCCAAGCTGTAGCGAAGGTAGCTAAGCCCCAGACCCACATGGAAGCTGCGCACGAGGTTCAAGTCGGCCCCGATTTCCACGCCGGCGCCACGCAATAGGTTCGCCCGCGGCGAGTGGAAACGCTTACTGAGCACGAAGCCAAGCTCCCCTACCGCGACCACGTAGGGCAGCACGCGGCCCAAATCGCCCAGGTGCTGATAGCCAGCAAAGGCATTACCGCTGAACAGACCTTCGGTAGGCCCATACGCATATTGACGCCCCCCGGCTTCTAATCCCCCGCCCGCGCGTACGAATCGCGTCGGAAGAAAGCCCGAAAACGTGGCTGAATTGACGGCACCGCCCCCCGCCGAGTCAGTCAACGTATACCGCCGGTAGCCAAGCGCGACGCGCGGGCCGGCCCAAACCGAGGCAGGAATGGCGCGGCGGCCCTGAGCCTGAGCGACACCGGACGTAGTCATGAGCAGCAGGGCGAGTGCGAGCCCATGCGACAGCCCCGATGGTGGGCGCCTCATGGCTTGTCTCCGCCATCCGCGGTCGCGGCGCGTGACGAGTCTTCGAAGATCTCGATTGCGTTCAACATGTGGTCCACTTCCGGCTCATCGAGCCGTGGGTTGCCCTCGATGTAGACCCGCAAATAGCGCTGGGGATCGGGCGTCTCGAAGAACGCGATCCGCTTATTTCGTCGGCTTTCGATGCTGCGAGTGAGCAGCTCGAAATACTTCTGATCGAAATCGTTGGTGCCGGACTTGATCGAGCCCTCATAGAGGGACGTCTCGCCTTGCGCTGTGCGGGCCAGGTTGTCGGCGACCGCAATGCTTTTTGCACAGCTCTCGTCGTCGGCGAGCGGTAGATCGCAGTCGAGCAACGTGGCTTCGAGGCGATACTTGGGCTGGCTAAAGCGGGTGTCGACTACGACAGCTTCGCGATCGATCTCAAGGACGATCGCGGTGCCCGCAATGAACACCTGGTCGTTCTTACCTCTCAGCTCCACATCCGTGTCCGCGCCAGCGGCGAGCGCGTCTCTTTGCGAGTTCTTCCACGGAGGGTTCAGAAATCGTATGCGATAGCTAAGCCCGTCGGGCGCACTGGCGGTCGCAACATTGAGCCCAGCGTATCTCTGCTCGGCATCCTCACCGCAGGAGAACGAGAGCGCCAGGGCTAGGCATAAGCGGGGCGATAGATTGAGATGTGCAAGATTTCCCACGAAGTCGGCGAACAATGCTGCGCTGAGCGCGAGCCGGTCAAGGGTTTCCACGTCAGTAGAGACGCGAGACGCTCAGGGCGGAGACGCCAGACGCTCAGGGCCGAGACGCGAGACGCTCTACGCACGTCTCAGTCATGCGACATGAAGGGAAAAAGGCGCCGGATTTACCCGCGTTTTTTCGATCCTTCCCGTCGGCGATCGGTTAATGTGAGCGTCGCTACGCCCTGCGTCGTTGAGTAGTTTCCACAGCGTCAGCAGATAATGTTACAAATATCGGACGGTCTGGCGTTTCGCGCAAGGGAGCAAAGAAGTAGCCATGGATGATTCACGCAGCGCTCCTGCTTCGGTTCCGCGCGTGAATTCGTCGGGCCCCGATCCCTTGATCGGACGTACCGTCAACGATCGCTACAAAATCGGCGGGATCATCGCGCGTGGCGGCATGGGGAAGGTCTACCGCGCCGAGCAAGCGCCCCTTGGCCGTCTGGTCGCACTCAAGGTTCTGAATCCGAACTACACCGGTGAAAACGACCCGGAGTTTCACAAGCGCTTCTTTCTCGAAGCTTCGATCTCTTCCAAGCTCACCCCTCCGAACACGGTCACGATCTTCGACTACGGAAAGACCGACGACGAGATCTACTACATCGCGATGGAGCTGCTCGAGGGGCGCACGTTACACCGTGCACTGCGCGACGAAGGTCCATTCGATGCGGAACGCACCACGCACATAGGCCGCCAGATTTGCCGCTCACTGCGCGAAGCTCACGGGCTAGGCGTGATTCATCGCGACCTCAAGCCGGCCAACGTCTATCTCGTCCAGCATGGCGACGAAGATGATTTCGTCAAGGTACTTGACTTTGGACTCGTCAAGAACTTGGAGGAGAAGGGCGAAGAGCTGACGCAGACCGGTCTGTTCATGGGCTCACCCAAGTACATGTCGCCCGAGCAGATCCGCGGAGACAAAGTCGACGCGCGGGTCGATGTCTACGCACTCGGCGTGATGATGTACGAGATGCTCACCGGCAAAGTGCCCTTCGATCGGCCGAACTCGGTCAACATTTTGATGGCGCACATCCAAGAGCAAGTGCCGCCGATGAACGAGCACAATCCGAGCTTGCGCGTACCGCCTCCATTGGAAGCTGTCGTACGTCGCTGCATGGCCAAGGGTCTGGATGAACGCTACGCGAGCATGGACGAGGTGCTCGTTGCGTTGAAACAGGCCTCGGGCATGAGCGCGGCTTTGAGCGGAGAGTATCGGCTGGGCCAGGGAGAGCTTGCCGCTTTGCCGCTCGATGCCGCCTACAGTCCTAGCTCGTCCGGCGCGCAGATTTCAGGCGAGCTCTTGTCCGGGGGCACGCCCGCAGCGATGGGACAGATGCCGTATGCGAGTGGGTCCACGGCCACGTCCTTGGCGCCCAAGCGAAACTTCGGCCCCCTGCTACTCGGCGTAGTGGCTGCCCTGGCCGTGGTGATCGGATTCATGCTGTTGGGAGAACCCAGGCAGCCCGAAGCAGTACAGGTGATAGGGGCCATTCCGGGTGCTCCCGGTGCCATCGTCGACCCTTCGGTGGTAGCCCAGGCGGGCGGCGAGGCCCTTGCGCCAACTGTAATCATCGGCGAGCCAGCGCCCACACCCACGGCGACGACCGTGCTGGTTTCGCTGCGTTCCACACCACCGGGCGCGATGGTAGTGGTGGGCGGCAAGGAATACGGTCCCACGCCGACGCAGGTCGAATGGACCGGCAGCGAAGCGGAGTTCGGCCGCGAGGTGACCTTCCGCTTTCAACGCAAGGGCTATCGCGATCTCACCGTGACACGCCAGATCCGCAGTGATCGTCTTGAGGTCGAAGCGCCGCCGATGGATCCCATCCCGGTGCGCCGTCCCACCCGAGAAGATCGTCCCGCCGCCGCACCGGCAGCCCAGCGAACGCCACCAACGGCGGTCACACCCATCAAGGGCTACAAGGCGGAACCTTACTGAGGCTCGGCGCTAACTTCGGCGCCGCGCGATTGACCCTGCGCCTGATCTGTCCCACCCTGCCCGGGGTTTTCGCGTATGCAGGCACAGACGAGAGCATCGGTTCCGCACGGTCAGGCAGTGGCTTCCGTGGTGGCTCCCGGCAACTACGACGGGGTCCATCTCGGGCACCGCGCGCTCGTTGCAGCAGCGTGTCAACTGGCTGCAAGCGAGGATCCGGCGCTGCGCGTTACCGTGCTTACGTTCGATCCGCATCCGCTCCATTTCGTCGCCCCTGATCGTGCCCCGCCCCTGCTCACCACGCCCGAGCGTCGTGCCGAGCTACTGCGGGGAGCAGGTGCCGATGCGGTCGTGATCCGTAGCTTCGACGCGGAGTTTTCCGCGCTCTCGCCCGAGGCCTTCGTGCAGGACGTGCTGCTGCGCGACCTAGGTGCCTGCGGGATCGTGGTGGGAAGTGACTTTCGTTTTGGCGCCTGCCGCGCGGGCGATGTGCAGTTGCTGCATCAGCTCGGCGCTGCGCGTGGTTTGAAAGTGGTCACCGTGACCCCCGTGACGCTCGACGGACAGCTCGTCTCGTCGAGTCAGGTGCGTGGAGCTATCGCCGTCGGCAATGTCGGTCTTGCCGCGCGCATGCTCACGCGCGTCCATGACGTCGAGCGGCGCGTCGTGCGCGGAAACCAGCGTGGACGCACGTTAGGATTTCCCACGGCCAATCTCGAGCTAGCCGGCATGATGCCGCCTGCCGATGGTGTGTATGCGGTCACCGTTCGCATCCTCGATGCCGAAGACAGACCAGCGCTCACGTCGCAGCGCTGGCTCGGTGTGGCAAACCTTGGCGTGAGACCGACCCTGAACGCCGGCCGCTCGATGGAGGTACACGTGCTCGATTTCGAGGGCGATCTTTATGGTCGCCGCTTACGCGTCGGTTTCGTGGAGCGACTTCGTGGCGAGCAAAAGTTCGCGTCCCTCGATGAACTTAGAACGCAGATAGGGCGCGACATCGATCGCGCGCGCGCCGCCTTAGAGGGTTGTGCGCCGGAGCTTCTTGCATGGATTTGAAACCAAAGGGCCTGTTCAAACGCGTGTTCGACTTTGCGCTAGCCGAGCTCGATCGACGCTCGCGCCCGCCTGAGCGGCTCTCGGCGATGCCAGAGGAACAAGCAGGCGACGATCGACAGATTCCGCGGGCGCCCCTCACGCCTCGTGATGAACACTTGAGCCAGACCTCGTCCGTGGACGCTGATTTGCCGCTTGAAGTCACGAAGGCGGCATCGGGCGCAGTCGTCGTACGCTGGTCGGTGAGCGAGCTTGACGTCTCATCGGCGCGGCCGCTCGCGCCAACCGAAGCGAACCTGGCCGTGCGCTTAGTATCGTTTAAGCCCGACAACCATGCCCACGTGCAGCGCGATGTCCTTGATCTGCCGGCGGAGACGCTGAGTGGCTATCTCACGCTGCAGCGTCCAGACAGCGAGCGCCTCGTGGTGTCTGTCGGTCTTCTCGCCGGTGAGCAGTTCGTCTCGATCGTGCACGCCCAACTGGGCTGAGCACGTTTGCAAGCAACCTCCCATGGCCGCGGCCGATACCCCGCGTCGGAGGATGCAATGCAAGGATTCTGGCGTCGGGCTTCTTCATGCTCGGCCGCGCTCGTGCTCGCAGGCTGTTCTGCAGCCACTCAGGCCGCATTCGTGCCGCAGCTGGATCTCGGTTTGCGTTCGTCTCGCTCGTTGGGCGCGCGGAACGATCGTGCAGGAGCCCGACACCTCAACCAGCGCTGGGATCTGACGGTGTTCGCGCGGCTAGCCTGGAGCTCGCGGCGCTCGGCGAACTTGATTCCCAGTCGAGTCGAGCTTTCCCCCGACACATGGATCGATCCCTATGCGGATCAGGCGTGCATCTGGGACAACGCCGATCAGGAGGCTACCAGCGCGCCCTCGGAGCAGGCGCCGTGACCAGAACGACAGCCGTCGTTTGCATCACGCTGCTCTGGCTCGGTTTCACCGCGCCAACGTTGGCGGAAAGCGATTCGAAACCCCCGCTCACTGTGCGAGACGTCGTGAGGATGGCGATCAAGGCCGCACGCCACAGCGGGCCGGGCCGCGCCGAGCAGCTGGCTCGGCGTGCGCGTCTTGCGGGCTTGGTCCCGCAGCTGAAGCTCGGCGCACGCCGCGGCCTTCAGCAAGATCAGAGCTCGACCTCCACGTTATCTGACGATCGTGTCAACGCCTCGCTAGGCGACGATCTGACGGTAGAGGCCGGACTGACGTTTCAGCTCGATCGGCTGGTGTTCGCGCCCGAAGAAGTGCGTCTACTTGCCGTGGAACGCTGGCTTGCTGCAGATCGGCGCAAGCTCGTAGAAGACGTCGTGCGCCTGTTCTTTCGCCGTGAGCGGCTGGTTCAAGAGCGCGACAGCGCGGCCGCCGACGACACTGCGCTCGATGCCGATATCGCGGAGCTCGAAGCGCTGCTCGATGCCTACACCGAAAACCAGTTTACTGCTGCCCTGGCGAAGCTCCCGCCACGCACAAAGCGGTCCGCTCAAGCAGCCGGCGCCCCTGCAGCGTCGAACGTGGCAGCGCCGGCGGCCGAACGCGTGAAATCTGAACCAGAAGCATCGGTACGGACGTCGCAGGGCGCCGAAGCGCAAACTAGCGCTTCGACTTCACCAGCGCGCGAATTTCGTTGAGCACGTCGTCCAACTTGCGCGGCCCAACAAGAGCGGCGCGCGCTTTGGTTAAGCTGCCATCGGCGGCGCGTCCCACGAGCGCCGCGCCCGCCGCAGTAGAGCTGACCCAGCTCTCGCCCCCACGCTGGGCGATTCGCAATACGCCCTGGCTCATGCCCACCGCTCGCAGCACGGAAGAATGAGCCAGCTTGTGAGCGAACAACAGCGTGCGCTCTCCGCTGACGAATGAGGGCTCCCCATCGATGCGCATGCCGATACCGTTCACCACGCCACCGAGCCGTCGTACGAGCACGGTCTTGCCGCGTTGCGCAGTGCCCTTTTCGGTTTGTTCGATCAGCATTTCTACATCGGTGACGATGCGGCCGTGCTCGTCGTAGTGACTCGCCTGCGCAACCACCCGGCCGACCACCACGACTTCGGCCGTTGCGGTCAGCGCCGCGAGGTCGAGGGCTTCTACGACCGAGCCGCGCGCCCGCTGCGCCCCCAGCGTCCCACCAAAAATGGCGAGCGCAGCCACAACTACCCACCCGAGTCCATTTGCCGTGCTGCGCATTCGTTCCTCCGAGCACGAAAACCGCGCTCTGCATCAGGGTAACCGATTCCGCAGTTCGCGCAGCCCCGAGCGCGGGGTGAGCGCGAGCGTCACTCCTATGGCAATCCACCTCTACTGTCGGGCACATGTCATTGACAACGCTCACTTACCGCGCGTACAACCGCCCACCATGAGCGCCAACTTTTCAGCGAAATACCTTCTGATCGGGGCCCTCGGCGGCCTTACCGCCCTTGTAGGCAGCGGCTGCAATCTGAACAAGATTGCGGCAGATCAGACCGCTTCGCTGCTGACCGAGGCGGCCCCTGCGCTTGATGGCTTCTGGGACTATGAGATCGCGGGCCTCGGCACCCCCGGCGCGATCATGCAGCTTGAAGCGATGCTGGCGGTCACACCCGACAACGAAGATCTGGCGCTCAGCTTGGCGAAGGCTTACGTCGGCTACGGCATCGGTTGGGTCGAGAATGATTATGAGCTTGCCTACGCAAAAGGAGAGTTCGATAAGTCGGACCGCCTGCGCCACCGTGCGCGTTTGCTCTACCTACGCGCGCGCAACTTGGCGCTGCGCACCATGCGCAATCGCGACGCCGGTATCGACGATGCGCTCAAGGCCGGCGGGGACACCCTTACGAGCTATCTGAAAAAGCACTACACGGACAAGGATGACGTCGGTCCGTTATTCTGGGCCGGGATGGGCTGGGGCGCGGCGATCAACATGGGCCTCGATCAGCCCGATTTGCTCGCCGACATGGGCACGGCCAAGGCTCTGGTCGAGCGCGCGGCAGAGCTTGACGACATGTACTTCAACGGCGGCGCCTATGTATTCCTCGGTGGCTTCGAGGCGGCCATGCCCAAGGCCTTGGGCGGCGATCCCGAAAAGGGAGCCAGAATATTCGAGAAGGGTCTCGAGCGCACGAAGCGCCGCAATCATATGCTGCACGTGAATTACGCGCGCATTTATGCCGTCAATACTCAGAATCGCGATCTCTACGTCAAGCTGCTCAACGAAGTGATCGAATCGGGAGATTTGGGTAACGACGTGCGGCTCGGCAACAAAATTGCTCGCATCCGTGCGGGTCGTTACCTCACGCAGGTCAACGACCTGTTCTAGCTTTCTTGCTGTCTCCAAAGCTTGGAGGCAGTGAATAGGGGCAGTGTCGCGTGCGTCACGGCCCCCACGGGACCGGTCGCAGGCGCGGCTGCCGCAGGGCCCGACCCCGGGCTGCTGCGACGGAGGATGGAAGCGATGAAACGGAATATCTTACTGTTTTCGGTCTTGCTCGGCTGCCTAGTGGCGGTGCCGAGCCTCGCGAGCGTGAGCGCTGGTGAGACGATTACCATTCGCATGGCGTCGCTCGCGCCGGCTGGCTCCAGCTGGGACAAGATATTCCAGGCCTGGAATAACAGTGTGCGCGAGAAAACGAACCAGGGCGTGAAGTTCCAGTTCTTCCCCGGCGGTGTGGCGGGAGATGAAAAGGACGTCATTCGTAAGATGAAGGTCGGCCAGATGGATGCCGCGGGCCTCACCTCGATCGGGCTTGGCCAGATCGCGCGTCCGGTGACCCTGTTGCAGATGCCCGGCTTGTTCAAGAACTACGAACAGCTCGGAAGAGTCCGCAAGGAGATGGCTCCAGAGTTCGAGAAAATGTTCGCAGACGAGGGGTATCGTCTGGTGGGCTGGGGCGACGCGGGCTTCGGCCGGGTGTTTTCCAAAAAGCCGATCCTCAAGCCCAGCGATTACAAGGCCGTGCGTCCGTGGGTGCCCCGCGAAGATCCTTCGTTCCCTGAGTTCATGAAGATCGTTGGCGCCAATGGCGTGCCGCTTGGCATCCCGGAGGTGTTCCCTGCGTTGCAGACCGGCATGGTTGACACTGTCGTCGCCTCGGCCATCGCCGCAGTCGCCCTGCAGTGGTTCCGCTACGTCACCCACATGAGCAAGGACACGAGCATCGCGATCGTCGGTGCCACCCTCGTTCGCGAGGAAATGTTCAAGAAGATGCCGCCTGACCATCAGAAGGTGCTGCTCGAGACGGGCAAGCAGGCGCACGAGATCTTGATCAAGCAAGTCATGTTGGAAGATAACAAGGCTTATAAGACGCTGCTTTCACGCGGCATGATCGAGTTCGATCCGCTCGCGACGCCCGCTCAGGCTGCTGAATGGGAAAAGGCAAACACAGAACTGCTCAAGCGCCTGACAGGTCGGCTCTGGACTCCAGAGCTGATGCAGAAGGTCAAAGCCGTGGCTGCTGGTGCCCCCGTTGCAGCCGCTGCAGGCGGAGCCGCCAAGAGTAAGTAAACCTCCCTCTCCCGCATTCAGGGGCTCTAAGATCCGCGTGTTTCCTTCGGGAAACGCGCGGATTTCTGCTTGCGGCGCGTAGCGTGTTGCGTACGGTTCAGCGCCGTTTTAGGCCCCCGCGGAGGAAGACTAACTTTGAAGCGCTTCAATGATGGGCTTGCGCGAGGAGAAGCTGCACTGGCGATGTGCATGCTCCTGCTCATGATCGTAGTCGCGTTCGCGCAAGCATTGCTGCGCAATCTTACTAACCTGGACGTGACGTGGGCCAACACGGGCTTACGGTGGATCGACTGGGCAGACTTTGTCTTGTCCAAGGGCACGTTGTGGCTTGCATTCCTGGGCGCTTCGCTCGCGGTGCATAGCGACCAACACGTTGCTATCGACGTGCTGCCAAAGCTCGCCCCGCCCCGTGCACGT
>JBBSJC010000265.1:0-10426 GCA_038257655.1 Polyangiales bacterium | reverse complement strand
GAGCTCGTCGAGCGCGTGCAGGCGACGGGCAAGCCGATGCATTTCATGGGGTTACTCTCGGACGGCAACGTGCACAGCCACATCGACCACTTGCTCGCGATGATCAGGCGCTGCGATACCGAAAACGTCAGCAAGGTACGCGTGCACGTGTTGCTAGACGGACGCGACGTGCCTGAGACGAGCGGCTTACTGTATATCGATGCGCTCGAGGAGCTGCTGTCTGCGATCAATCGTCAGGCGAACCGCGACTATCGCATCGCCTCCGGCGGCGGTCGCATGCGCATCACAATGGATCGCTACGAGGCCGAATGGCCGATGGTCGAGCGTGGTTACATGACCCACGTTCACGGCGAAGGGCGCGTGTTCTCGAGCGCCCGCGAGGCTGTCCTCAGCTATCGCGACGAGATGCCGGGCCTGAGTGATCAGAACCTGCCGCCCTTTGTGATCGCCAGCGCCGACGGCAAGCCGGTCGGCCGGATCGAGGATGGCTCGAGCGTGGTCTTGTTCAACTTTCGCGGCGATCGCGCGATCGAAATCAGCCTCGCTTTAGAGCGTGAGGTGTTCACGCAGTTCGATAGGCGAGGTCGCCCCGATATCTTGTTCGCGGGGATGATGCAGTACGATGGCGACCTCAAGCTGCCCGCACGCTTTCTCGTTCCGCCGCCTGCCATCGAACGCACCTTGGGCGAGTATTTGGCGCGCAATCAGATCACGCAGTTTGCCTGCAGCGAGACCCAGAAGTTTGGCCATGTGACTTACTTTTGGAACGGCAACCGCAGTGGCAAGTTCGACGAGCGCTACGAAGAATACCTGGAAATCGCCAGCGGGACCTTACCATTCGAAGAGCGACCGTGGATGAAAGCGGCCGAGATCACCGACGCGCTGATAGCCGCCCTCGTCAGCGGGAAACACCGTCATTTGCGCGTCAATTACGCGAATGGTGACATGGTGGGGCATACCGGCTTTCGCGATGCGGCGGTCCTCGCGGTCGAAGCGGTCGATCTGCAGCTCGGTCGTCTGCTGCCCGTAATCGAGAAACTCCAGGGCGCGATGATCGTGACGGCCGATCACGGCAACGCGGATGAGATGTTTCAACTCGACAAGAACGGCAAGATCGAAGAAGACGCGGCGGGTAAACCGCTGGTGAAGACGAGTCACACGTTGAACAAGGTGCCATTCCTTTTGTATGCACCGAGTACGAAGCTTGCGATCGACGAGACTGTGCGTGAGCCCGGTCTCGCTAACATCGCGGCAACCGTGCTTCACTTGCTTGGCCTGAGCGCCCCTGGCGATTACAGGCTTTCGCTATTGCGCGGCTAATCGCGCCAACAAGAAGGGAGCGAGCGCATGAACATGCGTGTCTGCTTGAGTATCTGTGTGTGGTTCGCCGCTGCGACGGCCGCGCACGCCCACGGCGGGTCCCATGCGCCCTCCGCGCCCGCCACGCGCGTTCACCCAGCCGGCGCTGCTAAGACTGCTGCCCAGCACAGCGCTGCCAATAGCAGCGCAAATTGGGGCCCATTCACCGAACCACCTGAGCGTTCGACGCTGCCCAATGGTCTGACGGTGATCACCGTGCCCTGGCCGAGCCCTGGTATCGTCGCCTATTACACGCTCGTGCGCGTCGGCTCGCGTGACGAGGTTGAAAAGGGACACTCGGGTTTTGCGCATCTGTTCGAGCACATGATGTTTCGCGGCACCGAGCGGTTTCCGGAGCAGGCTTACGAGGCCAAGATCCAGAGCCTAGGCGCAGACAACAATGCGTACACGAGCCAAGACTTCACGCTCTATACGGTGACGGCGCCAGCCTCGGCCCTGGCGGAGGTCGTAGAGCTCGAAGCCGATCGCTTTCAGAACCTGTCGTATACCGAGCAGGTCTTTCGCACTGAAACGGGCGCGGTGCTCGGTGAGTACAACAAGAGCGCTTCCAGTCCGTTTCTCAAGATGTGGGAGACGCTAAGCGAGCTTGCGTTTCCGAGCCACACTTACGGTCACACCACGATAGGTTACTTGCCCGACGTGCAGGCGATGCCCGAGAAGTTTGCTTATTCTCAGGGCTTTTTTCGCAGGTTTTACACGCCCGACAACACGACGATCATCGTGGCGGGAGATGTCTCGCACGCGGATGTGCTCGCCCAAGTCAAGTCGCAGTACGCCGCGTGGAGCGGCAAGCGCGACAAGCCCGAGGTGCCGGTCGAAGCGCCGCTCAGCCAGGGTGTAGCGCGGCATCTCGACTGGGATGGCTCTTCGCCACCGCGCATGTTCATCGGTTATCGTGGGCCAGCGTTTTGCGAAGGGCAGGGCGAGCTCAGCACCTGCCTGCGCGATGCGGCCGCGCTCGAGGTCGCCCACGGTCTATTGTTTTCCGCGTCGAGTCCGCTCTATCAGCGGCTTGTGGTCGACGAGCAGCGCCTGCTTGAGCTGTCGAGTTGGCAGTCGAGCTTCACGCGCGATCCCGGACTCTTTGTCGTGGACGCAGAGCTTAAGCCAGAGACGTCGTTTGCGACGGTTGAGGCTGCGGTACAGGGCGCGCTCGATGAGCTTGCGGCCGGCAAGGCGGACGCTGAACGCGTCAAGGCGGTGCGCTCGAACCTTACTTATAAGCTTACGCTCAACGTCGAAACCGCAAGTGAAGCGGCGGATACCTTGGCCCAGTTCATCGCGCTGACGGGGCGCCCAGACACTTTGCCGGCCTATCTCGACGCGTTAACGCGGGTGACACCCGAGGAGGTGGCTCGCGTGGCGCGCACCTACCTGAATGCGAAGCGACGCGTGGTGGTAACGCTGGCACCGAAAGTCAAAGCCGATGCGAAAGACTCGAAGAAGGATGGCTCGCCATGAGGCCAACACAGTTGTGGATTGCGCTCACACTTGCCCTCGCGGCAGCTGCGTGTGGCTCGAAAAACCGCGCCCGCACCCAAAACGCCCGAGTCTGCCAAGGGGCAGGGGCCCCTGGACGCGGCGCGCGTGCTGGCCGAGATCAACGAATCGCCGGTGGTTGAGATCCGCGTGAGCTTTGATGCTGGTTCGATCGATGACCCGACAGGTCAAGAAGGCTTGACCTTTGTCACCGCCACAACCATGGCGGAAGGTGGGGCCGGCGGACGCCGCGTTGCCGAACGCGAACGTTTGCTGTTTCCGATGGCGGCAACCATCGACGTGCAGGTCGAGCGCGAACAGACCGTGTTTGCGGGCCGCGCGCACCGCGATCACTTAGCCGCTTTTTACCCGCTGTTTCGTGACACGTTGCTCAATCCCAGCTTCGATTTGGCCGACGTACAGCGCATTCAGGCGCGTTCACTTTCGCAGCTCACCCAGGACCTGCGCGGTGCAGACGACGAAAGCTTGGGCAAGGAGCTATTGCAAGCGATGGTGTTCGAGGGCCATCCCTACGGCCGTCCGGCGCTCGGAACCGAGCAGGGCCTATCGAACCTTACGGTCGAGGATTTGCGCAAGCAGCGCGAGAAGGTGCTGTGCGGCGCGCGTGTCAACGTGGCGCTCTCGGGCGCTGTCGATGCAGACTTTCTCAAGTTGATCCGGGCCGACCTGGGTGCGCTGCCCCACGCTCAATGCACAGCGCGCGCTGAGTTGCCGGCGCTTCAACAACCGGCTTCGCGCCGCATGTGGATCGTAGACAAGCCGGAGGCGCAGTCGGTGGCGACCTCCATGGGCGTGCCGATTGCCGTCACACGTGACCATCCCGATCATGCGGCGCTCATGCTCGCTGCTGCGCATCTCGGCCAGCACCGGACCTTTGCCGGGCGTCTGATGCAGAAAATGCGCGGAGAGCGCGGCCTGAACTATGGCGACTACGCCTACGCGGAGCATTTCGTACAAGACGGCGGGACGCGCTTTCCGCAGACCAACGTCTCGCGTCGCAACCAATATTTCTCGATCTGGGTGCGCCCCGTGCCGGCCGAGCACGCGCATTTCGCTTTGCGCATGGCCGTGCGTGAGCTTGAGTCGTTTGTGCAGGACGGCCTGAGCCAGACCGAGTTCGACCGCATCCAAGTCTTTACCCAGCGTTACTTCGCCTTGTTTGCTCAGACCGAGCAGGCTCGCCTTGGATATGCAATCGATACGCGCTTTTACGGTTTATCCGCGCCTTACTTGTCAACCTTGCGTGAGCAGATAGGTAAGCTCACGCGCGAGCAGGTCAACGCAGCGATCAAACGCCACGTAGATCTGTCGCGCTTGCAGATTGCGGTCGTGTCCCCCGATGCGGCGGGTTTTGCGCAAGCGGTGGCGAGCGATGCGCCGTCGCCCATCACCTACGCATCCGAGAAGCCTGCAGACGTGTTGACGGAAGATGAGCTTATCGAGGGCTATCCGGTGCGCGTCTCCCGCGACGCGATCAAGGTCTTGCCGCTGCCGACGGTGTTTCACTAGTTCAGCGCAGGGCTTTCATTTGCGCGGGGTTGTGCGTCGGTGTCTGCGGCGCCTGCGGTCGGTACGGGCGCGTCGGACAGCGCCGAGCGTGACAAGAGTGCGCGTACCGCCACGTGATCATCGGCCGCGACAAACGCGTCCACTTCGCCATTGGGATACTCGGCGAGCACGCGCGCCCAGCCTGGGCTGCGAAGTATCGCGAACGGCGCATTGTTGAAAAACAGCTGAGTGCCCGCGGCGACCCGCTTGAGCTCGCCCCGTTCGTGCACCAACCGTACTGGAATCCCTGCGTTTGCGGGGGGCGGGAGCACAGCAGACTTGAGAGTGAGCGCGTCCTGGGTCACAGCGCCTGGCTTCCGTGGCTTGAGCTGCGAGCTCGTGTAGCCGATCAAGTAAGGTCCAGAGCCGACACGCACCGCGTACCATGCCCCTTCCTGGCGCAGCACCGTGACGTCGGTCGCTAGGGGGCTGGTGCTGGGCGCTACGACCTGGTTGCCGTTGGGCAGATCGTACAGCGAGAACGGCAGCCCCGCGGCCAGCTCGTAGGCGGCGCCGGGCTCGGGCTGACTTGTGGTGGCTGGTGCGGGCTTGGCTGCCAAGCCTTGGACGGGGTAAGTGCCTTCGTAAGGTTGGGTGCGGTGGCCGAGAACCGACGGGGTGGCGACGACGCGTACGCGTCCCGCTTCGGCTGCTGGGCCCAGCACGCGCAAGCGATCACCGGGACCGACGTAGGTGGGGGTGCCGCGCACGCGTCCGCGGCGCTGAACGCGCAGTGACAATAGCTTGCTTGGCACGTGGGCTTGCACTTCGAGGGCGCCGAGCACTTTGATGAGCACGCGACCGGCTTGAGGGCTGCCCGCCAAGCGCACGCTCAGATCCGCAGAGGCGTAGCCCACCGCCGGGGCATCGCGCTCGGGACCCAAAAAGAGCACAGGCTCGTCGCTGCCCGCGAGTAAGCGCTCCTCCGAGAGGCCCGGCACCTCACTTACGTAGCGGTGGCCCCCACGGGTTCCAGCGCAGCCACCGAGCGCGCAGCCGACTAGAGACAACGCCAACGCCAACAACCAGGGGATCGCTCGCATGCGGAGCCCAGCCTAGCGCGTTTCTGACAGACCGGAGCGGCGAGTGCGGCGCGTTGTGCCGACTTTGAGCGGTCACGCACGTTCGCGGAGGGGTAGAGTGCAGACATGCGTACGTTGTCTGTCGTCTTGGTAGTCCTGCTGCTTGCCTGCGAGGGGAAGCCGCCGACGTTTGCACCTGTCCACGCCGAAGCAGCTGGGCCAGCGCCGCAGTTGCCGCAGTTGCCTGGGCTTGAAAGCTCGGAAGCCGTCGCCGCTGCCCATCCCAGCTTCGATGGCTACTGGTATCGCGGCAAGGCCGAGCTCAATCGCTACGACGTGCAGCAAGCGCGTTACGGGGCGCTGCACCCAGCCGAGGCGGTCCTTATCTTCGTAACTGAGGACTTCTTGAAGACCAAGCAGGTGAAGTTTGAAGGTAAGGGCGACGCGGAGGCGAAGGACGCCGTCAGCGTGCTGAAGCTCAACAGCTACCGGCGTTTCTATACCGGCATCTATCCTTACACGTTGATGACCTCGGTATTTTCGCCAGCCAAGCAGGCGAAGGAAGCCCCTCTCAAGCTCACTTTCACGGCCACGGAGTGGTGCGGACAATCCTTTATGCAGCTGAACCAGCGCGGGGGGCAGTTTCAGATCGAGGAGCGATCTTACTTTCAGGACGAGGGCGATCGAGACAGCACGTTACCGGTCACGCTCGTCGAAGACGCGCTGTGGACACGCGTTCGCCAGGATCCGAGCGCTCTCCCGCTCGGGCGTATCGCACTTCTGCCAGCCGCCCATCACGTACGCCTCGATCACGTGCCGCTCCAAGTGATGGCGGCAGAAGCGAGTCTGAGCGACGAAAAACAGGGTAAACGCACCTATCGTATTAAGTACGATTCTGGACGCGAGCTTGCGCTTAGCTTCGAGACGCGCTTTCCCCATCGCATCGCGAGCTTTGAAGAGACAGCCAAGCCAGGCGCACCGACCACACGTGGCACGCTCACCCGCTCGATCATGTTGCCTTACTGGGAAAAACACGGGCCTGATGACGGAGCGTACCGCCAGGCGCTGGGTCTCTCACAGTAAGCGCGTGACGGCCGTCAGGTGAGCTCTGAGGTGAGGCTTGCGCCGATCGCCACGACCTCCATCGGGTCATAGTCACAACGCGGCAGCTTGCCGAAGTAGCGGGCTACACCGTCGCGCACCGAGGGCAAAAGCGTGCTGCCGCCGGACATGAAGACGGCATCGATGTCTTGGGCGCGTAACCCGCCCCCGCGCAGCACTTCGTCGCATAGTGCAAACGTGCGCCCCACGAGCTCGTGCGTGAGCAGCTCTAAGCGCGCGCGGTCGAGGGCTACCGACTGCGCGGCCATTGGCGCCGCTGGGTCGACCTGCGCAAGCTCGATGCGCGTCTGCCCAGCAAAACCGAGCCGGGCTTTGGCGCGCTCGCATTGCACGATGAGTCGATCGCGCACGAGCATGTCGCTACCAAGATCCCAGCTGAAGCGCTGCATCACTTCGCCTGCGACCCAATCTGCGATCGCATGGTCAATGTCGTCCCCCCCGAGGTAGGGGTCGCCGGCGTGAGCGAGCACGCGTGCGGGGCTGACCGAGCAGTCGACGATCGCGAGATCGAAGGTGCCTCCACCCAGGTCGTAGATGGCAACCTTGCCTTGACCCTTTCCGTAGATCGTAAGGTATGCCATCGCTGTCGCGACAGGTTCGGAGATGACGCGCACATCCTGCAAGCCAGCGGCGCGTCCGGCCTCGATGGTCGCTGCGCGTGCGGCAGCGTCAAACGCCGCGGGCACGGTGATCACTGCATCGTGGGTTGTCGGGTCGACGGTAAGGTCGGTCAACGCGCGGCTCAGGATCTTGGTCGCGATACCAGCGGCCGTGAAAATGCCAGCACGCGTGCGAAAGGCGGCCAGCCCGCAGTGGTCGACTAGATCGTAAGGATACTGTTCCTTGAACTTTTGCGTGGTGTAGGCGCGGGCGGTCTGCCCCATGAGTCGCTTTGATGAAGAGATGGTGTTTTTGGGGTCGATCGCCCGGCGCTTCTTGGCGTTGGGCCCTACGATGACCGCGCCGCTCGGCGGAAACGCGACCACCGATGGCACGGTGGAGTAGGTCTCATTGCCCTGTCGGTGTTGAAAGACCTGACCATCGATCGCCACTGCCGTGTTGGTCGTACCCAGGTCAATGCCGAGAGTTCTAAGGGTCGGTGTCGCCATATTGTGCTCGCCTCAGTCCACTGCGGATCCGCTGACGTATCGTTGAATTGCAACCAGGCAGGCCGGGTCCCCGCCGGTAAATTCGATGGCGTAGTGCAGTAAGATCTCGTCGATCGAGACGCGCACTACACCCGGCACGACGATACGTTCCCCGATTTGGGGCAAGAAGAATGCGAGCTGTCCCTCGGCTCCCAGATCGAGCTGCGCCCCGGCTTCGAGCAACATGCCAAGCTCGCTGACATCGATGGCGTTGGCCAGCCCACCTTCTGCCGAGGCCTGAAGCCCGAAGCCTATCAGGTGTACTAATGTATCCACAGGTACCCGCGGTGCGCGGCGCGTGCGTACGGCAAGGAGCTCTGCGGCTGTGTCGAGCAGCTGTTCAGGCGATACGGGGGGTAAGAGTCGGGAGTCGCACAACCCATCGAGCTGATCGCTCGCGTCGTCGCCTAACATTTCATAGACGATGAGGAGCTTTACGCGCGGCAGCTTCGCGCGCACAAGCAGACAGAAGTCGCGCACGGATGCACCCGCAAGGTCGCTGCGCAATACGATCAAATCAGGGCGCCACGCGCTGGCGATGCCCAGCGCTTCGCTCGCTTCGTGCGCCGATCTCACGCCGAACGAGCGGCGATCGAAGAACGTGGCTCCGATCTCACCTTGGATGATTTGGTCTGGAACCACGAGAACGCGCTTCAAGTGCCCCCCGGCATGCGCCGTTTCCGATTCTACGCGGCTCCATACTTTGTTGAGCTGAAACATGCGACGGCCCTGCGCTTTTATGCGAGGGCCTGCACCCGGACGAAGCTGACCTGCGCACTTGTCACATGCGGCGCAGAACGCCCAGGCCTTTACAGTGAGAAGCTAAAGATGTTGTCCAGCTGCTCGCAATCTAGTCACGCCCGGCGTTTCGGCGTGCCGGCTCACCTTCTATCGACCCTGCTATCGACCTTGCTCATGCTCGCATCGGCTTGTTCCGGTAGCGGGGGTAAGGAGGGCACGATCGACGACGTTGGCGACGCGCCCGTCCGCGACGCCGCGGCGGAAGAAGAGTTTGACGCTGCGAAGCCGGTCGACACCGATGCTGACGATGACGGCGTCGACGATGGCGCCGACAACTGTCCTGCCCTCGCCAATGAAAGCCAGGCTGATCAGGACCGGGACGGCTCAGGCAACGCTTGCGACAACTGCCCCTCGACCGCCAACGCCGATCAAGCAGACGACGATGCTGACGGTGTGGGCAACGCCTGCAAAGACGGCACGCTCTTCGCTGGGGCAGATGACGATGGAGACGGGATCCTGAACAGGGAGGATCGCTGTCCTCTGGTTAACAGCGCGAACAACGCAGATGCCGACGGCGACTTTCGTGGCGATGTCTGTGACAACTGCGCGGGGGTCGCGAACTACGACCAGCTCGATCTAGACCAGGATGGTAAGGGTGATGCCTGTCAGGGCGGCGTCGACATGAGCACCGATAGTGATGGGGATGGCTCACCCGACGCGACGGACACCTGCGATGCGGTGGCCAATCCGGATCAGGCGGACACTGATCGCGATGGCTTTGGCGACGCCTGCGACAACTGTCCGACGGTCGCAAACTATACCCAGACCGATACCGACATGGATGGCGTCGGCAACGCGTGCGCGCAGATTTTCGCTGATCCCAACGCCGATGATGATGGCGATGGCGACATCAACGGCGCCGACAATTGTCCGAAGACCAGCAACGCCGATCAGCTCGATAGCGACGGGGATGGCGTTGGCGACGCCTGCGACAACTGTCCAAAGGTCGCCAACTTCGATCAATCACCCGCCGCCTGCGTCAACAACGATGGTGGCGACGACGACGGCGATGGCATCCTCAATGGGGTCGACAAATGCCCGAACCTCAAGAGCGCAGATCAAACCGATAGCGACAGGGATGGTCTCGGTAACGTGTGTGACAACTGCCCGTTGATTGCGAACGTTTCGCAGCTCGACAGCGACAAGGACGGTACGGGCGACGCATGTCCGGGCGGCGGCGCTGGCGCGATCGATACGGACAAGGATGGCAAGCTGGACCTGGCGGACAACTGCCCCACCGTCAGCAATCCGGGTCAGGAGGATCCCGATGGCGATAACGTGGGGAGCGCGTGCGATAACTGTAAGACGAACGCGAACCCTGGGCAGCAAGACTCCGACGGCGATGGTATCGGCGACCAATGCGACACGAACGATTTGCCCCCGGCGAACACCTGCGCTGCGGGGACGACCCAAGCCAATCCGCTGACGCCCACGCTCTACTTCGTCATCGATGAATCCGGTTCGATGGACCAAGACGCGTGCTCCAACTGTGACTCGCGTGAAGATGTTTGGGAGGCCGCGGTCGACATCCTCAAGCTCGATCTAGCGGACGGCTCCTATAACCTGGGTGTGGCCCAGTATTCAGGAAACAATAGCTGCGCCAACAATCCGGTTGAAGAGCTTGACGTGAGCGCACTAAGCTCGTCTGCAGTGGCGGGGCAGCCCTCCTTCGCCAACGTCGCTGCATTCCAGAACGCGTTCGATACGCAAACCAACATCAATCCGAGCGGTGGTACCCCCACTGCAGCGGCGCTCGCCGGCACGCTCGACCCCAATGATGATGGTAACTTTACCGACGCGCTCTTCCTGATTCCCAACGACCCCAGCAGCGCAATCCGTGGCAAAGCGGTGATCCTCGTCACGGATGGTGAGCCCACCCAGTGTCCGGACGACGACAACATCTCT
>JBBSJC010000264.1:0-10453 GCA_038257655.1 Polyangiales bacterium | reverse complement strand
GGTTGCGACCTTGTGCACGTCGATGCCAATCTTTTCCATGGCCGGCCTCCACTATGCGGCGTTGACCGCGTTTTTCGTTTCCCGTGGGGCCTAGTTTGCCACCACCTCGTGGAGGCCGGCCGCTTCATCCCATCTAGGCTCTCGAAGTGACCCTATCGACGAGCTTACCCCTCGCGGCGCTAGAGATGGCTCTGCGGCGGCGCAGGCCAGGTCCGGGCCTTATGCACCACTCCGATCGCGGTTGCCAATACACGAGCGCTGAGTACCGAGCTGCACTCGCGGATCTTGGCGCAACCGTCAGCATGAGCCGCAAGGGCAACTGTTGGGACAATGCCGTGGCAGAGAGCTTCTTCTCCACGATCAAGACTGAGCTTATCCATGACAGGCCCTGGAAAGGCCGCCTGGAGCTTCGCAGCGCCCTGTTCGAGTACATCGAAGTCTTCTATAACCGCCGCAGGCTGCACTCTTCGCTAGATTACCGAACCCCAGCTGAAGTAGAGCGTGATCACGACGCGGCACAGGCCGCATAGCAGGTGTCAACGAAACTGAGGGAATCCCAACCTGCGCGTACAACAGAGAACCCTTGACCTCGCTCTCACTCAAGCCAGACAGCGCCGCAATGCGTTGCGTCGTGGGTAGCTCGCCGGCCTGCTTGATCTCGCGGGCCGCCGTGAGCACCGCGTGCAGGTTTTCGCGGGGTGCCGATGCGGGTCCGGCATGCGCCTCGAGGCCCAAGGTCTGGAGTCGCTGCAGGAGCTGTCCGATCTCGTCAGGTGTCGTCGCAGCCGCCCCGATGACCTGTCCGATGTCGTTCAGGCTCACCACTTCTACACCTAGCGCCACCAACTGCTGTGCCCAACCTTCGATCCGCTCGTTTGGCATGACGCAAGCTTAGCGAAAGGGGGCCACCGCGCTCAGGACACGCTTGGATCGCTGACACCGGCCGGCGCCTTGCCAGGCAGCTGCGCCAGGATCGCGCGCTGAGCAGCACGATGACCTGAGTGTTTGGCGAGAGCGCCTTGTCCATTCTCCGCCTCCGGTCTGAGCCAGTGCGAGCCTGCCGCATGCGGCAGATGCCCGGCGCCCGATTGCGCATTCTCGCCCCATCTTCACGCTTCCCACAGTGCGCTCAACTGGGTTACGAATTTCGCTTCCTTTGGGGCAGTGAATACGGAAGCAGCAGAGCCGCGGGCACCAAGCACCGCGCGTTGCGAGACAGACCGCCCGCCGCCCGGCGTACCCAAGCGAGGACGCATGTCTCTCGCGTTCGAACCAGATCAGTCAGCGAAAGAGGCACATCCATGCATCCATGAGCAACGCAAACCTCGAAAAATGGCGCCCGGAGGCGCTGGCCCTCACGGCACCGGTCGACCGGCTGCCCGTGCCCATCCACGTGCTCACCGGCGAGGCCGTCGACGTCGCGCGCGTGTGGGAGCACCACTGGGCCGCCCAGCGCGACGCAGCGGGCCGCGTGGTGCGCCCTGGCTTTGAGCTCGCTGTGCACGGCGCTGGCCGCATCAAGCGCGAGCTGGGCGCCGAGATCCTCGAGCTGCAAGAGGCCCTGTCCGCCGCGCACACCGATTACATGCTCACGCAGGCCCCCGACTTACAGTCCCCCATCGAGCGCGCCCAGTTCGTCGTCAGCGAGCTCCACGCCACCCTCGAGTTCCTCTTCGACGACGGCCAAGACGACGAAAACGACGCCCGTCTAGACGCACTCCAAGAAACCCACCGCGATAGCCTCTCCCAAGACGCAGTCGCCTTAGCCCTCGAAGCTTATGCGGGCCTAGCGCAGATGCATCGTGATCGTCTGTCGGGGTTAGGCGGGTTCGATGGCGCGATGATCGACGAAGCGACAGGGCTTGCGAAGAGCTTACGGGAGCGCTCGGCTGGGAAGCTGGTGGGTGAGCCCGCGAATAAGCAGAAGGCGGCGCTGGATCTTAGGAATCGGATCGCGACCTTACTGTATGAGCGGATGGGACAGGTTAGGAGTGCGGCAAGGTTTGTGTTTCGGGGGGATGCGGAGGTGGTGCGGAAGGTGACTAGTGCTTGGCAGCGGAGGAGAAGGGCGGAGGGGCGGAGGGATACGGCGACGACTGCGCCGGGCGAGGCGTGAACCCCGCACACCTTGCCCCTTTTGTCATGACCGTAAGGGTGGGACATCTCCCGCATCGTCAGGCCAGACTATACCAAGTCAGCTAGAGCCGGCGGTGTCGCCTGTGGATCGAGCTAGTCCTGCAATGCATTTCGTTGCTAAGATTTAGTCATTCTAGCGGCGTCTCGCTTTGTGGTCAGGGGTAAGCACCATGGGTTTTCGATTCCATAAACGCCTCCGACTAGCGCCTGGTATCAACCTCAACCTAAGCAAGAGTGGTCTCGGCATTAGCGCAGGCGTGAAAGGATTTCGCGTGAGTGCCGGCCCGCGCGGGGTGCGGGCCACGGCGACCGCGCCGGGTACTGGGTTGTCCGTCTCACATCAAGTAGGTGTCCGCCGGACGGCAGGGAGTGTCACTGCGTCGCGCGAAACGATCGCCCCAGTGATGCCCAATGCTGGGCCAAGCGCAGAAGCCGGTACTCGGCAATCTACATGGTTTGGTCGAAGCGCCACGCTCTTCCTGCTGGGCTTCTTGTTCCCTCCATTCCTGCTCGTGGGAGCAGTCATTTTTTCCTGCTCCTGGGTGGCGGCCGGCCCGACATCAGCACGCAAATTCAATGCGGGCCGGGCGTTGTCCAGTCGAGGCAAACACCGCGAGGCAGCGCAAGCGTATCTAGCGGCACTTCACAGGAACAGTAAGAACTATGAGGCACGCCGCCTCCTCGTGATCACGCTTGCGGACGACCTGGGAGAGCTCGAAGAAGCTCACGACCATGCAGTCGAGCTGATGCGGGCAGACATGCAGAATCCGGCGTCGCAAGCGGTACTGATAAGCCTGCGCTGTGGGCTCAACCGGCCAGACGAAGTGGTCAAGCTCCTGTCCGTGGTGCCGCCCGGCGCTGCCGTGCTTACCTTCGCGGCAGAACAGCTCGGTGAGATCGGGTGCTTTGCCCACATGATCCGAATTCTACAAGGTTCACCCTGGCTCAGTGATGAGCGGCACGGAGAGAAGCTCGCCTTACTGTTGGGACGCGCGTTCGTCGGCAACGAGCCATGGGAGCCGGCTTCCGAGGTGTTCAAGCGAGGGCCCATCAATGCGCCTACTCGAACGGATTCAAACGCGGTGGAGTTTCGCTATTGGCTCGGCGTCTGTTACTTCCAGATGGGCGACACTAAGAAGGCGAAGACCTACTTCGCCAAGGTGTACGCTCACGATGTTGGCTACCGGGAGATCGAAAGGTATATGTCGTCTCTTTGACGCAGCACTTGCAGGACAAGGCCAGCTCGCGAGTGCAGGTCGGCGTTGGCCGACTGCTAGAGTGTGTAGATCGAGGTGTGCGGATGCTAACCGTGTGTGGGCAGAATCGACGCGGGGATGGTCCCAGGGCAGCATGGCTCGACCTCGTTGCGATTCCTGCGCAGAGCTTGATAAAGCGTTGACACGCCTGCCGATAGCACGCCTAAAATCGCTTGTGGCTGGAGTGAGCCAGGAGCTTGCGAGGAACTTCAGTGTAGTCGAGGAGAATGTATGATTCTTACCAAGCACTGGTTGTCGTTTGGGTGCGCCGCGCTGTGCACCCTCCTGATCGGTGCAACGGTCACGACGGGCTGCGGCTCGCGACAGACCCCTAAGACGGAAATCGATGAACCGGACTCGTGGCGCAATCGCGGCATCTGGGTGGAGAAGGAAGGTGACCGCAGCTATGTGAAGGCAGTGGGCGTGGCACCCAACGCATCCATGGGACGGACGTTCGCCATGCCGAGCGCGGAGCAAGATGCGCGTGCGAAGCTCTCCGAGTACGTCGGAGCGGCGGTAAAGACCTTCCGCGAGCGCCTGGCCCGCATGGACTCGAGCGTGGGCAAGGATGACGACGGTGACGTGACGAGGACTGCTCAAGCGACGCAGCGCAATGACCTCGCCGACCGAAGCACGAGTGACAACCTCGTACGCGGCATGGAGACGGTCAACACCTACGTCGATGGGGACTCTGACGAGCTGTTCGTTCTTGCTCGGGTCGACATGGAGCAGTTGCTCGCCAGTATTAGCAACAGCGACACGCTCTCGCCTGCGGAGCGAGCGCTCGTGAATAGCAACTCTGCACAGGTCCGCTCCGAGTTCGAAGCGTCGTTTGAGCAGCCCTCGTCCAGGTGACTTTCATGAAGCTCTTCACCTCGGCTACCGCCTTGGCGAGCCTCGCGGTAGGGGGGTGCGCCGCCAGTTCGGTCCACCACGCGCCGCCTTGGTATGATTCAGGCGACATCAGCGACAGCGGCGCGTACGCGGTGGGGCGCGGAGCCTGTGGTGCTGAGGTGCGGACCTTGGATCGCCTTCCATGTGCCGTGCAACGGGCCACGGAGGACGCGCTGCTGCAAATTCGTGCACAGGTAAGCGTCGTCCGCGAGCGCACGTGCCGCCTGGACTCAGTCCAGGAGCGCGCAGACGGGAAGACTAGGAGCCAAGCCCAAAGCTCGTGTAGCGCTGTTCTGGCGGGTCGTAGCGAAGCGACGCTAGAGGTCTCGAACGTGGTGCCGCGCCATCAAGGTTGCACTGCTGATCAGTGTTTTGCAGTGGTGGCGCTCGACCGCGCCCAGCTCGCCCAGCGAATTGTCCGCTCGACGGCGGCGCCGCGCACGAGCTTCGAGGACTTGCTCGCGCGTGCCCGCCAGTTAGACCTTCTAACGAGCCTCACGTTGCTGGCTCAGGCAGAGCTCTTGGTACCGCTACTCGAACCGGCGGAGGATCTACTCATCACCCTGCAACCCTCGCGTACCCAGCGGAGCTTTGCGCAGGACGTAGTGCAAGTTCGTCGCGAGAGGTTGCTGGGCGTCGCCGTGTGTCTCGTCTCGGACAAGGGGAGCGAACCTGCGCCCGAGCGCGTGTTCGCGAGCGCCGGAGTGCTGCTGAGTGAAAGTGGCATCGAGGAGGTTCGATTCGGGCCCTGTCATCAAGGCATGCTTCTCGTCGAGTACCGGAGTGCAACTAGCGAAGCGCCCATACCTCGCGCGAGCACAGCCGCTGCAGACCTGTGGACCGTAAGCTATCTCGGGAGAGTTCGCGTCTCGACATCTGAGGGCTTACTGTCGCGCGAGCGCGAAGTAGCAGGACGGGGCGTTGCACAGTCTGCAGACACTGCGCGACGTGACGCGGAAGACCGGCTCGCCAGGTCCGTTCGTGCTGCAGTGGCCGAACTCTTACTAGGGCAGCGTGCCTAGCTCAACGACAATGGGTACTCAGCGGGGGCCGCGTCTAAGGGGAAAGAGAATGGACCTCAATATCAGGGCAGTCGGACTCGTGTTGCTCATCGCTTGTGGCGCGAGCAGCCCCCCACCATCAAGCCAGGGGCTGCCGGATAGGAGCGCACTGGGCGCCGAGCCGTCCCCACTGGCCGAAAACGCCCCTCGCTTGGGAGTGCGGGTAAGCACCGGCCAGCTAGGTGGTCCGAAAAGCGACTGGAATCGCTCCTTCGACATTCTCGCGAACGACCTTGCGCAAGGCTTGCGTTGGGATGGACGAAACCGCATGAAAGTGGCGGTTCTGGACTTCGTGGAGGCGCACGGAGGCGAATGCAGCCTGGGTGCACCAGCGGCCGAAGACCTGACGACGAGTCTCTTCGCGACCAACCAGTTCGAAATCATTGAGCGGCGCATGCTGGACCGTGTGCTGCGAGAGAACCAAGCGAGTCAGTCGGATCTGTACGATCCCGAGTACGTGGCTCGGCTTGGCGGCCTACTCGGGGCCGATGGTATTGTCACCGGTACGGTCTCTTCTTCGCAGCGGCAATACTCCTTCAACACGCGCGTCATCATCGCCGAGAGCGCGCGCGTCGTCGCGGCAGCACGCGCAGAGGTCCAACGCAGTGATGCCGAGGGGCGTGGCACCTGCGGAGACGTGCGGCAAGTCATCGCTGCCCCTCCTCCGTCGCGGTGACATGCACTGCTGCAATGGGACCGCTAAGGGTCATCGGCGGCGGAACTCTGTCGTACTCCTACACAGCGCGGCCAGTCGTATTGCCGTGCGACCCACGCTAATTCTTCTGATCACACTTGTGGGCACGCACCTCGTGGCGACTACCCGGCTGCGTGCGCAGGAGACCGCCGACGTTTTCAACTCCGCGCGCAGAACTTCGGCCGCCTCCGTGATCATCAGTCGACAGGTCGCTCAAGCGCGAGCACCTATGCCGTACGGGGAACCCGACATCGTACGCGCAAGCCTGTCAGCCGCCCTCTGTACAGCTCCCAAACTGGAACTTGTCACGAACGACGGCACCTACCCGGTCGATTTCCAAAGAGCTTATGCAGCGATAGTAGTGGACTTTTGGGTCGCCTCAGAGGAAGCGCCCCTCACAAGCGAGCGCGGGACGCGTATGCGATGGCGACACGAACACGACCTTTGGGTGTAGTTCGTGGGCGCGGGCCTGGCTTACGGACTTGGACGTAGCTTCTCGCTACCAGGCGCGGACGGTCAACAGAGCTTTCACGATGCGGTGGGTCGTCAGGCCATGGATGAACAATATGTTGTTGGACTCGAGAAATCCGGCTGGTCGATGAACCTTATGTTCGCTCGCTCAGAAGACCGACACGCCCTGGCCGACGGGCGCACCGGCGCAGCCAGCGTTCGCCACAACCGCGTGCAGGCGCGGATGCCACCTCAGGCGCGGATGCCACCTCGCGGATGCCACCTCGCGGATGCCACCTCGGTCTACACAAATTCACAAACTCGAGCTCGCTCGCCAGCGACCTGACGAAGGGCTGTCGGTAAGCGGATTAATGTAGACCGACGACGACGCCCCCAACGACGACGCCCCCAAGTCGACATACCCGACGGCAGTCGCCGCGTGCTCGTGGACCGAGAGCGGCGCTTGGGCTGCATGATGCATGTTCGTCGGCGTTTTCACGAGGCGCTCAAGCTTGGTGACAAGCGGGCCGCGCGCGCCGTGGAGCTTATAGGTAAGATCTATGGAATCGAAGCCGATGCCAAAGCCCGCGCACTCGACGCTACGGCGCGCTTGGCTCTGCGCAAGGAGTGTTCGCTCGTGCTCCTCGATCTGTTCGATGCTGAGCCTCCCTCGGTTTCGTTGACACGCACTTGGAGGAACCATGCGTGTCAGAGGCAACAAGAAGTACAGCGACGATTTCAAGGCAGAGGCATTGGCGCTGATCCACCGGGACGAGCGCAGCTTTCGGCAGCTAGCCGAAGATCTTGGCGTGAATGCCTGGACGCTGCGGGACTGGTACAAGAAGGACCTGATGGCCAAGAAGGGGAAATCTGGTTCTCGCGATCCTAAGCAGGTCGTTTCTGCGTCGGAGACTCCCGAGCAGCTGACGGCGCGTCTGGAGCGCGAAAACGAGCGACTGCGCAAGGAGAACGAGTCGCTGAAAATGGATCGCGAGATCCTAAAAAAAGGTAAGCCCCCAGTCCGACCCGTCAGTGCGCGGGTGATTCGCCATGTCACGCTGCCCTCGCGATGGACTTGCAGGGCGACACCGATGGCAGCTTACTGAGCGCGAGCGTGCTGAGCTTGCTGTTCGCGCCACGCGCTGGGGAGCAGCTCGGACAGGCGGGATGCGCTGAAGCGGCTGGCGCCGAGCAGGGGCAGGATGTCGCGGAAGTACGCCCATGGGTCGAGTCCGATGCGGTGGCATGCGAGGACGAGCGACAAGACGTTGGCCGCGCGGTGGCCTGCGGCGTCGGAGCCGACAAACAGGGAGTTTTTTCTCATGGTGGCGATGAGTCTGATCAGGCGCTCGACCTCACCGTTATCGAGAGGGATTCGCCCATCGTCAAAGCAGCGTCCGAGCTGGATACGCCGATTTCGTGCGTAGGTGATCGCCTGACCGATCGGAGTCTTGGGCGCGACATGCGGCGCCCACTGGTCAAGCAGGCTGAATATCTCTTCGTAGGGTCCGATGCTGTGCTCGAGCCTTCGCGCGAGCCGCTCTTGCGGCGTGTCTTGTTCCTCTTTCGCGGCGCGTTCGACCGCGTACAGTCTCTGCACGAGGCCCAAGATGATGCCGCCTCGCGCATCGCCGATCTGGAAGGCCTTTTCAAAGCCTCGGCGCGCGTGCATCCAGCATGCGATCTCGGTCCGAGGCGAGCCGGGTGTGAAGAGCGCATCGTAGCCGGCGTACCCGTCAGCCTGGATGTAGCCGGTGCGCAGCTTCAAGATTTCCTGGGGCCCTTTGCCCGACCAGTTAGGTGTGTAGTCGACGAAGACATGCTCACCGTCCCCAACGTACACCCAAAGGTGGCCGCGTTTGATTCCCCTCGGGTCATCTGGGTCGAGCACCCGGATACCTGTGTCATCCGTCTGCAGAAGGAAGTCGCGAAGAGTAAGGTCCTTCTGCAAATCGACGAGTGGCACCAAGAGATCCGCGCCGCCCGCGCTCCAAGCGCCCAGCGTCGAGGTCGGGATACGCACGCCGTAGCGTTTCTCGTAGATGGAAGCCTGACGGTTGAGCGGCAAGCCATCCTTGAATCGCGACACCATCACGAGCGACAAGAGGCCGGGTCCGGGCAGCGCGCCGGGCAAAGGCGTGTCGCTTGCCTCCGCGGCGACCACGCCCGTTCTGCATTTCGGGCAAGACATCTTGGTTCGCTCTTCGACACGCACGTAGAAGGTCGGCGGTTGGTATTCGAGCCGCTCGCTGCGTTCGACTCCCATCGCACGCTTGTCGACCTGACAGGGCTGGCAAAAGCAGGCCTCGGCGCGAGGCGCAATACTCGTGACGCGTCGCTCCAAGTGACTCGGCAGTGCAGCCCGGCCACGGAGCCCACTTCGGCGCTTGCGTTTGGGCGGCACGCCTTGACCGCTGTCGTCAGTGCCCGCAGAAGCCTCCGAGACTGCGTCTGGTTTGCGCGCTTGCGCGTCGTCGGTGACCTCCGTTGCGCCGTGCACGAGCGCACTGAGCACGAGCTGCAACTGGCTGGGTGATACCTTCTCGCTGCTGCGTCCGTACAGCTTGCGCAATGCGTCCTGCAATCGGACGCTCGTCGCCGTGTGCGCGTCTCGCAACTGCAGGAGCAGATCGAGAAGCATCTCGATCGCGCTCTCACCGCGGCCATCGACGAGCATCGACATCAGCTGACCACGAATCGCGTCGACGTCCGCGAGCTGTTTGGGCGCGAGTTCCTCGGGCTCAGCGCTGAGCAGATCCTGCTCGTGGGACATCGTCGTCATCTGACGGTCTCTCTACCTGCAATCCGATCGCATGCAACATCGAATTGCAGTTGGAGTCAGTGCACAGGATGTTTTCGTGGAGCGACAGTTTCCGCGCTCGACAACAGCTCGCTCAGGTCAACCGAAGTGATGCGCAGCGAGGTAGCGTCTTGCTGAATTTCGAGCTTCCGAAATCGTCCACGCTCTAGACTTTTTGACACCAGGCAGTAGCCGTTGCGGTCGTAAAAAAGGATCCGAATCTTGTCGCGATCTCGATTGAAGAACACGAACAAATGCCCCGATGCAGGGGCCTGTCCGAATGCCGCGTTGACCAGAGCGCTCAGCCCATTCGCCTGCTTGCGCATGTCCGCGTGTTCGGCAGCCACGAAGATTTGCACGGTCTCAGGAAGCTTCAGCATCCGGCCGTCTCCTTGGCTGCGCGCAGGGCACGCACAAGCACAGCTTCGCTGACCTCTCCGCGCATGCGAACCACGCAGCCTCCCACGTCGAACTCGACAACACCCGGGACCTTACTCTCGTCTGCTGTCGGCACCGCTCGCCGCTGCTCTTCCACGACCTGCAACGGTATGAAACGCGGCGCGCGCTTCGGCCTCGCCGACGCGCTCAGTCGGATTCGCCACCGACGAACGCGCTCATAGTTCAGCTCGCGCTCTCGGCAGAACTCGGCCAAGTTCTGACCGCTCCGCTCGGCCTCGCCAAGAACTTCCGCCGCTCTCGCCGCGCTCCAGCGCCGCCGCGGCTCTCGCCGCACGACCCCAAACCCTTCCACTCCAGATGTCACGCGTACCTCCTGCACACGAGTTTGCAGGGCCACGGCGAGCACGCCACGACGGGTCAGACTGGGGGCTTACAAAAAAAGCGGCGGCCTTCTTCGCGAAGGAAAGCGGATGAGGTTTATCTTCATCGACGCGGAGAAGGCCCACTTTCCAGTGGCGGCGCTGTGCCGGAATCTGCAGGTAACACGGCAGGGGTACTACGCCTTTGCCCAGCGCGCCCCGAGTGCTCGGCAGGCGAATGAAGCCACTCTGCAGGCCGATGTTGGCGAGATCCACGCAGGGAGCAACAAGCGCTACGGGAGCCCCCGCGTCCTGATGGAACTCAAGAGGCGGGGACTGCGCGTCGGCAAGCGTCGCGTGGAGCGCGCCATGCGCAGCCAGGGGCTTTGCGCTCGCCCTCGGCG